>JADGPQ010000061.1 GCA_017882325.1 Thermoleophilia bacterium
CATGGAACATGCCGGCGAAGACCCCACGACCGCGCCCCCCGCTACCCCTCCGGGGCAGACTTCCGCCGCGACGGCGCCCGGGGCAGTCCCCGGCGCACCTTCGCCCCAGCCGGCGCCGGGACTAGGCGCGCGCCTCAGCCGCGACCTCAGGATCGGCGTCAAGGCCGGTCTACAGACCTTTTGGGAGCTGGCGCGCGTCATGATCCCCGCCTACGGCCTCACTCTCGTCCTCGAGCGCCTGGGCGTGATCCAGTGGCTGGCCCAGCTGGCGCGGCCGCTGATGTCGCTGCTCGGGTTGCCCGGGGATGCCGCCGTGCCCCTCATGGTCGGCTACGTGCTGAACATCTACGCGGCCGTCGGCTCGATGCAGGCGTTGCACCTCAGCGCCCGGCAGATCACCGTGCTGGCCATCGCCATCCTCATCGGGCATAACCTGATCGTGGAGGGCGCGGTCCTGCACAGGGCCGGTATGAACGGCTTCGCCTTCGGCGTCCTGCGCGTCGTCGCCGGCCTGGCGGCTGCCGCCGTCGCCAACCTGCTCATGGGGCTGCTCTGACCATGGCCGACCTGCTGCGCACCTTCGTCACTGGCTCGCTGGACCTGCTCCTTCGCGTCTTCCTCATCGTCGTGCCCATCATGGTGGTCCTCGAGCTGTTCGAAGGGACCAGACCGTTCGGCGCCGTGGTGCGCGCCTGGGCGCGAGTGGTGCGACACGTGGGCTTGAACGAGCGCTCTGCCGCGCCGACGCTCATCGGCTTCCTCTTCGGGCTCGCCTACGGCGGCGGCGTCATCGTGCGCGACATCCGCCGCCACGACCTCGCGCGCCGTCAGGTGTTCATCATGAGCACCTTCCTCAGCATGGTGCACGCCATCGCTGAAGACTCGCTGGTGTTCATCGCGCTTGGGGCGGGCGCCTTCTGGGTCGTCGCGTACCGCATCGTGTGGGCGGCGCTCGTGACGCTTGCCCTGACTGCGTTCGCCTCGCTTGTCGTGCGTCGCTGGAGGGCGTGAGGAGGACCGGTGCGAATGCCGGGGCGTTGACACGGGTCGCCGCCGTTCCCTATTCTTGACTGGAATTATCGGAAATGCTGTCGGCGCGGAAGCGGAGTGAGCGTGAACATCTCCATGAAGAGCAGGTACGCAGTGCGCGCCCTCACGGAGCTTGCGCAGCGCGAGGGGACTGCGCCCGGGAAGCCGGTGCGGCTGGGCGATATCGCGGACAGCCGCGACATGCCGCTGCAGTTCCTGGAGCAGGTCTTCGCCGCGCTGCGCCGCGGCGGGGTCGTGCGCAGCCGCCGGGGCGCCGCCGGCGGGTACACGCTGGCACGCCCGGCAGCGGAGATCAGCGTCCTCGATGTCGTGGCGGCGCTCGATGGCGTACCCTCGCCGGCGGAATGCACGCAGGGCCTCTGCGAGCGCGTCGACGGGTGCGGGGCCTCGACGGTGTGGATCGAGGCCCAGCAGGCTCTCGCGAAGGTCCTCGGCGACACGACGATCGCCGACCTGCTGGCGCGCGAGGACGCCTTGCGTGGGCGCGCGCCGATGTACCACATCTGACTCTCGACCCCCGGCCTCGCCGGGGCTCTGCAAGGAGACCGCATGAACAGGGCAGGCAGCATCACGGAGCTGATCGGACGCACTCCTCTGGTTCGCCTCAACCGCATTTCCGAGGCGAGCGGCGCCGAAGTGCTCGGCAAGCTGGAGTCGTTCAACCCGGGCGGCAGCGTCAAGGATCGCATCGGCCTGGCGATGATCGAGGTCGCCGAGCGCGAAGGCCGCATCGCCCCGGGCAAGACCACGATCATCGAGCCGACCAGCGGCAACACGGGCATCGCTCTGGCCATGGTCGCCGCCGCGCGCGGCTACGACATGGTGCTCACGATGCCCGACACCATGAGCATGGAGCGCCGCACCATCCTCAAGGCGTTCGGCGCGCGCCTCGTGCTCACGCCCGGCGCCGACGGCATGCGCGGGGCCGTCGCCCGGGCCCTCGAGCTGGCGGCGGAGGGCGGCGACGCCTTCGTGCCACAGCAGTTCGAGAACCCCGCCAACCCCGAGGTCCACCGGCTCACGACGGCCGAGGAGATCTGGGCCGACACGGGCGGCGAGGTCGACGCGTTCGTCGCCGGCGTGGGCACCGGGGGCACGCTGACGGGCGTCGGCGAGGTGCTCAAGGAGCGCCGTCCCGGCGTGCTCGTGGTGGCCGTCGAGCCGGCCGACTCGCCGGTCCTGTCGGGCGGCGCGCCCGGCCCGCACAAGCTCCAGGGCATCGGCGCCGGCTTCGTCCCCAAGGTGCTCGACACGAAGGTCTACAGCGAGATCGTGAAGGTGAGCGCCGAGGACGCCTTCGCCGTGGCGCGCGACCTCGCGCGCCAGGAAGGCGTCCTCGTCGGCATCTCGGCCGGCGCCAACGCATGGGCCGCCGGCCAGGTCGCGCGCCGGCCGGAGATGCAGGGCAGGGTCGTGGTCACCGTGCTGTGCGACACCGGCGAGCGCTATCTGTCCACGTCGCTCTTCGGCGACCTACCCGAGGTCAAGGCTTGACCGTGGCACGGCGAGGTATCGGCGGGAGCGAGCGTCACGCCGAAAGCAGGGTGGCCGGAGGGCGAGCATGCTGATCAGCGGCAAGGAGCGCCTGCGGTACGATTGCCAGCTCGTGCTCAAGGACATCGGCGAGCGCGGCCAGGACAAACTTCGCAAGGGCTCAGTGCTGGTCGTGGGCGCCGGAGGGCTCGGGGCGCCGGTCCTCTACTACATCGTCGCCGCCGGCGTGGGCCGCGTGGGCATCGTCGACGACGATGTGGTCGAGCTCTCGAATCTTCAACGCCAGATCCTGTTCACGACCGAGGACATCGGCAAGAGCAAGGCAGAGCGGGCGGCTGCGCGACTGCGCGCGCTCAACCCTGACGTGCAGGTTGAGCCCCACGCGATGCGCCTGATGGCGGCCAACGCGCTGGACCTCGTGAGGCGCTACGACGTGGTCGTTACCGCCGTGGACAACTTCCCGTCTCGCTACCTCCTCAACGACGCCTGCGTGCTCGAGCGCAAGACGCTGGTCGACGGCGCCGTGCTGCGCATGGTCGGGCTGGCCATGACCGTGAAGGGCGGGGAGACGGCCTGCTATCGCTGCCTCTTTCCGGAGCCCCCGCCGCCCGCGGGCGTGGTCAGCTGCTCGGAGGCAGGGGTGCTCGGCCCCATACCCGGGACGATCGGCGCCATCCAGGCTCTCGAGGTCATCAAGGTGCTCACCGGCGCCGGGACCCCGCTGTACGACCGCCTCGTGCAGTTCGACGGTGCGGCCATGACGTTCAACCAGGTCGAGGTCGCGCGCGTCCCCACGTGCCCGGTGTGTGGCGAGCAGCCCACCATCACGGGACTGGTCGACTACGATGACTAGGGTCTCCCGCGAAGCGCGAGGAGCCCTGGAGCGGCT
The DNA here is from genome assembly GCA_017882325.1 of Thermoleophilia bacterium. Lineage (GTDB taxonomy): Bacteria > Actinomycetota > Thermoleophilia > UBA2241 > UBA2241 > CAIXSE01. Next base: position 3,434 of record JADGPQ010000061.1, read on the forward strand.
CGAGGCCGAGCTGGCGCAGCTGGGCTCGGCCTGCGTGGCCTTCTCGGGCGGCGTCGATTCGAGTCTGGTGCTGGCCGCCGCCGCGCGCGTTCTCGGACCTGCCCGCGTGGTCGCCTTCACGGCCGTCTCCGCGACGTACCTGCCGGAGGAACTGCAGACCGCGCGCGACCTGGCCGCGGGCCTCGGCGTGCGACATGTGGTCGTCGAGACGCACGAGTTCGACGATCCGGCCTTCACCGGCAACCCGCGCGAACGCTGCTACTTTTGCAAGCGCGAGCTGGTCGCCGAGATGGCGCGCGTGGCCGCCGAGACGGGGTGCGTCGCGCTGGTCGACGGCGCCAACCTGGACGATCTCGGCGACCACCGGCCCGGAATGCGCGCCGCCGCCGAACGTGGCGTCGTCCATCCGCTGCTGACGGCCGGCCTCGGCAAGGACGAGGTCCGGCGCTTGTCGAGAGAGCTCGGCCTCGCCACGTGGGACGCGCCGCAGCAGGCTTGCCTTGCGTCCCGGATCCCGTACGGCGAGCCGATCACCGTGGAGAAGCTGCAGGCCATCGCCGCGGCCGAGCGGGTGCTGCATGAGCTCGGCTTTCGTCAGTGCCGCGTGCGGCACCACGGGAGCGTCGCCAGAGTCGAGGTGGAGAGCGGTGCCCTGGGGCGCGCGCTCGAGGCACGCGAGACCATCGCGCGCCGCTTGCGCGCCCTCGGGTTCACGTATGTGACCCTCGATCTGGAGGGGTTTCGCTCGGGCAGCATGGACGAAGCGCCGGACTTCGAAACGCCGGGGAAGAGGGCCGCCTCCGGCGGCCCCACAAGCGCCGGCGCCGAGGCGTGATAGCGTAGCTCTCGGACGAGCGGCGGCCCGCGGGTGCCGCTCCCGAGAGAGGAAGGTGACGGTCGTGTTCCGTAAGCTGCTGGGCCTCGCGAGCATGGGCCTCGCCGGCTGCTGGTTCCTGGGCAGGCGGGCGCGCGGATGCACTCCAGTCAACGCGATCGTGAAAGGTCTGAGCCGCGACGTGCGCACAGCCGTGGACGAGATCAGCGGCGACGTCAAGGCGGTGCAGGATCGTGACCCCGCGGCGACCTCCAGCTTCGAGATCGTCACTTCGTATCCGGGCCTGCACGCCCTTTGGCTCCACCGTCTGGCGCACAAGCTCAGCGACGCGGGCGTTCCGGTCGTGCCGCGCTGGATCAGCCAGGTCAACCGCGTGCTCACCGGCATCGAGATCCACCCCGGCGCGAGGATCGGCCATGGCCTGTTCATCGACCACGGCGCCGGTGTGGTGATCGGAGAGACCACCGAGATCGGCGACAATGTGACCATGTACCAGGGCGTCACCCTGGGCGGCACGGGCAAGCAGACCGGCAAGCGGCACCCTACCGTGGGCGACAATGTCGTGTTCGGCGCCGGGGCCAAGGTGCTGGGCGCCGTGACTGTCGGCGACAACGCGAAGATCGGCGCCGGCAGTGTCGTCGTCAGCGACGTGCCGAAGAACTCCACGGTGGTCGGCAACCCGGGCCGTCCGGTGCTGCTCCAGGGCCAGCGCGTGGGAATCCCCGACATCGACTACCGCCACCTGCCCGACCCTGTCGCCGAGGCGGTCAAGTGCCTCGTGGCGCGCATCGTCGAGATGGAGCAGGAGCTCGACGATATCCATCCCGAGCGCAAGGGCAAGCGCCAAGAGGCGGTGCGCCAGACGCAGGAGATGCTGGCCGAGTTCCTGGCGTTCGACCAGGGCGCCGGGATCTGACGCCGCCTGCGGCGGCGTCCGTCCGGCGCTAGACCGGGAGCCGCGTCGGCAGGCGAGTCCACTCGGTGCGCGCCGCCGCCGATTCCCCGGTGGTCTCAAGGCTGCCGACGTCGAAGAGGAAGGCGGCCGTGTCGACCAATCCCAGACAGCGCCAGCGTCGGCCGTTGTCGGTCGTCCCGTAGAGCATCCCGTCGTCGGTGACGATGAAGCCGCGTGCCGATGCGGCGCCCTGCGTGTCTTCAGCCAGGATCAGAGTGAACGCGCTCGTCGTAGCACTCATCGCTCGCCTCCCTTGTCCGCACGCCGTGGGTAGCATCTGTGTGCCCGTGAAGCATTCATCATAGTCATCGGCTCACCGCGTGCGGACGACGATGAGGGGAGCCCCCCGTCGGCCCCGGTACTCGAGGTGCGAGTCACCGGGCGTCGTCGTCCCCATCGGGTGACCGGCGGCGGAGGGTGGGTATGCTACGATTGCAGCCTTCTCCAGCGACCCGTGAACGGAGCGTGATCACCACATGAGCGAGGTCCGTCGTCTCGTGCTCGACGTGCTCAAGCCGCACCAGCCCACGATGCTCGTGCTCGCCGACAAGCTTGGCGACCTCGAGGGCATCATCGGCGTGGACATCACGCTCATCGAGATCGACAACAAGGTTGAGAACATCAAGATCACCCTCGAGGGCGACGACATCGACTTCCAGGACGTCGCCGAAGTGGTCCAGGAGTCGGGCGCCAGCATCCACTCCATCGACAAGTGCTCGACCGGCAAACGTCTCATCGACGAGGTCGAGACCCCGCAGGACGCCGGCGCCAGCTGGCTGCGCTGACCCGTTCGCGCCGCGACGACGCCGCCGAACCGTGAGACGTGGGGCAAAGCCCGGCTTCCTCTCGCGCCTGCGCGCGGTCCCCGCCACGGTGCGCCAGTACCACGAGATCGCCGGCGTCGGCGAGATCATGCGGCGCTACTTCGTCATCAACGCCTTCGACGGCTCGCTGACTACGCTCGGCGTGCTCGCCGGCAGTTACGTCGCCGGGGTGGACAAGGCTGCCACCGTGATCTCGCTCATCCTGTCCACCGCCGTCAGCATCGGCGTCGCCGGCTTCTATGGCTCGTATCAGGTCGAGCGCGCCGAGCGCGACCGCGCCCTGCGCGACATCGAGGAGTCGACGCTCACCAGCTTGCAGGACACCACCCTGTACTCCGCCTCGCGTTACGCGACGGTCATCGTCGCGCTGGTGGACGGGAGCTCGCCCTTGATCGCGTCACTCCTCATCATGATCCCGTTCTTCTTCGTGCCGCCGGCCTCGATGCACGAGGCGTTCTACTCGGCCGGCGGCATCGCGTTCGTGGAGCTCTTCCTGCTCGGCGTGTTTCTCGGCAAGGTGTCGCGCGAGCGCCTCTGGTTGGCCGGCGTCAAGCTCGTGCTGGCCGGCGTGGTGGCGCTCGCCGTCAGCCTGTTGCTGAATCGCGGGGCGGCGCCATGAGCCCAGCGCGCAAGCGCACGACCGGCGAGACCTCCGGTCCGGCTGCGCCGGACCATCCGCTCCTCGCCGGTCTCAACGAAGAGCAGCGCGCTGCCGTCGCCCATTTCGAGGGCCCGCTGCTCATCCTCGCCGGCGCGGGTTCCGGCAAGACCCGCGTGCTCACGCACCGCGTGGCCTACCTCATCCAGGTGCACGGAGTGCGGCCCGACGAGGTGGTCGCCATCACCTTCACCAACAAGGCCGCCGGCGAGATGAAGGAGCGCATCGGCGGTCTCGTGGGGCCCATCGCTCGCACCATGTGGATCAGCACCTTCCACAGCATGTGCGCGCGCCTCCTGCGCCGCGAAGCCCAGCGCATCGGCTACAAGAGCACGTTCACCATCCACGACGAGGACGACCGCCGCCGGCTCATCAAGCGCTGCATGGAAGAGCTCAACGTCGATCCCAAGCGGTTCCCGCCCGAGTCGATCAGCCGGCAGATCAGCGAGGCCAAGAACCAGCTCCGCACGGCGCCCGAGTTCCGCGAGCAGGGCGGCCGCTTCTCGCAGGTGGCGGCCGACGTGTACGAGCGCTACGAGCTGCGTCACGCCGAGATGAACGCCATGGACTTCGACGACCTCCTCATGAAGACGGTGCAGTTGCTCGAGAGCTTCCCCGACCGCCTAAGGCACTACCAGCAGGCGTTCCGCTACGTGCTCATCGACGAGTACCAGGACACCAACCACGCGCAGTACCGTCTCGCCAACCTCCTGGCCGGCGGGCACCGCAATCTCGCCGTGGTGGGCGACGACGACCAGAGCATCTACTCGTGGCGCGGCGCCGACATCCGCAACATCCTCGAGTTCGAGCGCGACTACCCCGATGCCAAGCTCATCCGCCTCGAGCAGAACTACCGCAGCACGCAGGCGATCCTCGACGTCGCCAACGCCGTGGTCACCAACAACCGCAAGCGCAAGGGCAAGAACCTGTGGACGCCGAGAGGGCAGGGCGCGCGCGTCCAGGTCGTCGAGGTCAACGACGAACGCGCCGAGGCGCAGTTCGTGGCCAGCGAGGTGCAGAAGCTGCTCGAGGGCGAGGCCGGCGCCGACCGGCCCTACCAGGCCGACGAGGTCGCGGTGCTCTACCGCACCAACGCCCAGTCGCGCGTGCTCGAGGAGCAGTTCGGCCGCTACGGCATAGGCTACCAGGTCATCGGCGGCCCCAAGTTCTACGAGCGCGCCGAGATCCGCGACGTCGTGGCGTATCTCACCGCGCTCGTCAATCCGGACGACGCGCAGCGGCTGCTGCGCGTCGTCAACGTGCCCAAGCGCGGCATCGGCGCCACGAGCCTGCAGCGGCTGCAGGCGCACGCTGCCGGCCTGGGCGAGAGCGTGTGGACGGCGATGCGGGCCGCCGAAGACGTCCCCGGCCTGTCGGCCGGCGCCCGGAGCGGCCTGCTCGCCTTCGTGCGCCTCGTCGAAGGCCTTCAGGCGGGTCTCGACGGCCGCCCCGTCGGCGAGGTCGTGCGCAGCGTGCTCGATGAGAGCGGCTACGAGGCGGCCCTCAAGGCGCAGAAGACGCTCGAGTCCGAGGGCCGCCTCGAGAACCTCGAGGAGTTCGCCGGCGTCGCCGCCGAGTACGACAAGCGCGCCGACGAGCCCAGCGTCGACGGCTTTCTCCAGGAGATCTCCCTCTACGCCGACATCGACGCGTTCACCGACACGAGTGCGTTCATCACGCTGATGACCCTGCACAACGCCAAGGGTCTGGAGTTTCCCGTGGTGTTCGTGGCCGGCATGGAGGAGGGCGTGTTCCCCCACCAGCGCTCTCTGGACGAGCAGAACGTGGAAGAGGAGCGGCGCTTGGCGTACGTGGGCATCACCCGCGCCATGGACCGGCTCTACCTCGTCCACGCGAGAGCGCGGACCCTGTGGGGATCGTCTCAGCACAACCCGCCGTCCCGCTTCCTCGACGAGATCCCCCGAGACCTCGTGGAGCGACAGGCGATCGGTGACCGCGCGGCGGGGGGCTGGGGCGCGCGCGGCGAATCGTGGGGCGCCGGATCGTGGGGCGGCGGCGAGGGCGACGGGCGCGAGGCCGGCGGCTGGCGCGGCCGGTCAGGCCAACGCCGTGCCGACGACGTGTCAGGCGACGTCGACGGCGCCTCCGGCCACCGTTTCACCGGCCTCGAGAAGAAGGAGCTCGACGAAGAGGTCGTCGAGCAGTTCTTCGCCAGCGGCGACCGCGTGCTGCACGCCACCCTCGGCGAGGGCACGGTGCTCACCATGGAGCACGGCGGCATCGTCCTCGTGCGCTTCGAGGGCGACGGCTCAGAACGCCGCCTGATGGCCAGCGTGGCGCCGCTGCGCAAGCTGCGTTCCTAACGTGCGGGGCGCCCGCGGCGCCTCCCACGCTGGCCCGCCTGCGGTGGCTGGTGGCGCCCGCCGCTTCGGGTCACGGCCCCGTGCCGAGCTCGACCAGCCTCCAGCTGCCGTCCGACATGCGCACGACGCGCGAGAACATCAGCCAGCGCCTTGTCGCGGTGCCGAACGGGCTGCCTTCGGCGGCCGGCACGATACGGATCCACGAGCCGAACTCGACGGTGGCGTCGTCGCCCGGCGTGGGGAAGACCTTGCTTGCCGGACGCAGATAGTGCGCCGACTCGACCTCCCTCGGATTCGAGCCGGGGTCGTACGTGTGCGACCCGCTCGTCAGCGCGAAAGCGGCATCGTACTCGCGCTCGCTGAGGAGTGCCCAGTACTGCTGGACGACCGCCACGGCACCGGCGGGTGGTCTGCCGCTGGTGATCTGAGGAGTGGGCACGGACGTGGGGCTCGCCACGAAAGCGGAGGGCGAGACTCGCGAGGCCGAGGGCGACGGGCCGCCGGGCGAGCCGCCGCAGGCCGCGAGCAGAGGGCCCGCGCAGCACACGCAGACGACGATGATGATGCATGCCGGCCGGCTGAAGATCTTCATGACAGCCCCTTTCGTGGCGTGCGCCCCGGAGCAACTCCATCACAGGCCGGCGGACGTGTACAGGATGACAATAGAGGGCGAGTCCGTGCCTGCCGGCGGCAGCCCGGGAAGGCGGTCGCAGGGCGGGAGTGCGGTAGAGTTGCGGCCGGAGAGTCCCACCCACCGTGAAGGAGGGTCAATCATGGCCGTCGAGGTCACCCGCGAAGGCGCCGTCGCCGTCGTCACCGTCGATCGTCCCGAGGCGCTGAACGCCCTGAACACCGCGACCAACCAGCTCCTCCTGGAAGCCGTGCGTGGACTGTCCGCCGAAGACGGCGTGCGCGCCGTCGTGCTCACCGGCGGTGGCGACAAGTCGTTCGTGGCAGGCGCCGACATCGCCGAGATGCAGGGGTTCACGGCCGAAGAGGCGCGCCGCTTCGGGGCCCTCGGTCAGGCTGTCATGAGCGGCATCGAGGCGGCGCCCCAGCCGTGGATCGCCGCCGTGAACGGCTTCGCCCTCGGCGGCGGCTGCGAACTGGCGCTCGCCTGCGACATCCGCCTCGCGAGCGACAAGGCCAAATTCGGGCAGCCCGAGATCACGCTCGGGATCACGCCTGGCTTTGGCGGCACGCAGCGCCTGCCGCGCAACATCGGCCTCGGTTGGGCGAAGTACCTCGTGCTCAGCGGCCGTCATCTCCGCGCCGACGAAGCGCTGCGTATCGGGCTCGTCCAGGCCGTGTTTCCCAAGGACGAGCTCATGCCCCAGGCGATAAAGCTTGCGGAGGAGCTCGCCGGGAAGAGCCTGCTGGCGATGCGCTACTGCAAAGCCGCCGTGAACGCCGCCGCCGACACGGACATCGCTACCGGCCAGGGCATCGAACGCGACCTTTTCGCTTTGGCGTTCGCGAGCGAGGATCAGAGCGAGGGTATGGCCGCGTTCTTGGAGAAGCGCGCCGCCGAGTTCAAAGGGCGCTGATCTCGGGCGCCGCCCTCAGGCACCGGGAAGGCCCGGCCGGCGGCTCCGGCCGATGGCTCCGGCCCTCTCAGCCCCCAACGGCGCCCAGCAGCCGCGTCAGCGCTTCGTACACTCCGGGGGTGGCGCGCACGAGCACGTCGGCGTCCTCGATGACAGGGCGCGGCGTCTCCGCGGTCACCGCGGCCACGGCGCATGCCGCGCGTCGCGCGTCGCGCGCCGCCCAGTCGTGCAGCGTCTTGAAGCCCGTCACGTCCGTCAGGTCGTCGCCGCAGAACATCCCCGCCAGGTAGTCCCCGCCGTCCAGCAGGCGGCGCGTGGCCGTGCCCTTGGTGAACGGCAGTGGCGGCCGCACTTCGAAGAGAAAGTGGCCGCTGGAGATGCCCAGCCCACGGCTGCGAGCGGGCTCCACCACTCGGGTGAGGATCTCGTGCCGTGTGCGTGCCGCGTCGGCGGCGAGGCGGTAGTGGACGGCCAGCACGGTGCGTTTGTTCTCGAGGACGACGCCCAGGGCGTCACAGTCGAGGTCGCGGGCGGCTGCGGCGGCCACCTCCTGCACCTCGGAGATGTAGCGCTCGGCCTGAGGTTCCGTAAGGACCTGGCCGTCCGGCGCCATGACCTCAAGGCCGTGCGTGCCGATGTAGGCGGCGCCGTCCAGAGAGATCATGCGCCGCCCGTCCTCGAGGGCCCGGCCGGTCACGAACGCCACCAGACCCAGCCGCTCCGTCAGCGCGGCGAGCACATCGCGGAAGGGCTGCGACACCGCCGCGTCTTCGGGGCGCGCGACGATCGCTGAGATCGTGCCGTCGATGTCGCAGAGCAGCGCCCCCGCGCGTGGGGCGGAGGCAAAAGCGGCGAGGCATGTGTCGAGCTCGGTCTCGCCCTTCGTGATCAGCTGTCCATCCGGCATCGCACTCCTTCAACGTTCATTGCGCACAGCGTATCCGATAGCCGGACGGGGGCCAACGATGGTCCTCGTCGGGGTCAAGTTCCGCACAGGCGTGCCGATACGGGGTGGAGAGAGATGACCGTCCTGGAGAACAAGCGTGAGCGCCCGCTGCCGGGCGGGAAGGCGCGCGACACGCGCGCCGACCCGTACCTCAAGTCCATGCTCCTCGGGCTCATCGAGGACAGCTATCTGCATACAGGCACCTTCACGCAGTTCGCCGCCGAGGTCCTGCAGGTGATCGCCTACGCTGTGACCGTGCCGGTGGCCTTCACCGAGGGCTTCCTCAAGGCCTACCTCTCCATCGAGCGCGTGGTCGAGGACGCCGACGGCCGCATCAAGATCATCCCCAAGGTCGGCGCCAGCATCGAAGACATGATCCGCGACGTCGACGAGATCACCGCGCAGGTGGACCCGGGCGCAGTGTTCAACCCCGTCGTGCGCGCCAAGCTCGACGCGGTGCACGAGACCTCAAGCAAGGCCATGAAGTGGGACATCGACACGCTCTCGCGCATGGACGACGAGCACCTCATGGATGTCCTGCGCGAGATGCAGGCGGAGTCCGAGCGCGTGACCGGGGAAGATCAGACTGCGCGCGACCAGGCCACCGATGCCGTGCGCGCCAAGCTCGCCACGATCCGCCGCAACGTGCGCCGCTTCCAGGCGCAACAGGTGGTGGAGGCGAACGGCGCGGGCGAGGCCGCCGCCACGGGCGACGCCGGTGTCGCCGCGGGGCATGCGTCTGCCGGCGTCCCAGAAGACGCAGGCGTCGGAGGCTCTGCGGACGCCCCAGCCCGCGCCGCGGACGGCCAGCGCGCCGACGTCATCTGACGGTTCTCCACCGTCTCTCTGCTTTCGCGAGCCGCTCCCTCGCATCCGCACGGATGCTCTTACGTCCGCGTCAGCGCCGCGCCCGCGTTCACGCGCGGCTGGCGCGTCGGGTAGGATAGGCACGCTCCAAGGGAAGGCGGGCATGCAGCATTTCTCCGACAGACTCGCCGCGGCCATCCGCGCGCGACGCAGCGTCGTCTGCGTGGGGCTCGACCCCGTGCTCGAGCGCATGCCGCCGGCGCTCGTCGCGAAGTACAGGCCGCAGGCGGCCGAGCTCGGCGAGGACGAGGCCGTCGCCGCCTGCTTCCAGGAGTTTTGCAGCGGCATCATCGACGCCGTCGCCGGCTTCGCCGCCTGCGCCAAACCTCAGGCCGCCTTCTTCGAACAGTATGGCGCAGCCGGCTGGCGCGCTCTGGGCGCGGTCATCCGCTGCGCCCACGAGCACGAGCTCCCCGTGATCCTCGACGTGAAGCGCGGCGACATCGCGTCGACCGGCGCGGCCTACGGGCGCGCCGCCTTCGGCGGCGCGCCCGGCTTCGCCGCGCCGGTCGCCGGCCTGGCTGCCGACGCGCTCACCGCCAGTCCCTATCTGGGCGACGACTCTCTGGAGCCGCTCGTCGCGCACTGTGCCGACGGCAAGGGCGTCTTCGTGCTCACGCGGACGAGCAATCCGGGGGCGGCTCTCCTCCAGGAGCGCGAAGTAGAAGGCCAGCCCCTGTATGTGTGCGTCGCCGAGCTGGTCGCCAGACTGGGCGCCGCCCACATGGGCGACGCGGGCTACAGCGACGTGGGAGCGGTCGTCGGCGCCACGTCGCCGGCGTCGCTGCGCTTGGTCCGCGAGGCCCTGCCGCATGCCTTTCTGCTCGTCCCCGGGTACGGCGCCCAGGGCGCCGGAGCGGACGCCCTGGCGGACGTCGCCGCCGGCGGCGCGGCCGGCTTCGTCGTCAACGCCTCACGTTCCATCATCTACGCGTGGCAGACCGAGACCGCCGAATACCGAAGGGCTGCCGCCGGCGCTGCCGAATCTATGCGCAACGACCTCGCGTCCGCCCTATGACCGACGACGCCAACGACAACCAGCCGCAGCCGCGCCGCCGCCGCCCCGCGCGGGGCGAGGCGGCGTCCCCGGCCGGCGCCGGCCGCGGCAGCGACGCGTCCACGTCGTCGGGCGCGCAGGACGCAGCCGACGACGACGATCCCGTTGCGGCCCTCGAGAAGCTGCAGTCGCTCACGTCCGCCACCGCCGCG
>JADGPQ010000231.1 GCA_017882325.1 Thermoleophilia bacterium
CATGAAGCCCGCCGGCCGCACGAACGTCCAGGGCACGCCGGAGTCCTCGATGGCGCGTTCCATCTGGCGGTGCCAGCGGCCAAGCATGACGCCCGGCTCACGCTCGGCGCCGATGAAAGAGAGCTTCACGATGCGCTGCACGCCGGCGTCGGCCGCCAGCCGCACGAGTGTCTGGCCGATCTCGACCTGGTCCGGCGTGACCGGCGTGAGCATGAAGAGCTTCTCGATTCCGCGCACGGCGTCGCGTACAGCGGCCTCGTCGCGCAGGTCCGCCACGCGTACCTCGGCGGATGAGTCCTCGAGCGCGGGCGCCTTGTCGGCCGAATGCGCAAGCGCGATGGGAGGCGCTCCTCGTGCGTGCAGCTGCCGCACGACCTCCCCGCCGACCGTCCCCGTGGCTCCAGTGACCAGAATCCGTGAGCCCATGACCGGACCTCCTCCCATCCGCGTCCCGACGGCGACCCCGCCGCCACGGGAAACATACTACGACCGGGGCAACGGAGGGGACGGGTATTCGGCGTTGGCGAAAGCGAACCCAAGCTTGAGGCACCGACGAGCGGTGCGGCGAGTGTCAGACGCCGACTTGTGCCAGCAGCGCGTCGGTCTCCGCCAGCGCCGGCTTCGCCCCGAGCCGCGCGAAGATCTCACGGGCCGCGGCGAGCGGCGCTGCCGCCTCGGGCGCTCTGCCGAGCGCCACCAGGCAGCGCCCTTGCCCGAGCAGGGCGTGCCCCTCTTCGTAGGGCACGCCGCGGGGGACCTTCAGGCCTCGAAGGCGCGTGCCAGGGCCTCGAAGCGGCGCACCTCGGCGGCGTCGACGGTGTGGGCAGAGTAGCGCGCCAGCTCGTAGATGCCGGCGAGGTTGGCGGCAGACGACGATGGCGGTGGCGCCGCTTCCGACGCCGCCGTTCCGGCCACCGAAATCAGATGGTCGCGCACCGTTACGCCAAGCGGCCGCGGTCGACCGGCCCGCGAGAGCCGACGTTCAAGTTCCGCGTAGCGCTGTCGCACGACGTCTGCAGGCGAGAGAGGGTCGTGGCGGCGCAGCGCGTTGAGGCGGCGGCGAAGCCGCCGCCCGACCCGCGCCGCGGACTCGCCGGCCGCCGTCCTCAACGAGGTAAGCGCCTCGCGTTCTTCCTCGACCTCCGCTGGCAGCTCACGGCGGAACCGCCTCAGCGCGACCACGAGAAGCGCCAGCGAAAGCCCCACCGCAGCGAGAGCGCCGACGACCGTGACCACCAGCTTGGTCCCGCCCCAGACCCAGGGGCCCCTCGTCTTGTTCACCGAGAGCGTTGGCGGCCTCGGCGCCAACTTGGGTACGTCGGAGGCGTCGCGAGCGTGCAGGTGAAGCGCGCCCAGCAGCCAGTCAAGCCCACGCAGGATCCCTGCCCCGGCGTAGCCGATCACGAAGGCCACACCGTCCAGCGCGTACCGCAGCACGCCCCCGAGGACGTCAAGTGCCCAGAGCACAACGTCCACGCGAAGGACCTGGCTGAGGAGCGCGCCGATGGCGATGACGGCCAGCACCGCGCCGGCCACGGCGAGCAGCCAGGGCCACGCGGGCAACCGCTCAGCGGGGTGGACGAGCGCGGTCAGAGCCTGGTAGCGCACGACTGCGATGAGAAGCCCGCCGACGACGAGCGAGGCGACGACTGCCGCGGGAGCCCATCCCGGCGCCGAGCCGGCCAAGGCGGCGCACACCAGAATGGCGCACAGCAAAGCGAACCCTCGAACGGCGCGCCTCACCGCCGCTTCCGGTGACTGCGAGGCGCGACCCGCATAGATGCCCACGAGGACCAGGCCGCCCACGTAGACCAGGTCGCGCATGACCTGCCCTACAAGAGAGGGGTGCGCCCAGGCGCGGCCGGCGGCGAGCAGCACTCCGGTCGCGAGCAAGATCAGCGTCGCCGCGAGGAGGCGCGCGGCGCGCTCCCGGCCCTCGCCCCCGGCGAGTCGCCGGGCCACATATGCAGCGGCGGCCACGGTGACGCACGCGAAGATGGTCAGAACGGCCCACGATGCCCCCGTGAGCGCCGCCGCCAGGCCGCCGCACCAGACGCCCTCGGCGGCGGCGGCGAGCAGCACTCCCGCGTGCTCAAGCCAGGAGCGGGAGCGCATCGCTCGACCTCCAGTCGAAGTCGGCGGGCACCGCGATGTCGACCAGCGGCGCCTCGTCCTCGTTGGGGCGGCCGACGTACACGACCGTGGTCGGCCGCTCCGCGCGGAGCTGTGCCAGCTGGCCGCGCACGCCCGGCCGCAGCGTCGCCGTGACCACCACGCAGTCGGCCCTGCTGCTTTCGTCGGCCAGCTCGGTGGCAAGCACAGCGCCGAAATCGCGGACCGTGTACGGGCGCAGGCGCGCCAGGGTCTCGAGCACCTGGGGCAGCGCGCCCTGCTCCGCTTCCATGTCGACGGCGCGCCATTCCCGGGTCAGGCTCGCGTTCGAGGCCAACCCGACGCCAAAACCCTGGGCCGCGAACGCCGTCGCCAGCGAGGCGGCGACCACGCACAGGAGCTCCATGAGCTGGGGGGTGATGCCCTCCCAGGCCTTGTGCCGCGACCCCACGTCGAGCAGCAGCCGCATGGCCGCCAGGGATGCGGGATCGAACTCGTTGGTCTGCAGGGCCCCCGACCTCGCCGTGGCGCGCCAGTTGATGGCTCTCATGGGGTCCCCTGGCCGGTAGGGCCGTATGCCGCGAAGCGCCGTGGGATCGGACGCCAGCGAGTGGGTCACGGTCTCCTCGACCAACGGATGTCCGGTCAGGAGCTCGAAGCCGGGGATGCCGAGCACTTTTGGCAGTACGGCGAACTCCTGCCGCGCCTCCAGCGTCTGCTCCACGCCGGCGATGCCGAATGGGTCGCCGGCCTCCAGTTCGACCGGTCCGAAGCGGTGCAGGCCGCGTTCCGTGCAGCGCACACGGTAACGCCGCCGCAGGCGTTCATACCAGCGCACCGATACGGTCTGGATGAACGCTTGCCTGCCAAGATGGCTGAGCGGCCTGAGTGCGAACCCCAAGGGTTCCAGGCCCTCCGGCCACTCATCGCGCACCCGCATCCACACAAGGGGAAGCAGCTTGGCGTTGGTGATGCTCATCGTGATCTCGAGCTCGCTGCCCCACGAGACGACGCGCCGGGAGAGTGCGCGGTCAAAGGTGACGGCCGTGAACACACGCCGGCGCGTCGTGACGACGAGCGCCGCGAGGGCCGACGCGGCCAGCGACGCGAAAACTAGCGCGCTCGAGTGCAGGAGCGCCGCCACGACCAGTCCGGCGAGGCCGGCCCACGCGATGGATCTCAGGCGCACGACCGCCTCCGCATCAAATGGCGGAGGCTTCGCCCTCGCGGGCTTCAGCCGGCACCGGCACGGTCGCCACGACCTCGCGCAGCAGGTCGTCGGGGTCCCGCCCATCGATGACCGCGTCGCGCGCGAGCAGCAGGCGGTGCGCCAGAACGGGCGCCACCAAGTCCTGCACGTCGTTTGGGGTGACGAAGTCGCGCCCGGCGAGGGCGGCCGCCGCCTGCGCGGCGTGCTGCAGAGAGAGCGAGGCGCGCGGGCTGGCGCCGAGCCTCAGCAGCGGCGTCTCGCGGGTGGCTCGGCTAAGCGCCACGATGTAACGCGCGATGTCGTCGGCGACGTGCACGGCGCGGACCGCCGCGCGCGCCGCGGGCAAAGCGTCCGCCGTCGCCACGGCGCGCACCTCGGCCAGGGGGTCGCCGGTGCGGAACCGTTCGAGCATGAGCGTCTCGTCGTCGTGACTCGGATACCCCATGCGCAGGCGGAGGAGGAAGCGGTCGAGCTGTGCCTCGGGCAGCGGGAAGGTCCCCTTGAGCTCCACCGGGTTCTGCGTCGCAAGGACCATGAACGGCCCCGGCAACGGGTGCGTCGTGCCGTCCACCGTGACCCCCCGCTCCTCCATCGCCTCCAGGAACGCCGACTGTGTGCGCGGCGTGGCGCGGTTGATCTCGTCGGCGAGAACGATGTTGGCGAATAGCGGCCCCGGGCGGAACTCGAACTCACTGCGCTTCTGGTCGAAGATCATCGAGCCGGTGACGTCGGCGGGCAGCAGGTCCGCGGTGCACTGGATCCGCGAGAAGCTCAGGCCGAGGGCGGCAGAAAGCGTGCGGACGAGGAGCGTCTTGGCGACGCCGGGGACGTCATCGAGGAGCACGTGCCCGGCGGCCAGCAGAGCCACCGTGACCAGGCGCGTCTGGTCGGCTTTGCCGACGATGACGCGCCCCACCTGCTCGGCGACCGCGCGGCCCAGCTCGACGGCGGCGGAGCCAGAGGTCAACGTCGAGGTTGAGGAAGACG
>JADGPQ010000232.1 GCA_017882325.1 Thermoleophilia bacterium
GACGCCCAGTGCGACGAGCGCGACGCCCATCGGAACAGCCGCGTAGCGCGCGAGCTGATGGGGGAGGATCGCCGCCGACAACGAGGCGAGGGCGGCCGCGATCAGCAAGATGCCCGTCCAGCCGGGAAGCACGTGTGCACGGAGGACACCGACCGCGAACAGGATCCCTCCGCCGAGGTAGAGCACGGCACCGAGGGAGCCGACGATCGCCAGGGGACCTACGTCCGTCTGCAGCACGTACCCAGCAACGAACAGGCTCGCCACATCTTCGGTCAGCTTGGGCGAGCCCGCGGCACTGAGGGGCAGGATGAAAGCTTCGGCGAAGTTGACGGCTGACTGGGTGATGAAGAACAGGGAGAACACGAGGTACCCCAGCAGGCCCAGGATGCCGGAGCGGCTCGCCTGCGTGAGGTACACCCCGCTGATGCCGGCGAGGCCGAGCACGGCCATGGTCAAGCTGAGGATGTGCACGTACACCCAGGCGCTGGTGGTGATCGAGGCGATGTCTTCGTGCGGGTGTAGGGGCTGGATCAGGACGAAGATGACGCCTGCCGCCGCGAGGGCGACTGCCGCCGCGCGGGTGAGGGTAGATGTGGTGATGCTCATGGTGGCGCTCCTCGGCCGAGTTGACCCGGGCGGTCGCCTCGGGACGGACCGAAACCTACGGATGCGCGTGGTGGCGCGTCATCACCACAAGTGGTGATCGTCGTCAGATCAACCCTTGCTCGCGTGCGCGCCGGACGGCGGCGGGCCGGGTGCTGACGGCCAGCTTCTCGAAGATGTGTTTGGTGTGTGTGCGCAGGGTGTTGAGGGAGACGAAGAGTTCGCGAGCGATCTGGGGACCGGTGAGTTCGGTGGCCAACATCTCGAGGACCGCCAGCTCGCGTGGGCTGAGGGATTCGGCAGCCTCCACGCCTGACGCGTCTCCGCTCGGCGGGAAGGAGCGACGCAGGCGCCGAACGTACTCGGGAAGTATCGCGCGGCGGCCCGCCTCGTCGAGGAGTGTGGCCATGGGCGTCCCTTCATCAGTGAAGAGGCGTACGTATCCCTCTGGTTCCGCCAGGAGGAGGGCCTTCCGAAGGGGCGCAATCGCTTCCAGCAGTCGGCCTTGGGCCTCGAAAGCCAACGACTGCAGCACGAGGATCTCGTTCATGCTGCCACCGCGTCCGCCCGTTTCGGCCGCGGCAAGTAACTTGTCGAGCAGGCGGGTGGCGTCCGCGATGTCAGCTGCCACGTGATGGGAGCGGAACCGGGCGATCAGGAGCCTTGCGAGGGTGATGTGGTGGAACTCTCGCATGTAGGCGGGGTCGTCGTCTGGGGAGATTGCGTTCTCGGCGGCCCATGCTCCTGCGTCCGCGAGTCGGTTCTGTTTGATCCAGATCCGGGTTCTCATCGCGGCGATCGAGCGGGTGTCGGGGAAGTAGCCCGGCAGGTAGAGCTGTTCGGCTTGGTCGAGGAGCACGGTGGCGGCGTCGAGATCGCCTTCGGCCTCCTTGAGCCGCGACATCGCGATAAACCAGCGATGGCGATTTTCAGGAACGCCGGCATGAGCGCCGGGTGTCGGGCCTGCTTCCAGGATGCTTGTCGCGCTCGCGAGATCGTTCTCCTCGCGGCTCAGTTCGCTTCTGCCGGGCTGAAGGTCGATCGTCCATCCCTCGCCCGCGGCCGCCGCAAGTGAGACGGCTCGCTCGTATGCGTCGCCTGCGGCGAGGCGGCGCCCTTGAACGGTGAGCATGTCCATCATGACGACGGTGCCCGAGATGGCGTCTGTCAGATGGCCCGCCACCTCGAGGCTTGCCATCGCTTCACGAAACGTCGGGACAGCCGCCTCGAGGTCACCTTTCGCCCAGAGCACGAGACCGAGAAGGCCGCCGCCGGCACCGCGGCTGAGATGGTCGTCCGGAAGGCTCAGCGCCAGGGCGCGGCGTGCGTGCCTCTCAGTCCCATCGATGTCGCCGCGGGCCTGCGCGATGGCTGCTCGATAGGCAGCGATGGTCGCAGGCAGTTTCGTGAGTTCAGGGCCTGGCATCGAGTCGTGGCCGTCGTCCGACGTCACAGATGCCTCGACCTCACTGAAGCGTCGGTCGGCTCCGTCGAAGTTCCCCGCGACAAACATGGACCACGCGGAGAATGCGCGGAGAACGGGCAGGCGCCTGGTGGTGTCATCGGGCAGCAGCTTCAGCCACGCGATCAGCGTGGTGTCTTGTCGCCGTCGCCGCATGTCCGGCAACGAGCGTTCGATCAGATGGGCGGCGCGGAGGAAGTCGTGTGCTGAGAGCGCATAAGCGATCGCGTCCCCGGGCAAGTCGTGTTCTTCGTGCCAGGTGCTGGCGAGTCGGTGCAGATCATCCGCCCGATCTCGGTCCTCGCGTAGCGACCGAGCGCGGAGGACGTCGGCGAAGAGGTGGTGGTACCTGTACCAGCGGCGCTTGTCGTCGAGTGGGACGACGAAGAGGTTGTCGCGCTCGAGGGCATCGAGCATCTCGCCGCTGTCGGTCCGACCGGTGAGCGCATCACAGAGCGAGGCGCACATCCGCTCCAGGAAGGCCGTGTGGAGCAGGAAGCTCCGAACGGGTTCTGGTTGACCTTGAAGCACCTCTTCCCCGAGGTAGTCGATGACGAATCGGTTGCTCCCCGTGAATGCTTCGATGAATGCAGTGGAGTCGGAGTGCTCCCGCATCGACAAGGCAGCGAGTTGGAGCCCTGCAACCCACCCCTCGGTGCGCGACTCCAAGGCGTCGATCTCGACGGCGGACAAACCCAACCCCATCATCTGATTGAGGAACGTCGCCGACTCATCGGGCGTGAACCGCAAGTCGGCGGCACGTAGCTCAGCCAGCTCGCCCTTGCCTCGGAGACGAGCGAGCGGAAGCAGCGGATCAGAGCGGCTCGCGATCACAACGTGAAGTGCCGACGATTGATGCTCGAGCAGATAGGTCACGACATCGCGAACCGCGGCGCCTTCGATCCATTGGAAGTCATCCAGTATCAAGATCGTCGACGAGGGCGCCTGATCGATCTCGTTGATGAGTTCCGTGAGAATCGACTTGGGCGAATTCGCCGCGAGTGCGGGAGGACGCTCAAGGGCGGCCAGTAGGTAGCTGAGGAAACGCGACGGGTCGTTGTCGCCCTCATCGAGCGAGATCCACGCGACGCGCACGTCAGGTTCGCGAGCTTTGACGTCGGCTACCCACTCGCTCACGACGGTCGTCTTGCCGAATCCGGCGGGGGCCGCGACGAGGGTTAGTTTTCGGCCAGCGGCGCGACCATCGCTCAGCCGATCGATCAGCCGTATGCGTGGGACAGATTGAGGACGCTGTGGCGGCACGAAGAGCTTGGTCGACAGAACCCGGCTCGCCATGGGCCCATCATCACCGATCACCACATGTGGTGATGCAGAGTCTCAGCGGCCGCCCATAGGTTCCGACCCATGGTCATCGCATCCACTCAGCTTCAGCGCCCGCGGGGGATCTGGCTCATCCCGACCGGGTTGATCCTGCTCACGCTCATTCCGATCGTCTCGGGTTCATTCAGGCTCACTCAACTGGCCGGCGGGCCAGAGCTCATCCCCGAGGCCGCGAGGTTCACCGGTTCCCCGGTGCCGGTCGTCCTGCACATCGTGTCCGCCATCCCGTTCTGCGTCATCGGCGCCTTCCAGTTCCTGCCCTCGCTCCGGCGCGGAAGGCACAGCTGGCACAAGATGGCCGGTCGGGTACTCATCCCTGCCGGCTTCGTCCTCGCACTGGCTGGGCTCTGGATGGCGACGCTCTATCCGCATCCCGTCGGGGACGGCCCTGCGCTCCTCGTGGAGAGGGTGGTCTTCGGCGGCTACATGCTGCTCAGCCTGTCGCTCGCGGTCCGTGCACTCATCCGTCACGACTACGTCGCGCACAGTGCCTGGATGACGCGCGCCTATGCCCTCGGGGTGGCTGCCGGGACGCAGGCGCTCGCGCTCATCCCCGGCTCGATCATGTTCGGCTCCAAGAACGAGATCTCCCGCGCCGTCGCCATGGGCCTCGCCTGGGTGGTCAACCTGGCTGTCGCCGAGTTCGTCATCTGGCGGCGCGCGCAGCGGGCGTCGGCGAAGCGTGTCAGGACGGTGTCCGCGTGAGACCCGGACCAAAGATGCGCGCCGCGGTGTACCGACGGTTCGGGGGCCCAGAAGTCGTACGCGTCGAACAGGTCGCGAAGCCCAAGCCGGGGCCAGGCGACGTGCTCGTGCGTGTTCACGCCAGCACAGTCAGCGCAGCCGACCACCGCTCCCGCAGTCGCATCGTCCC
>JADGPQ010000233.1 GCA_017882325.1 Thermoleophilia bacterium
GTACGCACAATCGCGCTCACCGATCGCAAGGGGTATCTGGTCGGCGTGAAGGTCGTGCGCGAGAACCACGAGATCATGCTGCAGAGCCGCGACGGCGTCGTCATCCGCGTGCGCGCCGACGGCATCAGCCGCCACGGCCGTGCCACGCAGGGCGTGAAGGTCATGAATATGCGCGAGGGCGACGTCGTCAGCGCCATCGCCCGCATGGTCGTCAGCGAGAGCGGCGCCACGGACGAAGAGATCGACGCGGACTAGATGTACTGATTCACGACGTTGTTGAAAGGTGAGGGCCTGTCCTTGTCGGTTGTTGGTGTCTAGGCACCGACCGAAAGAAAGGCCCTCAATGTCGCATCCTCACGCGAGACTCACCGTCCACGGCCGAGTGCTGCTCTGCCAGCGCATCGAGGGAGACGGCTGGCGCACGATGGACTTGAACGTCTGGGGGTGACGTGGTGCTCAGAGCACACGCCCTCGTCGACATCGAGCGCACGGCGGGTTTCTGAGGCGGCAAGCAGGGATCGGCCTCGACCGAGTTGGACAGGTTGAGTCCGGCGAGACTCGCGGAGCCATCGTCGCCGGCCAACTGGCGGGTGCCCTACAGCAACCAGACCACTGGCCACGCGTTGTCGACACCCATGAACACGGACAGCTTGAACTCATTGTGGATCTCCAGCTTGTGCATCAGGAATGTGGAGCAGATAGTCGAAACGGCCGGTCAGGTGGTAGCAGGCACGCGCCTCGGGCAGACAGAGGACGCCCACTTCGAAGCCCTCGATGACGTCGCGGCTGTGGGCGCTGAGTTCGGCCGTGGCAAAGGCTTGGAGGCCGACGCGAGGTCGTCGCGTTCGCGGGGAAGCACACGCTCGTGCATCGCCGAAATCGACTGGCCGGGCGGCTCGGCCAGACGAGCATTTGTCTGGCGCCAGTCCCGCTGGAGGGCACGAGGATCTCGCGATCGCGGACGTCCGCGAGGCCTGCACGGTGATGCGCTCGGCGACCAGTGGGGCCGAAGAATCTTCGCCGCTTGCGCCGAACGCCCGACGGGTCGCGCCGAGGCGCGAGGCTACTCGGCCGCCGCGTCCGCGGCGAAGCGCTCGTTGGCGACGAAGTCCTCCACCGAACGCCGTGCCGCGATCTTCCGCAGGCCGCTCTCGGTGACCATGTAGGCAGCGGCCTGGTCGCGGCCGTTGTAGGCGCTCATGCACTCGAGGGAGTAGGCGCCCACGTCGAAAAAGGCGACGACATCGCCTACCTTCGTGCACGTGGGCAAGTAGCGGTACTCGGAGCCAGGGTCACCCGCGTACACGTCGCCGCCGTCGCACAGCGGCCCGCCGATGCGAAACGGCCTCACGGGGGGCTTGCCGCAGTGGTTCGCGACGACGGCACGGTAGTACCAGTGGTAGCTGGAATGCTCGAGGACCGTATTGAAGCCGGCGTCGACCATGATCCAGTCCTCGCGCGTGACACGGCCGTCCGCGGCCCCGACCAGTTTCGTCTTCTCGGCTTCGACACGGCTCACCAGGACGGCCGTGTTGCCGGCGATGGCGCGTCCCGGTTCCAGGTAGAGCTGCAGGTCGGGGCGAGCCTTCTGCAGGCGTGAGCCGATGCCGGCCGCGTAGCCGTCAAGCGTGTGTGGCGCCTCGAAGTACGTGTCGGGCTCGTCGGCGGTGCGGTCGTAGTAGGGGATCGCGAAACCGCCGCCGATGTTGAGATGCTCGAGGCGGACGCCATGAGCGGTCTCGATACGGTCGAGAAGCGAGAGCGCGAGGTCGAGCGCCTCGAGGTAAGGCTCGACGCGCGTGATCTGCGAGCCGATGTGGTAGTGCATGCCGACCAGCTCGATGTTCGGTAGCTGGGCGGCAAGGCCGAACGCGGCGAGGGCCTCGCCTACGTCGATGCCGGCCTTGGCCCCCTTGCTCGTGCGAAGGCCTGGGTGCGTCTCGCTGGCCACGTTGAGGTCGACGCGCAACGCGACGCGCGCCTGCACGCCCAGGTCCGCGGCCACGTCGGCGACGCGGCGAAGCTCGAAGACCGAGTCCACGATGATCGCCTCGATGGGGGGCTGCAAGGCGACGAGGATCTCGGCACGCGTCTTGGCGTTGCCGTTGAAGCCGATCTGGTGCGGCTGGAAGCCCGCCTTGCGGGCCTTCCACAGCTCGCCGCCGGAGTTCACCTCGATGTCGATGCCGCTGCGGCGCACACGGTCGAGGAACCAGAGGTTCGAGCAGGCCTTGCTGGCATAGAAGACGCGTGTCTTCGGGTGGTGCGCGCGGAAGGTGTCCCTGAGCGTCGCGATGTTGCGATCGATCTGGGTCGCGCTGAAGAGGAAGAACGGCGTCGGCGTGGTGTCGGCCATGCCGGCCACGTCGATGCCGCCGAAACGCATGCGCCCGTGCTCACAGGTGAGCACGTCCTTCATCGGGTCGGCAAGCTTCGCGAAATCCAGACTGCACTCGAGCACGTCACGAGCCATGGGCCACCTCGCTGGAGACGAGAGGTGCTTACCCGGGGCGGCGTCGTCTCAGACGGAGCGGCGACGAGCGATCCGGAGGCCATTTGCCGGTCAGAGGATGAGGACTGCGCGGAAGTCGTTGACGTTGGTGCGCGTCGGGCCGGTGACGACGAGGTCGCCGAGGGCCGCAAACAGGCCGTAGGCATCGTTTGCGGCCAATGAGGCGACTGGATCTACACCGGCCTGCCGCGAGCGCTCCAGAGTATCGGGCGTCACGAGCGCCCCGGCGTTGTCCTCGCTGCCGTCGATGCCGTCGGTGTCGCCGGCGAGCGCGCTGATCGCCGGGTGGCCGTCGAGGGCGAGCGCCAGACCGAGCAGGTACTCGGTATCGCGGCCGCCGCGGCCGGAGCCGCGGACCGTGACGGTGGTCTCGCCACCCGACAGCAGGACGAGCGGCGCCTGCGGCACGAAGAACACCGGGTCGGACAGGTGCGCGACGCCGCGGGCGACCGCCTCGCGGAGCGCGATGAGGGCCGTCTCGCCGCCCCGCGCGCAGCCGATTGCCAGGGCGGCGTGGCTGCCGCCGAGATCGC
This sequence comes from Thermoleophilia bacterium, assembly GCA_017882325.1. Taxonomy (GTDB): domain Bacteria; phylum Actinomycetota; class Thermoleophilia; order UBA2241; family UBA2241; genus CAIXSE01. Next base: position 3,046 of record JADGPQ010000233.1, read on the forward strand.
GAGCCTCACCCTCGAGGTCGCCGCCAAGGACGAGCGGGGACACGCCGGCGGCGCGGGCGCAGCCGGCCGCCGCTTTCAGGGCGTCCGCGGCCGTCGCCAGCATCACGAGCTCGTCGCCGGCGAACGTCGGGTCGCCGGGCTTGGGGGTCTCTCCGACTTCGCCGGCCGCCCCGGCGTGGAGGTGCTGCAGCGCAGCCGCGGGGCCGTCGACGCCGTAATGATCGAGCACCGCAAGCGCCTCGCGGTAGGTCGTGGGGTCGGGCACCGTGGGCCCGGACGCGATCGCCGCCGGGTCGTCGCCGGGCACGTCGCTGATCACGTACGTGACGACGCGCGCCGGATGGGCGGCCGCCGCGAGGCGGCCGCCCTTGATGGCCGAGAGGTGCTTGCGCACGGAGTTCATCTCAGCGATAGTCGCGCCGCTGCGCAGCAACGCCTTGATCAGAACCTGCTTGTCCTCGAGCGTGACGCCATGCGCCGGCAGGGCGAGGAGCGACGAGCCGCCGCCGGAGATGAGGCAGATCAGCAGATCGTCTGCTGAAAGGCCTCGAGCCAGCTCGAGGATGCGACCGGCCGCGCCATGGCCGGCCGCATCCGGTACCGGGTGCGCGGCCTCCACGACCTCGATGCGCTCACAGGACAGGCCATGACCGTAGCGCGTGACGACGAGTCCTTCGAGGGGCCCGTCCCACTCACGCTCGACGGACGCGGCCATGCTCGCCGCGGCCTTGCCGGCCCCGACGACGGCCGTGCGGCTGGCGGACTGCGGCGGGAGGCGGCCCGGCAGGAGCCGGGCAGGATCCGCCGCGGCCACCGCCGCGTCGAACAGCGTGCGCAGGAGGGTCGGCGGGTCGGGCCCGAGGCTCATGTCGTCACCTGAAGACGTGCAGCAGCCGACGGGCCGCCCCCACGGAGCCGCGCGCGCCAGCCCTCCGACTCGGCGCGTCAGCCGCGAGAGGCACGAGCGCGCGCGGCAACGTAGTCCTTGATCGCCGCGCTCTGGCCGGCGCCGTCGAGGCCAGCCTCGCGCAGCACCACTTCGCCGGGTCCGCTGCCCAGGTAATGACCATTGCGGAATGGGTGCAGCGACGCGGCCAGACCCTTCTCGGAGCGCACCCACCGGTACATGGTGGGCAGCGTGAAGCCGGTGACGCCGATCGCCTGACGAGCATGCTCGTCGCCGAAGAGACGGTGCTGCTCGTCCTCTGGCAAGAGATCGAAGAGCTCGGCGCT
>JADGPQ010000234.1 GCA_017882325.1 Thermoleophilia bacterium
CGACGATGACCTTCATGGCTCTTGAGGTCGATGCGATCTGGGTGATCATGATCGTCTGCATCGCCGTCGTCGCCGTCTCGCTTCTGGGTCTGTGCCGGGTATGCTTCCTCGAGCACCGGTACTACCACACGCGCGGTCGGGTCCGCCACACCTAGACGGCTGTCCGACGCTCCAGCGCAGCTCCCCTTCTCCGTAGAAGCGCGGCGCAGCTTGCTCGCAAGCTGCGCCGCGCTTTTTGCAGGCGTACGCGGCTGGGAGTAGAGTGCCCCACGGTACCGTGAACGCGACGTACCCACAGGCGACACGCAACGGCGAAGACTGGCTGCATGGATATCTGGGCGATCTCTGAAGAACAGGTCTACGAAGAGCTGGGCACGTCGCCGAAGGGGCTCACCGAGGACGAGGCCTATGCGCGCTTGCAGAAGCATGGCCCCAACACCCTGCCGGCCAAGGTGGGACGTCCGATCATCTTCAAGTTCCTCGACCAGTTCACCAACCTCTTCGCGGTCATGCTCGAGGCGGGGGCGCTGTTCACGTTCATCGCGGCGTTGCTGTCCTCGGGCTCCAGCCGCCAGGACAACATCAACGTCACCATCGCCATCCTCGGCGTGGTGCTCCTCAACGGCGTGATCGGCTTCTTCCAAGAGTACCGGGCCGAGAAAGCGACCGAGGCTCTGCAAAAACTGGTGCCTGCAAATGCCAAAGTCGTGCGCGACGGCGAGGTGACGATCGTCGCGGCCGCCGATCTGGTGCCCGGCGACCTCATCGTCCTCGAGGAGGGCGACAGCATCAGCGCCGACGCGCGTGTGATCCGTCAGTACGAGATGTCGACCATCAACATCGCCCTGACCGGCGAGTCGGACGCCGTCCGCAAGACCGCAGACCCCATCCTCGAGGAGGAGCTCGCGGCGATCAACATGCCGAACCTCGTGTTCATGGGTACGAGCGTCGCCGCCGGCACGGGCCGAGCCGTGGTATTCAACACCGGCCTCAGCACGGAGTTCGGGCGCATCTTCTCGCTCACGGCCGGCGTCTCGGAAGAGAAGTCGCCGCTGGTGAAGGAGGTCGACCGCATGGCGCGGTTGATCTCCACGATCGCCTTCGCGTGCGGCGTCGTGCTCTTCATCCTGGCGCTCCTCATCTTCAAGTTCGGCCCTGTAAGCGCGCTCCTCTTTGCCTTGGGCGTGATGGTGGCGCTCGTGCCTGAGGGCCTCCCGGCCACTCTCTCCGTCTCGCTGGCCGTCGGCGTGCAACGCATGGCCAAGGTGCACGCCTTGATCAAGAAGCTCGCCGGCGTGGAGACCCTCGGCTGCACCAACGTCATCTGCACAGATAAGACCGGTACGTTGACGAAGGCCGAGATGACGGTCAAGGCGATGTACGTGGGCGGCCGGGACTACGAAGTCACCGGCGCCGGCTACGAGCCGGTGGGTGAGTTCGTGCTCGAGGATGCGACACTGCCCAAGGACGAGGCCAAACGGCGTCTCGAGCGCATGATGCGCGCCATGACGTTCTGCAACGACTCCAAGGTCCTGGCGCCCAGCGACGACAAGGGCTGGCGCGTGATCGGCGACCCGACCGAGGGCTGCCTGCTCGTGGCCGCCGAGAAGGCCGGCTTCGACCTGCAGAACGAACTGATCGAACGGCCCAAGATCTACGAGCTGCCGTTCGAGAGCGTGCGCAAACGTATGAGTGTCGTGCACGCCGAGGGCGATGGGCAGAAGGCCTTCGTCAAGGGCGCGCCCTCCGAGACGATCGGGCGCTGCACGCACGCGTACATTGACGACGAGATCGCGCCGATGAGCGACCTGCTCCGCGTGCGCATCATTGCGCAGAACGACGAGATGTCGCGCCAGGCGCTCCGGGTTCTGGCAGTATGCGAACGCGATCTGCCGAACGAGCTCTCCGACTACACGCCAGAGACGGTCGAGACCGACCTGACCTTCCTCGGTCTGGTCGGGATGATCGACCCGCCGCGTCCCGAGGTGAGCGACGCCGTCGAGCACGCCGTCACCGCCGGCATCCGCATCATCATGGTCACGGGCGACTACGGCCTCACTGCCGAGGCCATCGCGCGCCGCATCGGCATCGTGCGCGGCGACCGCGCGGTGCGCGTGATCACCGGCACCGACCTCGAGAAGATGACCGACGACGACCTCAAGGCCGAGCTGACCAAGGTCCAGGACGTGATCTTCGCGAGGGTGGCTCCCGAGCACAAGATGGAAGTCGTCACCGCCCTCAAGGAGATGGGCCTGATCGTCGCCGTCACAGGCGACGGCGTGAACGACGCGCCGGCCCTCAAGAAGGCCGACATCGGCGTCGCGATGGGTCTCAGCGGCACCGACGTCTCGCGTGAGGCGGCGACCATGATCCTGCTCGACGACAGCTTCGCGAGCATCATCAAGGCGGTCGAGCAAGGCCGCGGCGTCTACGCGAACGTCAAGAAGATGGTGACCTACATCTTTTCGCACAACATGGCAGAGCTCTTCCCGTTCGTGTTCGCCGCTCTCGCTGGTGTAGGGCTCGTGCCCCTCGGCGCCCTTCAGGTGCTGGCCATCGACCTCGGCTCCGACGTTCTGCCGGGCCTGGCGCTCGGCACCGAACCTCCCGAGCCCGGCGTCATGAACCTTCCGCCGCGGCCACGGAGTGAGCGTCTGATGAGCAAGGCGACGCTGCGGCGCGTCGTTTTCATCGGCGTCATCGAGTCGATCTTCTCGATGGGGGGCTTCCTCTACGTGCTGCTCTCGCACGGCTGGACATGGGGAGACGCGAGCTGGATGGACCCGAGCAGCCCGCACTACATGATCTATCGTGAGGCACTTACGATGACTCAGGCGGCGATCGTCGCCGGCCAGGTCGCCAACGGCTTCGGTTGCCGCACAGAGCGCGAGTCGCTCTTCAAAGTGGGGCTGTTCACCAACCGCTTCCTGGTCATCAGCGAGATCATCGGTATTGGCATCATGCTTGTGATCAGCTACGTGCCGTTCGTCGCCAACATCTTCAAGACCGCACCGCTCACACTGGCTGACTGGATATTCCTGACGTTCTCTGCCGTCGTCTTGTTCTTCGCCGAAGAAGCGAGAAAATGGTTCCTGCGCCGCAGAGACGCGCGAATCGCTGCGGCGCCCGCCACTGCTACTGGGAGGGAGTCAGCCTGATGAAGGTGATCATCGTCGGTTGCGGACGCGTGGGCGCCTACACCGCGGCCAGTCTGGCCCGCTTGGGCCACGACGTCGTCGTGATCGACAAGGACCCCAACGCGTTCCGTCTGCTGCCGCACGGCTTCTCCGGACGCACTGTGGTGGGCTACGCCTTCGAGCGGCACATCCTTGAGGAGGCCGGCATCACCGAGGCTGACGCTCTCGTGGCGGCCACGTCCGGCGACAACACGAACGCCGTGACCGCCCGGATCGCCAAGGAAGTCTATCGCGTCCCCGACGTGGTCAGCCGCATCTTCGACCCGCAGCGCGCCGAGATCTACCGGCGCTACGGCATCCAGACCTTCGCCCCGACAGCGTGGAGCGCCGGGCGGATCATCGAGTTCCTGGTGAGCGGCAATATCGAGCGCGAGCAAAGCTACGGCAACGGTGAGGTCGAGATGATCGCCACTTTCGTGCCCGCGCACCTAGTCGGGAAGCCGGTCAACGACCTGCGCATCCCCGGGGAGATCCGCGTCGGGCTCATCGTCAGGATGGGCAAGGCCATGTTGCCCGTCTCCGGCTCCACGTTCGAGGAGGGCGACCAGGTCTACGCTCTCGTCCACCAGTCAGCAATCGAGAAGTTCCAGAGAATGATGGGGTGGAAGGCATGAAGGTCATCGTCGCGGGAGCCGGGACGCTCGGCCGCCGAGTCACGCGGTACGTCAGCGTGAAGCACGACGTCACGATCATCGAGAAGGATCCCGAGCGCTGCGAGGCCGTCACCGAGGAGTTCCGCGGCTGGAAAGAGGTCAGCGTGATCCTGGGCGACATCGACGAACCGACACTGCTGCTCGAGGCCGGGGCCGACCGCGCCGACGTCTTCGTGGCCGCCACCGGCGACGACGAGGACAACCTCGTGGGCTGCCTCCTGGCCAAGAACGAGTTCAAAGTGAAGCGGGTCATCGGCGCGGTGCGCAACCCGCGCAACCGCTGGCTCTACAACCGCAGCTGGGGCGTCGACGTCGCGCTGGACGCGGCCCAGATCGTGGCTCGCATCATCGAGGAGGAGGCGACGCTGACCGACCTCGTGCGCCTGCTCGACCTGCGCGAGGGCGAGGTCACGCTCACGGCGATCAC
>JADGPQ010000235.1 GCA_017882325.1 Thermoleophilia bacterium
CCCGTGCCGCTGATCGGCCGGTCCTCCTCCCCGGCCCTGGCGCAGCTCGTCGACTCCGCCGTCGAGCGGTTCAGGCCGCAGGCCGTGCAGGTCGAGACGATGTACGCGGTGCACTACCGGCGGGACGGCCTGCCGGCGGTGATCGACCTGCCGGACGTGGTCAGCGGACTCTGCGACGCGGCGGCCGCGGCGCGCCCGCTGCGCTACGCCGCGGCCCGGCCGCAGGGCCGCGCCGCCGAGCGCGTCGAGCGCGAGCGTCTCGCGGCCTTCGCCGCGATCCTGACGATCAACTCCGCCGACGCCGGCCGCCTGCGCGCACTCGGCCTGGAGCCGACGACGGTGCCGCTCGCCGTCGAAGTGCCGGACGAGACCGAGCTCGCCGCGACCAGCCCGGCGCCGCTCCACGTGCTGTTCGTCGCCAGCTTCGAGCACCTGCCCAACCGCGAGGCAGCGCGCTTCATCGTCGGGCGACTCGTGCCGGCCCTGCGGCGACGCGCCGTGCCGGCCCAGGTGACCGTCGCCGGCCGAGGGGCGCGCGGCATGGGCCTGCCTGCGGGTGAAGAGCGAGCGACGACGCCGGCGGCGGCGAAGGCCGTGACTCTCGAGGTCGTCAGCGACCCGCCCAGCCTGGCGCCGCTCTACCGGCGCGCCGACGTGGTGATCGTGCCGCTGGCCTTCGGCGGCGGCACGAAGAACAAGACACTGGAGGCGATGGGCTGGAGCCGCCCGGTCGTGGGCTCGCCGCAGGCCTTCACCGGGCTCCCGGACGAGCTGCGCGGCGCGGCCTTCGTGCAGACGCCGCTGGATGCCGACGCGATGGCCGACGCGCTCGCGCGCCTGGCCGCGGACGCGGCCCTGCGCGAGCGCATCGGGCGCGCCGGGCGCGCCTACGTGCTTGCCGAGCACACGCAGGCGCACGTCGACGCGGCGATCGACGAGGTGTACGAGCGCGTGCTGCGCGCGGGTGCGCGCTCGTGAAGATCGTCCTCATCGGCACGCGCGGCCTACCGGCCGCCTACTCCGGCTTCGAGACCGCGGTCGAGAACATCGGCCGGCGCCTCGCGGCGCGTGGCCACCACGTCACCGTCTACTGCCGCCCGCACATGGTCGAGGGTCGCTACCCCGTCTACCGCGGCATGGACCTCGTCTACCTCCCCACCGTCGCTACCAAGTACCTCGACACCATGGTCCACACGCTCGTCTGCACGCTGCACATGGCGGCGCGCAGGCGCCCGGACGTGGCCATCTACTTCATTGCCGGCAACAGCCCCATGACCAGGCTCAGCCGGCTGCTGGGCATCCCGAGCATCATCAACGTCGACGGGCTCGACTCGCGGCGCGCCAAGTGGAACCGCTGGGCGCGACTCTACCTCCGCTGGGCCGAGCGCAACGCCCCCCGCTTCGCGAACGCCACGATCACCGATTCGCGTACCCTCCAGCGTCTGTACCGCGACGACTACGGCTACGAGACTCACTACATAGCCTACGGGTCGGAGTTGGACGTCGAGGTATCCGGTGGCGAGCATCTCGCACGCCTCGGATTGGAGCCGCGCAACTACGTGCTCTTCGTCGGGCGGCTCGTGCCCGAGAACAATGCCCACGTGCTGGTCGAGGCGTTCGCTGGTCTCGAGACCGACCTGAAGCTGGCGATCGTCGGTGACGCGCCGTATGCCGAGGAGTACCAGCGCAAACTACGGGCGGCGGCGGATGGGCGCGTCGTCCTCACCGGCTACCAGTTCGGCGATGCCTACCGGGAGCTGGCGCGAAACGCTGCGCTCTTCGTCGTCGCGACCGAGGTCGGCGGCACTCACCCTGTGCTCGTCGAGGCGATGGCGGCGGGCAACTGCGTGGTCGTGAACGACCACGAGCCGAACGTCGAGGTGATTGGCGACGCCGGGGCGACGTATCCGGCGGCGGAGGGTGCCACCGGCCTACGCCGCGTGCTCGCCGAGCTGCTCGCCGACCCCGAGCGCGTCGAGTGCCTGCGGCTCGCGGCGGCGCAGCGCGCCCGTGCCCTGTACTCCTGGGACGAGGTGACGGATGCTTACGAGGAGCTCGCCCGGGAGGTGGCTGGTGGTCATGATGGACCTTGAGGCGCTACGCCGCGCCATCGCGCGACGGCGCGACCCGGACGACCCTCACGCACTCGACGGCTGGGGGGCGCCGGAGCTGGCCAGCCTCGGCTGGCTGCTCGGCCGGCGCCTGGCGCGTGGGACGCTGCTGCGCGCGCGCCTCGGGGACGCCGCCGGCCGCGTGTTCTGCGAGCGCGGCGTGCGCATGTTGCACGCGCGCCACGTGCGCGCCGGCCGCGACCTCAACCTCGAGGAGGGCTGCCAAATCATGGGGCTGAGCAAGCGAGGCATCGTCTTCGGCGATCGCTGCACCGTCGGCCGCGGGGCAATGATCTCGCCGACCGGGATCCTCGGCGGTGAGCCCGGCGAAGGCTTGCTGGTCGGCGACCACTCCAACATCGGCCACTTCGCCGTGATCGGCTGCTCGGGGTTCATCGACATCGGCGCGCGGGTGCTCATGGGCCCGCACGTCTGCCTGATCGCCGAGGATCACGACAGCGGCCATCCGGACCTGCCGATCAAGACCCAGGGCGTCACGCGCCAGAGCATCGTGATCGAGGACGACGTGTGGCTCGGCGCCGGCGCGATCGTGGTCGCCGGCGTGACCGTGGGCCGCGGCAGCGTCGTGGCGGCAGGCGCTGTGGTCACGCGCGACGTCGCGCCCGGGAGCGTCGTCGCCGGCGTGCCGGCGCGCCTCGTGCGCTCGCGCACCGGCGAGGACGGCCGGTGAAAGCTCTGATCGACGCCCACATGCTGGGCGCCGGCGAGACCGGCAACGAGACCTACATCCGCGGACTGTTGCAGGGGCTGCTCGAGATCGGCGCCCCGCAGGTCGTCGCCGTGCGCGAGAGCGGCCTGCGCGCGCTCGCGCACGACGCCGGCGCGCTCGCCCACGACGTCCGCTTGCTGCCTCGGCGCTCAGACGTCGCCCGTCTGCTCGTTGACCTGCCTGAGCTCGCGCGCGACCTCGGAGCCTCCCTCGTCCACTGCACCTACGTGGCGCCGCCGCGCTGCCCGGTGCCGACCGTGGTGACCGTGCACGACGTCTCGTTCGTGCGCTACCCAGAGGCGTTCACATGGCGCGACCGCGCGCTGCTCGGCACCGCGGTGCCATACTCCGCGCGGCGGGCGCGGGCAGTGATCACGCCGTCGGAGCACGCGCGCCGCGAGGTGGTCGAGCTGCTGGGCATCCCCGAGCGGCGCGTCCACGTGACGCCCGAGGCCTGCGGCCCCGAGTTCCGGCCGGTCGCGGCCGCGGAGCCGGCCACGGCGCTGCGCCGCTGCGGCCTGGACGGCCCGTACGTGCTCTCACTCGGCAACCTGCAGCCGCGCAAGAACCTGCGGCGGCTGCTCGAGGCCTGGCGCAGCCTGCACAACGCCCGCTGCCTTGACGGCCACCGGCTCGTGCTCGCCGGCGGCGCGCACGGCAAGCGCGAGCCGGTGGCGCGCCTCGTCGCGGAGGCTGGGCTGGGCGACAGCGTCCTCTTCCCCGGCTACGTGCCGCACGCGGACCTGCCAGCCTTGTACTCCGGGGCCACCGCGTTCGTGTATCCATCGCTGTACGAGGGCTTCGGCCTGCCGGTGCTGGAGGCGATGGCCTGCGGCGCGCCGGTGGCGTGCTCCAACGCCGCGTCGCTGCCGGAGGTCGCCGGCGACGCGGCCCTGCTCTTCGATCCGCTCGACGCCGAGGGCATCGCCGCGTCGCTCGGCGCGCTCCTCGCCGACGAAGGGCTGCGAGCCGCGCTCGTCGCCCGCGGCTTCTCGCGCTCCGCGAGCTTCAGCTGGGCCGCCTGCGCCCGCCGCACCCTTGCCGCCTACGAGGCCGCCCTCACCTGACCGGCGCCTACCGGCCGGCGAAGTAGCGGCTCTTACTCCCGGTAGCTCTTGACGTCGAAGCCGCGGCGCAGATTGAGCTCGTCGCGGCGCGCCTGGCCGAGGTCGTCGGCGACCATCTCGCGGACCAGGTCGCCGAACCCAACGGTGGGCGACCAGCCGAGGCGCTCGCGCGCTTTGGTGGCGTCGCCGATGAGGCTTTCGACCTCGGTGGGCCGGTAGTACCGGGGGTCGACCCTGACCAGGGTCACGCCCGGCTGCACCGGCTCGTCCTGTGCGGCGGAGCCGTGAGGCGCCGCCGCCGCGGGCCCGTAGCCATCGCGCACGGCGGCGAGCCGGCCGGCGTCGA
>JADGPQ010000062.1 GCA_017882325.1 Thermoleophilia bacterium
TGGTCTTGCCGGCGCCGTTGGGGCCGAGGAAGCCGAAGACTGAGCCTTCGGGCACCCGCAGGTCCACGCCGTCCAGGGCGGACTCCTTGCCGTACAGCTTCGTGAGCCCGGCGATCTCTACGGCCGCCGGGCCGGCGCCCGGCGCGCTCAGGAGTCCTCCCCCGCGTCGGACGCCTCGGTGTCCGGCGCCGGGCCATAGAGGATGTCGGCGGCGGCGGCCACTCGTCCGGCGGCGGCATCCGGCTCCGCGTGCATCTCGATCGGAGGCGGCTGCACCCGCCCGATCGCGAGATAGATGATCGAGCCGACGAGATTGAACACCGCGACGATGACGATCCACAACCACTTGCGGTCGCCGAGCACCGCGGGCCGGCGCACGATGTCGACGATGCAGAAGACGGCGAGAGCGAGCTCGATGAGACCGAGCACGACAAGCGCCACCACAGTGCCGCTGGGGATGACGACGTCGGCGATCGTGGGCGTCACGGGGACCCCTTTCCTTCAGTCTTTCACGGTGCGCTACAGCCTAGCGTGAGCCGCGGCCCGGCGTCGAGTCTCGGGGAACGTCAACGCGAGGGATAGCCCCGTCGGGGGGATGTGGGAGCGCCGGGCCGCCACTAGCATCCCTGATGGGCGGCCCATTCTCGGCCTCGCCCCAGCGGAACCCCGTCCCGAGGGAGGTCGTCATGCCCCTGTCGCGTCGCCAGATCATCGCCTACGTAGTACTCGCCGTCGCGGTCATCGCCGTGGGCGCGCGGTACGTCTTCACGTCGCACGGCTCCGACGGGAGCGCGGGCAAGACCCTGGTCCTGTCGTCGGCCTCGCCAGCGCCGCCGGCTGCTCTGCCGTCGCCGTCGCCGAGCGCGCCGGACGTGGTGGTCTACGTTTGCGGCGCCGTACGCTCGCCGGGGGTCGTGCGGTTGCCGTCCACGGCCCGGGTCGCCGACGCCCTGCAGATCGCCGGCGGCGCCACCTCGTCGGCCGAGCTTTCCGCCGTGAACCTGGCGGCGCGCCTTACAGACGGCCAGCAGATCATCGTGCCGCGGCGCGGCGAGGCTTCGGCGGCCGGCTCCGTGGCGGCGCCCGCCGCGTCCGCCGCCGGCGGCTCGACGGTCGCCGCCGCGCCCATCAACATCAACACGGCGTCGCTGGAGGAACTTGACGGGCTCGACGGCGTGGGCCCGGCCACGGCCCAGAAGATCATCGACTATCGCACCGCCAACGGTGGGTTCAAGACAATCGATGAGATCAAGGAAGTGCCGGGCATCGGCGACGCCAAGTTCGCGGCCATGAAAGACAGCATCACGGTGTAGACGGTGCTGCGCAGCGTCACCCCTCCGCACCTGCTCGTGGCCGCCTATTGCGGCGGTCTGTGCGCGTCGCTCATCGTCAGCTCGCCCGGCTGGGTCACCATTCTCGTCATCACGTGCTTGGCAGGTGGTCTCGCACTGTCGCTCCACCGGCAGAGTTCGCGGACGCCTTCGCGGCTCAGGCTGACGGCCTCTCTCGTGGGCCTGATCGCGCTGTTCATCGTCGCGGGTGTGGGCGTGGGCGGCGCGCGTGTCAGAGCTCTCGACCACTCGGCTCTCGCCGGCTACGTGAGCCGCGGCGTCGACGTGCAGGCGACGCTCACCGACCTGCCGCAGACGAAGGACGACCGCACCACCCTTGCGCTCGACGTCACGTCGGTGGGCGCGGCGGCAGTACACGAACCCGCACATCTCACGCTTCAGCTCGAGCCGGGACCAGCTCCCGAGGCGCTGCGCAGCCCCGCGCTCGTCGAGGGCGCCCGCCTGACTGTGTCGCACGTGCGCGTCAAGTCCCTGCCGCCGGCTCGTCCGGGCGCGTTCGACTACGGCCGTTACCTGCGGCGTCGCGGAGAACACGTGATGCTGGAGGCATCGTGGTCAGACGTACGCGTCACAGGGCGTCGCGGCGGTCTGCAGGGCATGGTGGACCGCTTGCGCGGGGCTTCGCGCGCTCACCTTCGCGCCGCCGTCCACCCGCCGGTCAGCGAGATCCTTCAAGGCATGGTGCTCGGCGACGACGAAGGCGTCGACCAGGATTCCATCGACGCCTTCCGGCGGAGTGGTCTGCTGCACATCATGGCGGTGTCGGGAGAGAACGTCGTGCTTCTGTGCGGAATGTGGTCCTTCGCGTTCTCACTGCTCGCGCTCCCTCGACTGGCGCGCACCACGCTGCTGCTCCCGGTGGTCGTGACATACGTGCTGCTCACCGGGGCGTCGCCCTCGATCGTCCGCGCGGGGGTCTCCGGCGTGCTGGGCCTGCTCGCGATCCTCGCCTCGCGGCCGGCAGACGGGTGGCTGCTGTGGTTGGCGCCGGCCGCCTGGCTCCTCACCGTCAACCCCAACAACCTTTTCGATGTGAGCTTCCAGCTGTCGTTCGCCGCCGTCGCCGGCCTGCTGCTGCTGGCGCGTCCCCTCACGCGACTGGCCTCGTTTCTGCCGGGGCCACTGCCGGCGCAGATCGGCATCACGACTGCGGCGAGCCTGGCGACGGCCCCGGTCTCGATGCTCACGTTCGGCTCCACCTCTCTGATGGCCGTGCCGGCCAACGTGGCGGGCGGCTTCGCTCTGGGACCGATCATGTTCCTCGGGATGCTCTCTCTTCTCGCAGGGTTCGTGAGCGCCGGTCTCTCCGGTGTGCTCAACGTCCTCGCGGGCCTGTTCATCGGCTTCCTGCTCGACGTGGCCCGCTTCTTCTCGGCGCCTTCCTGGGCCGTCTGGGAGTGGCAGGGCGTGAGCCTGCACCTCCTGCTGGCGGCGAGCCTGCTGCTCGAGGCGGGCGTGCTTTGGTGGCTGGCGGCTCGTGCCGGAGGCGGGCTGCTGAGCTACGTCGCCGACCGGCGTCGGCGCGGGCCGCTCCTGGCGGTGGCGGTCGCCGTGATCGCCTTGACCGTCGCGCTCGCGCCGGCCGCGCCGCGGCCGCCGGACCGGCCGACGCTCACGTTCCTGAGCGTCGGCGAGGGCGCGGCCGCGCTGCTCCAGTCGTCGCACGGGCCGACAGTGCTCATCGACGCGGGTCCGGCGCCGCTGGCGCGGCGCCTCCGGGAGCACGCGGTTCGCCGCATCGACCTGCTCGTCCTGTCACATGGGCACGCCGATCACACTGCGGGCCTCTCCGACGTGATCGGGAAGCTGCCGATAACGATCGCCCTCTTGCCGCGCACGCCTCAGCCCTCGGCCGCGCTCGACGAGTTGGCGGCAAGGCTCACCGCCGCCGGTACGCAGGTCCGCCGCTGCGAGGCTCCAACGAGCGCGAGCGGCGCCGGATGGGGTCTCACTGTGCTACCTACATCTGTGCCGGGCGGCGAGAGCGGTAACCAGGCCGAAAACGACGCGGCGCTGGTGGTGATAGCGGATGTGGGCGGCCAGCGCGTGCTCGTTCCCGGCGACGCGGAGGGCGAGGTCCTGGCGCGCCTCTCGCTGCCGCGCTGCACGGTCGTCGAGCTGCCGCATCACGGCAGTCGTGGAGGCCTGGACGGGCGCGAGCTGGCCACCCTCGGTCCGCTCGTGGGCGTGGTGTCCGTCGGTCCCAACACGTATGGTCACCCGACGGCCGAGATGTTGCGGCTGCTGGCCGGCGCCGGCGTGGCCTGCGTGCGCACCGATCAGTCCGGCGACGTGGCCGTCTCGGGAGCCGCAGGGCGTCTGTGCGTGGCCTGCTCCCAGAAGGGCTGATGGCGGCGAGTGCGTCGCCGCCAGATCGCGTGCTATCCTTCGACCAGCATGAGCGAACCGGCCCCCCTGAAGCCCGTCTATCTGATCGTCGGGAGTGACCGGCCCAAGGTGCGCCGGGCCGTCCAGCGTCTGCGCCGGCGCGTCATCGCCGAGAGCGGTAGCGACATCAACATAGCCGTGTTCGAGGTGGAGAGCGCCACTTCGGGGGCGACTCTCCAGGCCGTGATCGGGGCCGCCGACACGCCCGGGTTCGCCCTTGGTACGCGCCTGCTCCTGGTGCTCAACGCTCACCACTTCAAGGCGAAAGAGCGCAAGGAGCTGCTCTCCTCCATCAACGATCCGATGCCCGGTACGTGCTTCGCGCTGGAGGCGGAGAAGTGGGCCAAGGACGACGCGCTCTACAAGACCATCGTGAAGACGGGTGACGTCCTCAACTTCGACCTGCCGAAAAGGTACGAGATGGCCGGCTGGGTGCGCGAACGGGCGGCGGCCCGGCGGCTGCCGATGAGCACCGCCGTCGCCAGACATCTGCTGGACGTCTGTGGGGAGGATCCGGGGCACAGCGAGCGCCTGGAGCGTGAGATCGAGAAGCTGGCGCTCTATTGCCGCAGCGCCGAGGCCACGGAGGAGGACGTGGACGCGGTCTGCACGCCCGACGACGAGGCGCGCATCTTCGACCTCATGGACGCGGTCGGCCACCGCGACCGCACGCGAGCCTTCGCCCTCCTCGAGACGATCTTCGCGTCCGGCGACCCCAAGGAAGACGCGAATCGCGTTCTCTACAGCCTGCTGCGCTACGTGCGCCAGCTCGAGGCCGCGTGGCAGCTCGGCGCCAGCGACCAGTCGACGGCGGCGAAACAGCTGGGCGTGCACCCGTTCACGGCGAAGAAGCTGCTCGAGCAGCGCAAGAACTACGACCGGCGCCGCTTCGACAGGGCCTACAGGGCGTTGGCGGTGGCGGAGCCGGGCATGCGCGGGCGCGCGCCGGCCACGCTCGAGACGGCGGCCGGCGTGAACCACAGCGACAGGCTGGTGGTCGAGCTGGCCCTGGCGCGACTGCTGTCGTGAGACGGCGAGGACGGCGGGCCGTTCCGCGGCCCGCGCTGCGCTGGGGGAGGGGCGCTCTGGAGGGCGCTCGCTCGCGCTCGCTCCGCTCGGCGAGCAGGCCGGTGCTTCGCCGGGGTTGAAACCCCGGCCTCCGCACCGGCCGCCTCGCGAGCCTCCGTCGCATCCCCTCCCCCAGCTCCGCGGCGGCCGCCTCGCGAGACGTCGCTGGAATGCGGGGACGCCGAAACGGGCCGGTCACAGAGTGACCGGCCCGTTTCGGCGTCTACTTGTGCGAACGCTGCCTAGGCGAGCTGCGCGAGCGTGTGCTCGACGCGGCTCTTCTTGTGGGCGGCGTTGTTCTTGTGAAGGATGCCCTTGGCGGCGGCCTTGTCGATGCGCGACGTGAGGAACGTGGCCGTCTTGCGGGCCTCATCGCCCTGCTTCTCGGCGACCTGCTCCTCGAGGCGCTTGAACAGCGTCTTGAGGCTCGACTTGGCGTGCCGGTTGCGCAGCCGCTGCTTGGCGGCCAGGCGGATGCGCTTCTTCTGCTGCTTGATGTTGGCCACGTGATCCCTTCGATCCGGCTGAAATCGTGACGGCGTGCTGAGGCAGTGGGGACTGCGCTCGGACGCGAGATGCTACCACAGGCGTGCGACGCCGGGCAAACGAAGAGGGGGGTAGGAAGCGGCGAAACCTGCCTCCGCCACTACGAAGCCCTTGGCCCGTCCCCCGCCGGTCAGCGTCGCCCATTCAGTCGGGCCGGAACCCAGGCTTCTGCCGCCGACCGAAGGCGAAGTATGCAATCGGCCCGGCGAAGTTGACGAATGCCAACGCGGTCCACATCCGCTTCGAGCCCTCAATCTGGTCTGCTGGTCGACGTTTGATGTCGATGAGCGTCGCCACCAGGAGGACGACTTCCACAACTCCGGTGGCGACGATCAGCGTGCGGCTTCGCTTGCTGCGATCGCTCCACTTCTTTCTGGGGGCCATGACTCCCTCCGAGTAGGCGGCATATATCCCTGATGGCCTTCACTCTACTCTGGCCGGCACTCACCGAGAGAGCGTGTAGTCTGTCGGATCTGCCACCACGCGGTAGTCGGCGTCTGACAGCAGGTGACGACGGATGCTGGCCCCGCGCACTGAAAGTGACCGTGAGCGCGCGCCGGGTGCAGCCCAAGCCGCGACTTCGCCCGCCGGTGGATCATCTGGCCGCAGCACGAGTACGGCCTCCAGCGCCGGGACGAGGTCCGTGTCGCTGGAGAACAGGATGCCCACATCGTATTCATGGCGAGCGGCCATCATGACGAAGTCGACGGCGAGAGCCACGTCGATGCCCTTCTCTTGAGCGGCTCGCCTCGGCCATTCGGGTGGGTAGCGCAGATCGCGCGATATCACCGTCACGAGTCCACCAGCCCTGCTGGCTTGCTTGGCCGTCTGCCGCCGATACGCGGCGTACGACCGAGAGTCGCGACGCCGACTGGGACGACCGCGGTAGATACGAACACCGGCGAGGCGGCCGCCGGACACGCGGCTCACCAGCAGACGGCCGAGAGCAAGTGGATCGACCTGGCCCTGGCTCGCGGAAGCGTCGGGAGCGCAGAACGCATCTCGGGCGCGGTGATAGACATTCTGGTGGTCCAGGAAGACGACGACGCGTTGCGCCACCGAGGTGGTCACGTACGCGGCCCCACGAGCCCAAGAAAAAGCCCCGCCGGTGCGGGCGGACCCGGACGGCGGGGAAGATTGGTGCAAGTGTACCCCACCGGTGCGGTGGCGCAAGCGTTCCGCGACTGCGCGAGGATGACGAAGCGAGCGGAGACCGCAAGCCGGTGGCGGTTCGGGCGTGAGCAATGGGCAGCGGCAAGGGCCATACGCCCAGTCTGGAACCGCCCGGCCGACAGCTCAAGGGCGACGATGGCCTCTCACGGTGGACGTTGCGAGGGGCGTGTAGGTCTTCGGACCGGCCAGCCGCCGTTACCGGCTGCTCGGTCGGCGGATGCCCAAACCGTCCCTACCTCGTACGACGGCAGCGAACTGATGCCGCGCGTACGCGGACGGTTTGATCGAGAACGACGACGTCGCTGCGTGCTCGAGCGCCACACTCGAGCGCCCGAAGGGTTGTGCGACCACGACCTGCTTGGACGGCCGAAGCCTCCTCGCCGCGACGATCGCCGGCACGAGGTCGCTGTCGCCGCTGACGAGTACGGCGGTGTCGCACAAGTCCTGCGACACGACCTCCACCAGATGAGCGCCCAACGCCACGTCGGTCTCCTTCTCCTGGTAGCGCACGAAGCGGCGGCCACAGAGGGGGCACGTGAGGGTCTTGGCCTTGAATCGCCCGAGACGCACCTCGGCCCCAGAAGCGCGGAGCGTCGCCAGGTAGGCGACTTGGCGAGCCCTCTGGCCCGGACGACGGTCTTCGAGATGATGAGCCAGCGCCGAGAAGTACGTCACAGACGCCCAGCCGACTTGCCAGGCAAGGCGTGGAGATAGGACGCGCATAGCGCCACGACGTCGAGCCAGCGCAGTGAATGGCCATGACCTCGATCCACATCGCGGAGCGAGCGGTACAGGTTGAAGCCGTCGACAAGGAAGACCGTGCGGTTGACGATTGACCCCCAGAACGAAGAAACCCCCGGGGTCGCAACCCCGGGGGGACCCACGGGATATACCCGTGGGGAAGGATGAATCCAGTATGCGCAGGCTCCGAGAGCACGTCAAGCGTACTGGCCGAGTGCGAACCCGGCGGTGGACGATGGACGCTGCCACAGCGCGCTCTTGATGGGTAGACAACGCCAACACCTACCGCGTGGGTCATCCGCTGGCGCAACGCGTGCTGGCGCGCGCTCGGGAGCTCGAACCAGAGACGGCGGACGCGTGGTTCGACTACGCCGTCAAGGTTCTCGGCCGGGTGTCGCCGGACGAGTTCGCGGCGATGTCACCCTTGCCGCGCCTGTCGCCGGCCACCGCCGTCCATCCGCAGGGGCACGGGGTGAAGGTGCTCTGGCTTCAGGCAAGCAGAGCGAGAATCTCGCGCTGGGCAGCGTGGTCAGTGTCCTTCGAACCGACCGCGAGGTTGATCTGCATGGTCGTGTAGGCCAGATCAGCGAGGTCCTCGTCGATGGGGTAGCTCTTCTCCTCGCGAAGCCAGACCAGGACTTTCACCAGATGCCAGATGGTGGGTCTGCCTTCGTGGACTCGTACGGGTGCGAGGGCTTCACAGTCGACGATCAGCTTCCTCACATTCTGTCGCGTTACGTGGAGCAGCTCGGCCACATCCGTCAAGCCGACCAGGTCCGGAGACGCCTCGATAAGCGTGGCATCCGGGATCGCCCTCTTGACGTCCAGGATGCCGCTGAACACGGCCTTCGCGGCGGACGGAGCCTCGCGTATGAAGCTGAGGGCGACGCGCCCTCTCAGACCGACACCGATCGCCGCATCTTCGCAGCCGGCAGCGCCGAGCCGCTCGACCAGGTCGTCGACGTCAACGCCAGGCGAACGAAGCTTGAATGTCAGAGTGAACTCATACTCGCTCACGGCTCAGTCCTCGCGCTCATCGTCTGTCTCGGTGGCCCGTCGCAGGCAGCCATCCACGACTCGCTTGATCTGCCGAGCGTGGTTCTCGGGACTTTTGGGCGTACCCCAGATGACGGTGATGCAGTACTCGCCGCACCGGCATTCGGGGTCGTTGTGCGGGCAGTACATCTTGCCCCAGCCGTGCGCCCGGGGTCCGAGGCCTTCAACACGCCAACCCTGACTTTCCGCGTACCTGAGCGCTTCTTCGATGTTGCGATCGGGGTGTCGCCTTCTCGACATGCGGCTCCTCCATGGCTGGAGTATCGGCAGGACGCGGGAGGTTGTCAAGTGACAACCGCCAAGAACCCGATCCAGTGGGGTGCGTCACAGTGGCGCGGAAACGGTGCACGCAGTATGTCTCCTCGAGGCGCACGGTCAAGAGGCGCCGGCCATTGTCCACGCCCGCGTGCCAGGCATACGGTCGACGATCCTGGAGACCTACAAGTCCGAGCCGGAGGCCTTCGTCGAATTCGGCGAGCGCATCCCCGTGGCGGCATCAGCGAGTACCGCAACGTAGGGCACACCAGCGGCGCGTGGTCAGCGTGTCGGTCGGCGGCGTATGATTGCGGTGGCAGCGGGATGCCTGAGAGGTGAGCTGCTGTGACTATCGATGAACTCAAGCGCGAGGCCCTGCAGCTGGATCCTTCCACGAGGGCGAATCTGGCTCGTGAGCTCCTCGTCAGTCCCGACTATCTCTCTGAGCCGGAGGTCGAGCGGCTGTGGCTCGAAGAGGCCGTCCGCCGTGACGAGGAGATGGCGTCGGGCAAGGTGAAGCCCATCCCGATGGACGAGGTCTTCGCAGAGTTGCGAGCCACTCAGGGGTGAGCGGCCAGCCAGGATTCCATCCCGACGCTCGGCGTGAGATGCGCGAAGCGGCTTCCTGAAGCTGCGAACCAGCGAGGCCGACAAGGTCCGCTGCGGCCAGAAGCACTTCGAGGCGCTCGGCGTGCCGTTCGCTGTCGTGGTGACCGCGGACGAGGTGTAGTGGCAGGATGGCCTTCAGCGAGCTGGAACTCAAGCGGATCGACAAGACCATCGGTGCACTCTGCCGCAGCGTGTCGCGACCAGAGCACGCCGACCAGTTGCGCTTCGTCTACGAGGTCGACGGCCACACCGTTTCGATCTACGAGGACCGCGCTCCGTGGGACGGCGTCGGTGAATGGACCCGCATGGGCGTCGCGAGATTCAGGTACAGGCGCACCCGCGGAAGCTGGGCGCTGTACTGGATGCGCCGGGACCTCAAGTGGCACGAGTACGGCCCAGACGCGATGCCGGCGGACCTGGAATCGCTTGTGGCGCTGGTCGATGAGGACAGGTACGGCGCGTTCTTCGGGTAGCGCAGTTTCATCCCGTGCCGTCAGCGTCCGACGTCCAGACGCATCGGGCGACGGCCGCGCGGCCGCAGCGCCACCACCTGCTAGACTCGCTCCCGGCCGGGCGCTCCTGCCCGGCCGGTCCGGCAGTACTTCGCGGCCGGCGGTCGAATTGGGAAGGCTATGAGCGAACGCACGCGCAAGCTCGCCTGGGCGGCGGTGATCGTCGCCTCGGCGACCGCCATCTCCCGCGTCGTCGGGCTGGGCCGCGAGGTGCTCACCGCCGGGGTCTACGGCGTGACCGCCGACTACAACACGTTCGTCTCGGTGTCGGTGGTGCCCAATCTCATCCGTCAGCTCTTTGCCGACGCGGCGATCAGCGCCGCCTTCGTGCCGGTACTCACGGCGCTGCTGGCGGCCGGTGACCGCGAACGCGCCCGGCGGCTCACGGCGACGCTGCTCGGCTTCATGCTCGCCGTGGTGGGCTCTGTCTGCGTGGTGCTCATCCTTGCCGCGAGTCCCATCGTGCGCGCCATCTACCCCGAGCTCACCGGCACGAGCCACATGGCGACGCTCGCGACGCAATACCTGCAGATCCTCGTGCCGACCGTGCTGGTACTCGCCCTCGCCGGCGTGATGACCGGCGTCCTCTACTCGGACGAGCGCTTCACGATGCCCGCCGTCGTCTCGATCGTGTGGAACCTCGTGATCATCGCCTTCATGGCCGTGTGGCACGAGGCCTGGGGCGTGTACGCGCTCGCCTGGGGCACCCTGGTCGGCACCGTGGTCGAGCTCATCCTCCTGGGGCTCGCGATGCGCGCCGCCGGCGAGCCCATCCGCGTCAACTTTCACTTCCGCGACCCGTACCTCCGCCGCGTGCTGGCGCTGATGATCCCGATCACGATCACGCTCGGCATCCTCAACTTCAACGCTCTCATCGACACCTACTTCGCGCAGTTCGTGAGCGACCACGCCGCCGCCGAGATCGGCTACTCCTTCCGCCTCTACCAGCTCCCGCAGGGGATCTTCGCGGTGACCATCGGGACGATCCTCTTCCCAACGCTCTCGCGGTTCGCGGCGCAGAACGACATGGGCAGGTTCCGCGAGACCCTCTCGCTGGGCGTGCGGCAGATGGTCTTTGTATCGCTGCCGTTCCTCGCCTGGTTCACGGTGCTGGCCGCGCCGATCGTGCGGCTCGTCTATCAGCGCGGGACGTTCACGGCGAGCGCGACGCACGAAGTCGCCCTCGCGCTCGCGGCGTTCACGCTCGGCCTGACGTTCGCCAACTGCAACATCATGTTCAACCGCGGCTTCCAGAGCATGCAGCGCCCGTGGCTGCCGCTCTACGCCGGCCTCGTGAACCTCGGCCTGAACGCCGTGCTCGACTGGGTGTTGCTGGGGCCGCTCGGCGTCGCCGGCATCACGCTCTCGACGTCGATCGTCTCGATCTTCAACCTGATCCTGCTCGTGTGGCTGCTGCGGCGCCTGATAGGCAAGATCGACGGGCGCCGCATCGCCCGCGCGGCCGGCGGCGCCGCCGTCGGCGCGGTGGCGCTCGCCGCCGTCTCCGGCGGCCTCTGGTTCGCGCTGCACGGTTTCGCGGCGCACGGCTTCCTGCCCCTGCTGCTCTCGGTGCTCGTCTCGGTCATCGCCGGCGGCCTCGTCTACCTGCGGATCTCCAAGATCCTCAAGCTTGAGGAGCTCGCCACCGTGCGGCAGCTCTGGCGGCGGCGGAGAGGGCCGGCGATACCAGCCGAGTAGCCGGCCGCTGCCTCACGTCGTGGTGCGGTAGTGGAGGTGGACCACGCCGCTGCCGAAACGGCGTTCGTCGAGCAGTTCCAAGTTCAGGCGGACATCATCGGGGAGGAACTGGTTGCCTCCTCCTACCACGACGGGCGTGAGGAACAGGTGGCACTCGTCGACCAGCCCGGCCTGTAGCGCCTGGGCAGCGAGGTCGGGACCACCCACGCTGATGTCGCGTCCCGCCGCGGCTTTCATCTCCCGGATCGCTTCAGGCTCGAACTCCCGCTCGATCCGCGTCCTGGCGCTGGATACTGTCGCGAGCGTCCTGGAGTACACGATCTTGTCGGCCGCCCGCCATATCGCCGCGTAGTCCTGCACGACGGGCGGCTGGCCGGCAAGGGTCATGGTCTCCCAGGCGACCATCACCTCGTACATCCGGCGCCCGTAGAGGTAGGTGCCGACCGGCCGCTCGAGGTCGTTGACGAAGGCGTGCACCTCCTCGTCCGGCGCGGCCCAGTCGAAGTTGCCGTCCACGTCCGCTACGTAGCCGTCGAGCGACGTGATCGCCGAGTAGACCAGCTTGGCCATGGTGAGTCCTTTCTTTCCGCGTGGCCGGCTCGGGCGACCGCCTCGCCCGCAGCCTGTACAATCAGCGGTCGTGACTTCGCTCGACCACATCCGCAACTTCAGCATCATCGCGCACATCGACCACGGTAAGTCGACCCTGGCCGATCGCATCCTCGAACGCACCGGCACGGTCGCGGCGCGCGACATGAAGGAACAGCTCCTCGACAAGATGGACCTCGAGCGCGAGCGGGGCATCACGATCAAATCCCAGGCGGTGCGCATCGCCTATACGGCGCGCGACGGGCAGCGCTACGAGCTCAACCTCATCGACACTCCCGGGCATGTCGACTTCACCTACGAGGTCTCGCGCAGCCTCGCCGCCTGCGAGGGCGCCGTGCTGCTGGTCGATTCCACGCAGGGGGTGGAGGCGCAGACTGTGGCCAACGCCTACCTGGCGATCGACAACGACCTCGAGATCATCCCCGTGCTCAACAAGATCGACCTGCCGGCCAGCAATGTGCCCGAGGCCGAGCTGGAGCTGCACGAGCTCACCGGTGCCACGCACGACGAGATCCTCACGGTCTCGGCCAAGACGGGGGAGGGCGTGGACGACGTGCTCGAGGCCGTGGTGGCGCGTACGCCGCCGCCCTTGGGCGACCCCGCGGCGCCGCCTCGCGCCCTCATCTTCGACAGCGAGTACGACCAGTACCGCGGCGTGATCGCCTACGTGCGCGTCGTAGACGGCGGCTTCTCGCGCCGCCAGATCGTGGAGATGATGGGCACCGGCCAGGAGGCCGAGATCGAAGAGCTCGGCTACTTCGGGCCCGAGATGAAGCCGACCGACCGGCTCGACACCGGGGAGGTCGGCTACATCATCACCGGCGTCAAGGACGTGGCGCAGGTGCGCGTCGGCGACACGATCACCGACAAGAAGCGGCCGGCCGGCGTAGCCCTGCCGGGCTACAAGGTCGTGCAGCCGATGGTCTTCACCGGGCTCTTCCCGACCGAGGGCGACAAGTTCGAGGAGCTGCGCGACGCGCTCGAGAAGCTCAAGCTCAACGACGCCGCCCTCATGTACGAGCCTGAGAGCTCGAACGCTCTCGGCTTCGGCTTTCGCTGCGGCTTCCTCGGGCTGCTGCACATGGACATCGTGCGCGAGCGGCTCGAGCGCGAGTACGACCTTGAGCTGCTCACGACCATGCCCAACGTGGAGTACCACGCCTATCTCACGAACGGCTCCATGACCGTCGTGCGCAACCCCGCGCAGATGCCCGACGCGACGCACATCGACCGCGTCGAAGAGCCCTTCGTCGCCGCCAGCATCCT
>JADGPQ010000063.1 GCA_017882325.1 Thermoleophilia bacterium
GGCCGCCCTGCGGACCGCCGCCGCGGCGCGAGGCGCCCGCGTCGATGATCACGCGGCGGCGCTTGCCGCCTGGGCCTCCGGCGCGGCGCCGCACGCCGCCCGCGGGGGCCGTGTACGCCTTCTCGATCGCCTCGTCGTCGATTTCGACCGCGCCGTCGACGACCTCTATGCCCGCCTTCTTGAGGTGGGCGAGAACGTCATCGACGCTCGTCTTTCGCTGTGTCGCGATGTCGGAGACCTTGCGTTTCGTCGCCATTCACCTCACCGCCTTTCATCGCTCGTGTGTCGAGCCACAGCGCGGTGCACTGCGGGATCGAGAACTACCGGGCCGCGGAAGGCGCGCGCGAACGCGCGCCGTTTGTCCGCGGCCTCGAGACACGCCTGTTCGGGGCACAGGTACGCGCTCCGCCCCGGCGCACCGGCGTGAGCGGGCACCACGCGTCCCGCTTCGTTGGTAAGCCGCACCAGCTCAGCCCTGCCGCGCTTGCGGCGGCAACCGATGCAGGTGCGCTCGGGCGCCGACACCGCGGTCACTCCTCGCCGGCCTCCGCCGCGGGGGCCGCGGCTTCGTCGGACGCCACGGGCTCGGCCACGGCGATCGGCTCGGGCGCGACGTAGTCGGCGTGGATGCTGCAGTAGCGCGATCCCGGCTCGGCCTGGTTGGGGCAGCGCTTGCCGGTGCGCATGACGGCCATGCACTGACCGTCCACGCCCTCGTCGTCGGCGAACTCCATGTTGTTCTCGGCTTCGGCCATCTGCTGCTGGCTCTTGATGTCGATGCGCCAGCCGGTGAGCTTGCTCGCGAGGCGGGCGTTCTGGCCCTCCTTGCCGATGGCCAGGGACAGCTGATCGTCGGGCACGATGATGGTCGCCGAGCGTTCCTCGTCGTCGACGATGACCTCGCGCACGCGGGCCGGCGACAGCGCCTTGGCCACGAAACGCGCAGGGTCGTCGTTGTAGGGGATGATGTCGATACGCTCGCCGCGCAGCTCGCTGACCACCATGCGCACGCGTGAGCCGCGCGGGCCGACGCAGGCGCCGACCGGATCGACGCCGTCGGCGTGCGAGATGACGGCGATCTTGCAGCGCCCAGGCACCGGCTTGCCGTCTCGGCCGCGGTAGCCCGTCTCGCGGGCGATCTGCTTGATCTCCACGAGGCCGTCGGCGATCTCGGGGACCTCGAGCTCGAACAGCTTGCGTACGATCTCCTCGCTGCGCCGCGACAGCTTGACCTGGGGACCCTTGGCGGAGTCTTCGACACGCATGATGACGGCCTTGATGCGGGCGCCGTGGTCGTAGTGCTCGGTCTCGATCTGCTCACCGCGTGGCAGCTCGGCTTCGACGCGACCGAGCTCGACGAGCGTGTTGTGGCGCGGGTCGCTCTGCTGCACGATGCCGGTGACGAGCTCGCCGACGCGGTCGATGTACTCCTCATACATGAGGTCGCGCTCGGCTTCACGGATGCGCTGCAGGATGACCTGCTTCGCGGTCTGCGCCGCGATGCGGCCGAAGTCGTCGGGGGTGACCTCGATGCGCTCGACCTCGCTCATGTCGACGCTCGAGAGGTCGAGCCCGATCTCCTCGCCCTCCTCGTCGTGCACCTTGAGAGCCTCCACATCGATGTGCTCCGGGAAGATGAGCTCGTAGACGCGCATGTCGCCGGTCTCGGTGTCGACCTCGACCTTGGCGTGTTCCACGGCGTGCGGCGTCTTCTTGTAGGCGGAGAGCAACGCGTCTTCGAGCGCCTCGACGAGGGCATCGAAGGCGATGCCCTTCTCTTTCTCGATCTGTCGCAAAGCCTCGATGATGTCTTTACTCACGATGGCCTCCATCGGTATCAAAGTTGTAGACCACGTGGGCCTTGGCGATGCCTCTGAGGGGCAGCGTGACGCTGCCTCCATCGGCGAGGTCGAGCGTGATGCTCATGGCGTCGGACGCCCTGAGGACGCCGCGGAAGTTGCTGCGCCCGTCGCGCGGCGCCACCAGCTTGACGGCGACGTCCCGACCCAGTTCAAAGGCGAAATGCGCGGGCTTGCGCAGCCGCCGGTCCAGGCCCGGCGAGGAGACCTCGAGCGCGTAGCGCCCGCGCACGTCGTCCAGCGCCTGGCTTACCGCCGCGCACAGCTCGAGATCGACGCCACCGGACCGGTCGATGAACAGCGTCAGCGTGCCGGTAGCGCCGCCACGCACCTCGAGATCGACGAGCTCGACCTCGGGAAAGCGCTCGGCCAGGGTGGCCTCGACCATCGCCTCAAGTTCCTCTCTGCTCTCCCTCATGAACGACCCCTGACAAGACAAAAGTCGGTGACCCACCGACTTTTCGCGCAAGAGTCCGCCTCGTGGTGTGTTTCCAGCTGATGAAGTATAGCACCCCGAAAGTTAACGGTACAACGAAAGCCCAGCCCGACGGCTCAACCGCGACGCGATTCTGCCGATACTCGTGGCGACACCCCGCGTCCAGAGAGGCTGACCATGGGAGAGTACACGACCTTCGAGTGCCGCCAGTGCGGCTATACCGCCGACCGCATCCGCTGGGGCGTCAGCGTCTACGACCCGCGCCGCCGCTTCATGCCCGGCTACTGCGTGGAGTGCAACACGATCGTCGAGGTGGACCTCACCGGCGCCGATCTGCACATCGACGAATTCCGCTGCGTGGTCTGCGGAAGCGAACTCTTCTTCCTCGAGAAGGCGGCTTCGTACACCTGCCCCAAGTGCAAAGCCCACGACATGATGCTGCACCAGGGCGAGTACTGGTAAGGACGCGTCCGCCGCGCGGTTGCTATCTCTGGATGATCACTGGGCTCCCGGCCGGCACGAGGCTGTTCACCTTGAGGATGTCGGCGTTGTGCATGCGCACGCAGCCGTGGCTGATCGCCTGGCCGATCAAGTAGTCCTCGTTGGTACCGTGGATGGCGACCGGCCCGCCCTGCGGCCAGCCCGAGAGTTTGGGCTGAAAGGCGCTGATGCCGAGCGCGAGGACGCCGTAGGCTCCGCCGGGAGCCGGCGGCTTGAGCTTCTGGTTGATGAAGTAGAAGCCTGTCGGCGTCTCCAAGCCGGGACGCCCCACCGCCACTTTGAAGGTCGCCTGGAGGGCGCCATGCCGGTACACCATGAGTCTGCGTCGCGACAGGTCGATGACGATCTTCGACGACGTGGTGTAGTAGGCGAGCTGCCCGTCCCGCGTCCAGCCGCGCGTCTCGTTCGGCCTCATGGCCACCCACACGCGCGTCCACGAAACGCCGGCGACGTCGCGCCGCGCGTCGACCAGCACGAGTGTGGGGAAGCCGTTCTGGTTGACCTTCCCGAGGTGCGTGAGCACCGGGGCGCCGGCCGCCGGGCGCTTGAACACGGTCAGCGGCCCCGTGGCCTTGCCAACGGTCCAGCGCTCGTACTGGGGCTGCGGAGAGCCGCTGGGTCTCGGCGTAGGCATGGCGACCGGCGCCAGGGCCTGGCTGCCGGGGACGCCGCCCGCGCGGGCGCGGACCACGGCGTAGCCGCCGAAAGCCGCGCCCAATACGAGCGCCAGGCCGACGGCCAGGATCACGATCTCACGGGTGCGGGCGTTCATCGTCCTCGCAGGATAGAGCAACCGGCCAGGCTTGTACAATCGCCTGACGCCTCTGTTCCCCCCCGGGTGGCGTACACTAGGCACGCAGAAGCGTAGCCAACGAAAGGAGCCTTGGGTGATCGCGGTCATCATCATCATCGTGATCCTCGTCGTCTTGGGGATCATCTTCGCCGGCATCTACAACAGCCTGGTGGGCCGGCGTAACCAGGTCGACAACGCCTGGAGCCAGATCGATGTGCAGCTCAAGCGCCGGCACGACCTCATCCCCAACCTCGTCGAAGCCGTGAAGGACTACATGTCCTACGAGCAGGAGACGCTGACCAAGGTCACGGAGGCGCGCGCCGCCGCGATCAACGCCGGCAACCAAGGCCCTCAAGCCCAGGCACAGGCCGAGAACATGCTCACCGAGAGCCTCAAGTCGTTGTTCGCGGTCGTCGAGAACTACCCGGACCTCAAGGCCAACCAGAACGTCCTAAGCCTTCAGGAAGAGCTCACCGCGACGGAGAACAAGATCTCCTTCTCGCGGCAGTTCTACAACGACAGCGTCCTCACCTACAACAACAAGATCCAGATGTTCCCGTCCAACGTCATGGCGGGGATGTTCAACTTCACCTCCCGGCAGTT
The DNA here is from genome assembly GCA_017882325.1 of Thermoleophilia bacterium. Classification (GTDB taxonomy): domain Bacteria; phylum Actinomycetota; class Thermoleophilia; order UBA2241; family UBA2241; genus CAIXSE01. Next base: position 4,193 of record JADGPQ010000063.1, read on the forward strand.
CTTTGAGGCGCCCGAGGGCGACCGCGAGGTGCCCAAAGTGGACCTGCGTTAGCAGTCTGACGTAGCGACACGACGATGTACGAACAGATCCGCCGCAACCGGCGGGCCTCGTGGCTGCTCATGGGGTTTGTCGTCGCCTTGCTGGCCGCGCTCGGCTACGCCATCGGCGCGGCCGTCGTCGGCGGTACTAATGGCGGCCTCGGCCTGCTTGGCGTATTCGGCATCGTGGCCATCGCCTGGAGCATCCTCGGCTACTACTCCGGCGACAAGATGGTGCTCGCCGTGAGCGGCGCTCACCAGGTGACACACGACGACGAGCCGCAGCTGTTCAACGTGGTCGAGGAGATGACGATCGCCGCCGGCCTGCCCAGCCCGCCGGCGGTCTACGTCATCGAGGAGCCGGCGCCCAACGCCTTCGCCACCGGCCGCGATCCGCAACACTCCTCCATCGCCGTCACGCGCGGGCTGATGCAGCTGCTCGACCGCGAAGAGCTCCAGGGCGTCGTCGCCCACGAGATGTCGCACATCCGCAATTACGACATCCGCTTCGCCACGCTGGTCGGCATCCTCGTCGGCATGATCGCCCTGGTGGCCGACTTCTTCCTGCGCTTCAGCTTCTTCGGCGGCTTCGGACGGCGGCGCGGCGGCGGCAATTCCAACGACCAGGCCGGCGCCATCCTCATGGTCATCGCCCTCGTGCTCGCCATCCTGGCACCCCTCGCGGCCTACGGCGTGCAGTTCGCGATATCGCGACGCCGCGAGTACCTGGCCGACGCCAGCGGTGTGGAGCTCACGCGCAACCCACTCGGCCTGGCGAGAGCGCTCAACGATATCGCCGGCGACCCGCAGCCGCTCCGCCACGCCAACCGGGCCACGGCGCACCTCTACATCGCCAACCCGCTCAAGAACAAGAAGACCAAGGAAGTGAGCGGCGTGTTCGACACGCACCCGCCGATCCAGAAGCGCATCGGCATCCTGCTCGAGATGGCGCACGTAGGCCCCGAGGCCCTGGTGCCTGGCCGCCGGGCGGCAGGGCTCCCGTCGCACGACCCTCCGCCGCCGCCCGCGGTGCCGCCGGATCCGCCGGCCTGAGCGCGGGAACCCCCCAAACGGTCACTCCAGAGCGCTCAGCGTTTCACGGTACGTGTCGCTCTGGGGCCTGAGGGCGCGGGCCAGCCGCAGGTGGGCACGCGCCTCGTCCGCACGCCCGAGCTCGAGCAGGCAGCGCCCGAGCGCGTAGTGGGCGTAGTCGTTGTCCGGAGCGTCGGCCACTACGTCTCGAAACCGCTCGGTCGCTTGCTCGTGCATGCCACGGGCGAACTCGGCCCTGCCGAGCGCCTCGCGGATGGAGTTCTTGCCGGGCTCGATGCTCAGGGCCTGGGCGAGCAGCATGGCGGCCTGGGCGGGGTGCCGCTGGCGCAAAAAGGCGAGTCCGCGCTGAAAGAGCGCATACGCCTCGCTTTCGGCTTCGAAGGCCGGCTCGCGCCGGGGCTCCACGGGCACGGCCGCCGCCTACAGGCCGAGCTGCGGCGCGATACCCTGCATCGCCCCCAGCCCGATGCCCATGAACTCGTCGAGCGCCAGACCGAGAGCGTCGCAGCGGAGGATGGCGTCGCGGTCGACGCCGCGCGCAAAGGCGCTTTCGCGAAAGCGCTTGCGCACCGACTTCACCGAGACGCCGGCGAGGTCCTTGTCCGGCCGCACCAGCGCCGCGGCCGTGATGAGGCCGCTCAGCTGATCGGTCGCGAGGAGCGCGACGTCAAAAGGCGACTCAGCGGCTACCCCCGTCGCGGGGTTGTGGGCCATGACGGCGTGGGCGGCGGTCTCGGGCGCACCGAGCTCGCGCAGCGTCTCGGCGGCGACCACGCCCTGCCGCGCGGGGTCGTCGCCGGTCTCTTCGCAGTCGAGGTCGTGGGCGAGACCGGCGAGCGCCCAGAGATCGGGGTCCTCGCCGAGACGGCCTGCCAGCGCGCGCATGATCGCCTCGGTGGCCAGCATGTGCCGCCGCAGGTTCACGTTCGTCACGCGCGCCTCCACAATCGCAGCGACCTGCTCGCGGGACGGCACGCTCATCGCCCCTGCAGCCCCGCCTCGATGTGATCGGCGATCGCGACGGCGCAGGCGCTCTTGCTAGTGCGCGACACGTGGATCTCCTCGCGTGACGTGATAATGGTGATGGCGTTCTCGTCCGCACCGATGCCGATGCCCTCGGCGAGGATGTCGTTGAACACCAGCAAGTCGACGCCCTTCGCCGCCTTCTTCTCGCGGGCGCGCCGCACCTGCGGTCCGGCCTCGGCGGCGAAGCCGACGCGGAAGAGGCCGGGCCTCGCCGACTCGGCGAGAATGTCGACGGTGCGCACGAGCTCGAGCGTGAGGGTCTCGCGGTCGCCGCGCTGGATCTTGCCGGCCTCCTCCAGTCGAGGCTTGAAATCGGCGACCGCGGCGGCCATGACGAGGACGTCCGCATCGCGGACCTGCGCGCGGACGGCCGCTGCCATGTCGTCCGCGCTCTCGACGCGCACGACGGCGTACGGAGGGCCATCTGCGGGCTGCGTCGTGACCAGCGCTACGCGGGCGCCGCGCAGGTAGACCTCGTCGGCGAGCGCCCTCCCCATCTTGCCGCTCGAACGGTTGCCGATGAAGCGCACGGCGTCGATGCGCTCGCGGGTACCTCCCGAGGTGACGACGACCTTCTTGCCGGCCAGCGGCCCCGCGGCGGTGCCGGCGAACGCGCGGCGCACGGCCAGACGGATCGCGTCGGGCGAGGCCATGCGGCCAGAGCCCTCTTCTCCGCAGGCCAGCTCGCCCTCTTCGGTGGGCAGTACCTCCACGCCGCGCCCGGCGAGGAGGCGGAGATTGGCGACCGTGGCGGGGTGTTCGTTCATGGCCCAGTTCATGGCGGGCGCCACGATGGTCGGGCCACGGAACGCCAAGTAGATGGCGGTGAGCAGGTTGTCGGCGATGCCCGCGGCCATCTTTGCGAGCGTGTTGGCGGTCGCCGGGGCGACGACCATCACGCGCGCCGTACGGGCCGCCTCGATGTGTTGGAACCAGCCGCCGCTCGCCTGCCAGGCGCTCTCGTCGTCGAGGACGGGCGCCTGCGACACCGCGGCGAAGGTAAGAGGCATGACGAGACGCTGCGCCGCCTGCGTGCTCACCACCAGCGGCTGGAAACTGTCCTTGACCAGGCCGCGCACCAACTCGACCGCCTTGTAGATGGCGATGCCGCCGGTGACGCCGACCAATACGGTGCGGTCCCCGGCCGGCGTTGTCGTGGTCTGGCCGCTCACGATCCGCTCAGTCCGGGGCTTGGTACTCGATCTTGTTGTCGACGATCTCCTCGAAGGCGATGGTAAGGAGGTTGGTGCTGCGCGTGTTGATGAGCGGCGGCGTGAGGTCTTCGATGCCCATCGTGTTCTCGCCGAGGCTGTGGTAGTAGCTGTTGATCTGTCGCGCGCGCTTGGCGGCGATCATCACCAAGGCGTACCGCGAGCCGCCGGCGTGCGGCAACAGCTCGTCGATGCGGGGCTTGTCCACTAGATTCCCTTTCGTCGTTCTTCGATGATGGCGGCGACCTCCTCGGCCGCGCGCTCTGCGTCGTCGTTCACGACCACATGGTCGAACTCCCCGGCCGCCGCGACCTCCGTCTGGGCGATGCTCAGACGGCGGGCGATTGCCCCGTCTGACTCGGTGCCTCGGCCTCGCAGCCGGTGGCTGAGCTCCGCCATGCTCGGCGGCGCGATGAAGACGGCCGTCGCTTCAGGAAGAGCCTTGCGCACGGCCCGTGCCCCGACGAGCTCGATCTCGAGGATCACGTCGTCGCCGCGGGCCAGCTTGCCGTCGACCTCGGCGCGCAGCGTGCCGTACAGGTCACCGCTGTATTGTACCCATTCCAGGAAGTCGCCGGCGGCCGCGCCACGATCGAACGCCGCGCGGTCCATGAAGAAGTACTCGCGGCCGTCCTCTTCGCCCGGCCGCGCGGCGCGCGTGGTGGCCGACACCGAGGTGACGACGTGCGCGAGCCGCCGCTTGACCAGAGCTATGACGGTCCCCTTCCCGGCGCCCGACGGCCCCGAGATCACGAACACCACGGGGATGTCAGCCTCCGAAGTAGGCGAGCAGCTCGGCGCGCTGGCGCTCTGAGAGACCACCGATGGTCTTGCTCGGGCTGATGCGGCAGTGTTCCATGATGCGCGCCGACTTCACGCGCCCACACTTGGGCGCAGCCATGAGAAGGTCGACCACCTTGGCTGTGAGCAAGAAACCGGGCGGAGCGACGAGGACGTCGCGGATGTTCGCGTCACCGCGCTTGAGGTCGGCTTTGAGAGCGGCCCTGCGGCTGCGCACCTGATTGGCCCTGCCGAGCGCGTCCAAGCGCTGGTCGAGCGAACGCTCGGGGGCCGTGTTGGATTGCCTGAAGGAGACGGACATCGGGCGGAAGTATACGTGATGCCGCGCGGCCAGTTCAACACGGACTGAGCGCCAAAACGATGCCGCTAGCTGGGACTTTGCCCGGATGGCAGGACGGGCGGGGCGGCGTCAGGCGTCGAGAGCAATGCCGCGCGCGGCGGCGGGCGAAGCAAAGCCTCGCGCGGCCAGCTCGGCGCGCAGCTCGGCAACGATGCGCGACGGCGCTTCGAAGCCCGTGAAGTTGGCCGCACCCACGCCTACGGCGGTGGCGCCGCAGGCGATGAACTCGAGCGCGTCGAGGCCGCTGATCACGCCCCCCATGCCGACGAGAGGCACGCCGGGAAGCGCCTGGGCGACCTCGGCGACCATGCGCAGGGCGATGGGCTTGATGGCCGGGCCGCAGAGGCCGCCCGTGCGGTTGCCGAGGAAGGGCCGCAGCGTCTCGCGATCGAGCACCATCGCCTTGAAGGTGTTGACGAGTGACAGGCCGTCGGCGCCCGCCTCCACGGCTGCCCGGGCGGCCAGAGTGACGTCGCTCACGTTCGGAGTGAGCTTGACGAGGAGGAAACGCGTTGTCTCCGCCCGACAGGCCCCTACCACAGCCGCCGTGGCGGCCGGATCGGCGCCGATCTGCGGACCGCCGGCCACGTTGGGGCAGGACACGTTGAGCTCGAAGCCCTCGAGGCGCGGCACGGTCGCCGCAAACGCCGACGCCAGATGGGTCTCGAGCGCCCGGACGACGGCCGCGTACTGGTCGGGAGAGTTGCCCCCGACGCTCACGATCACCGGCCTTCGCAGCGCTGCCCACTCGGACAGCCCTCCGATCCAGGCGTCGATGCCCGGGTTCTCAAGGCCGATGCCGTTGATCATGCCAGAAGGGGTCTCGGTGACGCGCGGCGGCGGATTGCCGGTGCGCGCGTCAGCGGTGACCGTCTTCGGGACATACGCCGCGTAGGGAAAGTCGGCGAAGAAGTCGCCGCGATAGCGGCGCGCGTACTCGAGCAGGTCGAAGGTGCCGGAGGCGTCCACCAGCGGGTGCTCGAGCCGCAGCGGCCCAAGCTCGACGGCGAGCATGACCTGCTCGAGCTCGAGCGGCGGCGTCACGGCCGCACCTCGTCGAGAGCGAACACGGGCCCTTCGCTGCAGACGCGCAGCTTGCCGCGCGTGGTGTCGACCACGCAACCGCGGCACGAACCGGAGCCGCAGGCCATGTGCGCCTCGAGCGACGCGTAACCGCGGAGCCCCTGTTCGAGGGTCCAGCGCTGCACGGCGCCGATCATCGCCGCCGGGCCGCAGGCATAGACGACCGTGTTGGGAGGCGCGTCGAGCTCCGCCAGGACGTCCATGACGGTGCCGCGCCGCCCGACCGCGCCGTCTTCGCTGGCGACCCACAGGCGCTCGACGGCGAAAGCGCCGGCGGCGCGGGCGGCGCGGAAGTCGCGAAACCCGAAGGCGGCGGTGACGTTGGCGCCCGCCGTCACCAGCTCGTCGGCGAGATACTGCAAGGGCGCGCAGCCAATACCGCCGCCGACGAGCAGCGCGTTGGTGACGCCCTTCGTGGGGAACGCGCTGCCCAGCGGCCCGGCAAGATCGACCGTCTCCCCCACCTCGAGCCCAGCCAGCCTCTCGCTGCCGGCGCCGCGCGCTTCGACGAGCAGCCCGGCGCGGTCGCCGTGCACCGTGAACATCGAGAGCGGCCGGCGCAGCAGGAATCCGCCGCCGGGCACGGTCACCATGACGAACTGGCCCGGCGCAGCCTTCCCGGCGATCCGGGGCGCCACGAGCTCGAACGCCGTGAACGCGCCGAAGCGGCGCACTGCGGAGACGCGGCAGTGCGAGGTCTCCGCCCACTGTTCGCTGTGAGCATGGTCGTCCACTGCCTTGGCCGTCACTGCGCCTCCGTCGCCCGGTGCAGGTCCTGCAGACAGTGTACCTGCACCCGCGGCCGCCGCGCCGCTTCAATGGCCGAGACGGCGGCCGAAGCGCCGGCCAGCGTGGTGATGCTCGGGACGCCCTTGCGCAGCGCCGTGGTGCGGATCTCATAGCCGTCGATGCGCGCCCCGCGACCGAACGGGGTGTTGATGACGAGCACGATCTCGCCGCTTTCGATGAGGTTCACCACGTGCGGCTCGCCCTGGAACACCTTGTTCACGGGACTCACCGGGATGCCCAGGCTCGTGAGCGCCGTGGCCGTGCCGCGGGTGGCGTAGATCCTGAAGCCGAGCTGGTGGAGCCGTTGCGCGAGGATCGTGGCCGCCGACTTGTCGCTGTCGCACACCGAGAGGAAGACGCTGCCCTCGAGTGGCAGCGGCGCACCGGCGGCGGCCACCGCCTTGCCGAAGGCCGCCGGGAAATCCTCGGCGATGCCCATCACCTCGCCGGTCGACTTCATCTCGGGACCGAGCTGCGTGTCCGAGCCGGGAAAGCGAGCGAACGGCAGCACGGCCTCCTTGACGCTGACGTACTCGGGCACGCGGCGCACCGGGCCAAGGTCGGCGAGCAGCTCGCCGAGGATGACGCGCGTGGCCAGCTGCGCCATGGGCACCCCGGTCGCCTTACTCACGAACGGCACGGTGCGGGAACCGCGCGGGTTCACCTCGAGCACGTACAGCTGGTAGCTCTGATATGCGAACTGCACGTTGATGAGACCGCGGACGCCGAGACCGAGGGCGAGCTGCTTCGTCTGCCTGCGCACCATCTCGAGCGTGCCCTCCCCGAGCGAGATCGAAGGGATGACGCAGGCGGAGTCTCCGGAATGTACGCCCGCCTCCTCGACGTGCTGCATGACGGCGCCGACGTACACATCGTAGCCGTCGCCGACGGCGTCCACGTCCACCTCGATGGCGTCCTCGAGGAACTTGTCGATGAGCACGGGGCGCTCGGGGCTGATGCTGGCGGCGGTCATCATGTAGTGCTCGAGCTCGGCGGCGCCGTAGACGATCTGCATGGCGCGGCCGCCGAGGACGTAGGACGGCCGCACGAGCAGCGGGTAGCCGACCCTGTCGGCGACCGCCGCCGCCTCCGCTGCCGTGGTTGCCAGCCCGTACTCCGGACACTGGATGCCGAGCTCGTCGAGGAGCTTTCCGAAGCGGCCGCGATCTTCTGCCACGTCGATCGACTCCTGCGGCGTGCCGAGAATGGGGATCCCAGCCTCCGTCAGCGCCCCAGCGATCTTGAGCGGCGTTTGCCCGCCGAACTGCACGATGACGCCCTTGGGCTTCTCGTTGGCGACGATGTTGGCCACGTCTTCGAAGGTGAGCGGCTCGAAGTACAGACGGTCGGAGACGTCGTAGTCCGTGGAGACCGTCTCGGGGTTACAGTTGACCATGACCGCCTCGTAGCCCATCTCGCGCGCAGTGAGTGCGGCGTGCACGCAGCAGTAGTCGAACTCGATACCCTGGCCGATGCGATTGGGCCCCGAACCGAGGATGACGACGCGTTCGCGGTCGCCGGGCCGGGCCTCGTTCTCTTCCTCGTAGGTCGAGTAGAAGTACGGGGTCTCGGCCTCGAATTCCGCAGCGCACGTGTCGACGGCCTTGTATACAGGCAACACGTCGTGCTCGATGCGCAGCGCCCTGACCTCGCGCTCACCGCGGCCGCTAAGCTCCGCGAGCCTCCTGTCGCTGAAGCCGTAGCGCTTCATGCGCCGCAGCAGCTCCGCCGTGAGCCGCGGCGCCGCCCGCACCTCGCCCTCGAGCCCCACGACGTCGCCGAGCTCAGAAAGGAAGAACGGCGAGATGCCCGTGAGCTCGTGGATGTCGTCGACGCCGAGACCCAGGCGAAAGCCCTGCAGGATGAGCTCGTAGCGCTCGGCCGTGGGGATGGCGAGCGCCTTGCGCAGCTCCTGGGCGCTCACCGGCAGCTCCGCTGCGCCGTCGAGCTCGCGCGAGCGCAGCGCCTTCAGGAAGGCCTCCTTGAAGGTGCGCCCGATGGCCATGGCCTCGCCGACGCTCTTCATGTGCGTGGTGAGCTCGCGGTCGGCGAGCGGGAACTTCTCGAAGGCCCAGCGAGGCATCTTGACGACCACATAGTCGAGGGTCGGCTCGAAGCAGGCCGGCGTGCGCCTGGTGATGTCGTTGTCGATCTCGTCAAGCGTGTAGCCGACCGCCAGCCGCGCGGCGATCTTGGCGATCGGGAAGCCGGTCGCCTTGGACGCCAGGGCCGAGCTCCGCGAGACGCGCGGGTTCATCTCGATGACCACGAATTCGCCGGTCTCGGGGTTCACGGCGAACTGCACGTTGCTGCCGCCGGTGTCGACGCCGATCTTGCGGATGATGGTCTTGGCGGCGTCGCGTAGCTCCTGGTACTGCGCGTCGGTGAGCGTGAGCGCCGGCGCCACGGTGACGCTGTCACCGGTGTGCACGCCCATGGGGTCGATGTTCTCGATGGAGCAGATGATGACGACGTTGTCCGCGTGGTCGCGCATGACTTCAAGCTCGAACTCGCCCCAGCCGGTGACCGACTCCTCGAGCAGCAGCTGTGAGATCGGACTCAGGCGCAGCCCCTGCTCGACGATGGGCCGGAAGCTGTCTCGGTCATGGGCGATGCCGCCGCCGGCGCCCCCGAGGGTGTAGGCCGGACGCACGACGAGCGGGAGGCCGAGCTCCTGCGCGGCCAGCTCGGCCTGTTCCATGGACTCG
>JADGPQ010000236.1 GCA_017882325.1 Thermoleophilia bacterium
CATGCACGAGCTCGGCGCCGATGAGATCCAGGGCTACTTCTTCTCGCGGCCCCTGCCCGCGTCCGAGTGCGAGCCCTTCCTCCTCGGGCGCTGCGACGTCGCTCGCGGCGGGACTGCCTCGAGCACGGCGCTCGCCTAGCGCGGCAGCTGGTCGATGTCGACCCAGGCAGTGACCTCGTCGGGCGGTCCGCGCTCGCCGAGCGCGCGCCTCATGCAGGCTCCACCCGGTACCACGGCCACTGCGCTAGCTTCGTCAAGTCCCTGATAAGCAGGCTCACGCCGCTCGCCGGGTCGGTGCGCACGGCGAGACCGCCGGTCCAGGAATAGACGACACCGTCCTCGGCCACGTGACGCGCCTCGAAGCCGAAGCCCCCCACTTCCGCGAGCGTGTACGCTCGCACGTCCTCCCCCACAATGCTCCTTTGTGCCCAGCCTGCCGGGGCCGGGACGCGATGCCAAGAGTATCGGGGTCACGCGCGGTGCGCGCCATCGGACATTCGTCCAGCAGAGGCCGATAGGAGGGGCGCATGGGTCCCCATGAAGACGCGGCCGGCTCGTGGCCTGACCGCCGCCCAGCTGGGGGCGCGCCTTGATGTCATCACCGGTGGGGAGACCGTTTGCACACGATGGAATCCTGCGCAAGCCAGCGTACGGCGCAGCGGCGTCATCCTGATCCCTTCACCGGCGCCAACTGTCGTGTCCACGAGGCGACGGCTGCTCCCTTGCCGAGGAGCGCCGCACACTCGGAAGCGGGCGTCGGACGAGCGAAGAGGTAGCCCTGAGCCTGCTCGCAGCCCAGCTTCTGCAGGAAAGCGAGCTGGCCCGCGGTCTCGATGCCCTCAGCGACCGTGCCGAGATGCAGGTTGTGTGCCAAGCCAACCAAGGCGGTGACGATGCTCGCCGCGTGCTCGTCCTCCTCGACGCGAGAGACGAAGGAACGGTCGATCTTCACGCGATCGATGGGCAGCTGATGCAGGTGGCTCAGCGAGGCATAGCCGGTGCCGAAGTCATCGAGGGCCACGCCAACTCCCAGCGCACGCAGCTCGCCGAGCACTAGGCAGGTGGCCTCAAGCTCAGAGATCGCCGCCGTCTCGGTCAGTTCGATCTCCAGTCGCTGGGCCGGCAGGCCACTCGCCAGGAGAGCCGCCTTGACTGCGGCGACGAGCGTCGGGCTATGCAGCTGCCGGGGTGAGACGTTGACTGCCAAGCGCAGGTCAGGCCCCGGGGCCTGTCGCCAGGAGGCGACCTCCTCACAGGCACTCGAGAGGACCCACTCGCCGATGGGGCCGATGAGCCCCGTCTCCTCGGCGATGGGGATGAACTCCAGCGGTGGCACCAGGCCGCGCTCGGGATGCTGCCAGCGCAGCAGCGCCTCGACGCCCACGATCGCTCCGCTGGCCAGGTCGACTTGCGGCTGGTAGAAGATCACGAGCTGGTCCTCGTGAAGGGCAACCCGCAGATCGTGCTCGATCTTGAGGCGTTCGGCCGCCTGCAAGTTCATGGTCAAGTCGTAGAACTCCTGGCGGTCGCCACCCGCCTCTTTGGCCCGCCGCACGGCACGCTCGGCATTCTCGAGGAGGCCCTCAGCGTCGCCGGCATCGCCCGGGTAGACGGCGACCCCGAGGCTACCGGTTGCCGAGAACGTGTGCTCGCCGATCTGCCAGGGCTCTCTCACGGCGGCGAGGATCTTCTCACCAATCGCCACAGCGCCACTGGCGCCGCTCACGTTGGGCAGGATGAAGGCGAACTCGTCGCCGCCCACCCGCGCCAGGGTGTCGGCGCGCCGCATCACCGCCCCGAGGCGCCCGGCCAAGTCACGCAGCAGCTGGTCAGCCGCATTGTGACCGAGGGTGTCGTTGACGTTCTTGAAACGGTCCAGGTTGAGCAGCCCGAGGGCCACCTGCCGACCACTGCGCTCGGTGGCGCCGATCGCCTGCCGCAGGCGGTCGCGGAACAGCGTGCGGTTGGGCAGTTCGGTCAGCGAGTCGTGGAAGGCGAGTCGTTCGATGAGCTCCTCGGCGCGCTTCGCGCCCGTGAGGTCCCAGGCGACACAGATGCCGCCCGTGACCGCGCCATCGGCGCCGCGCAGGGGGCTCACCTCGCACTGCAGCCAGAGCTCATCGCCGGCCGGAGATGTGAACGGTCCATCGAAGCTCGACGGCTGCCCACGCAGCGCCGCCTCGCCGAGGGCCAGCAGGCTCGAGACACTGTCGGTCGTCAGCTGGCTGCCGACGAGGACCTCGGAGGAAAGACCCACAAGCTGCGCCAGGCGCTCATTGCACTCGGTGACGATGAGGCGCGCATCGAAGACCATTATTGCTACCGGCGACTGCTCGAAGAGCACGCGCAGGCGCTCCTCGGAGCCCTTGAGCGCCTGCGTCGTCGCGACGCGCTCGGTCACGTCGCGCATCACCATCACGTAGCCGCGCGGGTGGGCGGCCGTGCCCAGAGGCGAGACCACACTCTCCAGGACGCGCCGCTCGCCGTGATCGGAAATGAGGCGGATCTCCGTACCGCGCTCGGCCCCATCCACGAGCTCGCTGAACGTGAGGGCGGCAGCCCCATTTTCGGCGAGTAGCTCGCTCAGCGCTCGACCGGCGAGCAGCTCTTGGCCGACGCCGAACAGCGTCGCGGCGCCCGCGTTGGCGCTCAGGACGATGCCGCTCGCATCGAGCACGAGGACGCCGTCCTGCATCTCCTGCACGACCCTGTCGCGGGCGATGTTCACCATGCCAGGGAAGACATCCAGCAGCCGCAGGCGCCGGAGACCGATGACGATCAGCAGGCTGCTCGCCACGAACGCCGGCGGCGTGAGATCGAGGTGAGCGATGGGCACGAGTTCGAAGACGGTGAGGGCGTTGGCGACCCAGGGCAGGAGCGCGGCCAGCACGATGACGACGCCCTGAGCGCTCAGGGCGCGCACGCGGCGAAAGACGCCGAAGAGGAGCAGCAGGGAGCCGCCCCCGAGGCACAGGTAGGAGTAGAGGGTGTGCACCCAGAACCAGAGCCCGTGGTCGACGACCAGCATGGAGAGACCGCCGCTCGGCGCGAGACGGACCGCCGACCAGACGAGCGGCACGCGCACGGCGAGCAGCACGAAGAGCAGGGTCACGGCGGGCAGCAGGTAGAAGAACGCCACGGTGATGGGGGCGCGCCGGCGCAGGATGCCGAGCTGCGCGAGGCAGAAGAGCAGCCAGCTCGGGGGCACGCAGACGATCCCCAGGTAGGCTACCTTCGCCCAGACCACCTTGCTGTCCAGCGAGGGCGAAGAGAGCTCTCCTGCGTAGGCGGCGCACCAGAGCGTCGCCGCGGCCATCGTCGCCGCGAGGAAGCGGGCGCCGGGAATCCAGGGGCGGCTGGCAGCGAGCAAGGCCAGAGCGAGCGAGCCGATCGCCGCCAGCGTGGTGAGTGCGATGAAAGCAGCCAAGAGATTAAACAAGCCGATGCACCCCGCATTGAGCCGACGCTAGCGGTATCGGCCGCGGGGAGCGGCTGCTTGAGGGCGGCCGGCGTTGAGCCGCGTGGAGCGCAGCCGCCGTTCGCGGCGTGAGGCAGCGATGTCGAATGCCATGAAGGCCGGCGAGGCCAGCGTCAAGCGGACTCAGTGTGACAGATCCCAGGAGCCTCGCACCCTGCGCCGCCAGCGCGTCCCCACTGCACTTCGATGGTAGCGCGGCCGCAGAGCGACCGCGCGCGACCATCGAGAAGCACGCCGGGTGTCTGAGTGAGAGGGGGCGCTGGAGGCGGTGCGTGTGGACCGGTCGCGAGGGCTGGCGGTGCAGCGGCGGCTGGTCGGCAGCGAGGCCCTGTGCAGCGGGTTCTGGCGCCGCACGGGTGACATGTGCACTACCCCCTTTCTGCCGAGCGCCAAGAGTTGAGCTGCGGGCAACGGGTGCCGATAGACCAGACTGTGCAACCGTTGTCGAACCGTCTCCGGAGGTCCGTCCGTGTCGAACGCCGTGCTTAAGCGCCTGGAGCGCCTGCCGCGCATCGCGGTGCTGTTTCTCGGCCTGGTGCTGATCGCCGGAATCGCGTGGCTCGACTACGTCACTGGGCCGAAGCTGCTGCTGAACGTCTTCTATCTCCTGCCGGCGATGCTCGTCGCCTGGGTGACGGCCTCGACCGCCTACGGCCTGCTTGCCGTCCTCGCGACCTTCCTCGTGGGGCCGCTCGAAGCGTACCTCGACGGTCTT
>JADGPQ010000064.1 GCA_017882325.1 Thermoleophilia bacterium
GGCCGCCCGTCGTCGCGACGCCGTGCGGCGGCCGGACCGTGCGTCGCCTACCCCAGACGCATTGCTCCATACAGAGCCATCCCGAGGTCCGTCGGGCACGGCCTTGTCGCGGGCGTCCACAGACGGCCAGGAGCCGCCCGGTCTCGTACTCCTGCTGCGCCTGGGCGAGCACCCTTTGCACGCCCCGGGGGTCGGCGCGCTCTGTCTCGACTTACGGACCTCGGATCCGGTGCGGGCGATCATCGCGGCCGCCGAGTCACTGCGCTCCTCCGGTCTTCCGCTGCGCGCCCGACTCCCCGAGATCCTCTTCGATGCGGATGCGCCGTGGTTGAGCGCCGTGCTCACGCTGCGGTGGGAGGCCGTGTACGCGCGGCATCTGGGCCTGCTCGTCGGCGAAGGGCTGAGCGCGGCGCCCGACGCGAATCCCGATCCACCGCGGATCGTGCTCGACTATCCGCTCCAGGGCCTGAACGGCCTGGCCGCGGCGGTGGCGGCCGGTTTGGCCGGCCGCCCGCCGGCGGCCGTCGTCGCCTCGCCGGAGGCGTCGCTCGACGAGATCGCCGGTCTTGCCACGGTCATGGCGCGCTCCGCGCGACTCGACCCGCCGCCGGCCGTCGAGGCGCTCGCCTTCGGCCGCCAGCAGGTTCTGCACACGCGCGATCACCTGGGCCGGGCCGAAGGCCTCTTCGATGCGCCCGGCCCGGGTCAGCACGTGGGTCTGCTGCTCGCGGACGCCAAAGGCTATGAGTTCCCGGCCGACGTCGACGCCGGCGGCACGCGCCTCTTCAACGCGCGGGTCACCAACCTGGCGCCCAACCTCGATGAGCTCCGCGCCGCGGGGGTGACCACGTTCCTCGTCGTCCAGTCGGACCTCGACGAGGCGGAACGCGCGGCCTTCGTGGCCGGCGGGCTGCCGGCGCTGGCGCCGCTGGCCGCGCGCGAGCGCTCCACCACTGGTCACCTCTTCCGTGGGGTCGCCTGACGCGCCGGCGACGGAGCTCTCGGGCCGCGCTGCGACCCTGTGGTATCATCCGCGACGGCCGCGAAGCCGCGGCGGCTCGGCGCGCACTCTCGGCCGGGCTTGCCGAGAACCCCGTCCGGAGGCTTCATCCGTGACCGACCGTCGCCTTATCGACGACCTCATGATCGGCGCCGTCGAGGTCCTGCCCGAAGGCGCTCTCGAAGCCAAGCTCGACCTCGCCGAGCGCGAGGGTCGGCCGCTGCGCGTCAAGCTCGGCGTCGACCCCACGGCGCCGGACATCCACCTCGGCCACACGGTCGTGCTCAACAAGCTGCGCCAGTTCCAGGATGCCGGGCACGTGGCGGTGCTCATCATCGGCGACTACACGGCCCGTATCGGCGACCCTTCGGGCCGCAGCAAGACGCGCCCCCGCCTCGACGGGGCGGTCATCGACGCCAACGCCAAGACATATCAGGAGCAGGCCTTCCTGATCCTCGACGACGATCCGGCCAAGCTGGAGATGCCGTACAACAGCGACTGGCTGGCGCCGCTCACCATGGAGCAGCTCTTCGAGATCACGTCGACCACGACGGTCGCGCGGATCCTCGAGCGCGACGACTTCGCCCAGCGCTGGGCCGCGCACCAGCCCATCAGCATGCTCGAGATGCTCTATCCGCTGGCGCAGGGGTACGACTCGGTGGCCGTCCAGGCCGATATCGAGCTCGGCGGCACGGACCAGAAGTTCAACCTGTTCATGGGCCGCGACCTGCAGGAGTACTTCGGCCAGCGGTCGCAGGCGATCATGACTCTCGATATCCTGCCCGGCACCGACGGCGTCGAGCGCATGAGCAAGAGCACCGGCAACTACGTCGGCGTCAGCGAAGACCCGCGCGACGTCTACGGTAAGGTCATGAGCATCCCCGACGAGACGATGATGACGTACTTCCGGCTGCTCACGCCGCACCATGCCGACGAGTTCGCGGCCATAGCGGCGGAGCTCGAAAGCGGCGCCGTAAACCCGCGCGATGTGAAAGCGCGCCTGGCGCGCGAGATCATCGCGCGGCTGCGTGGCGCCGCTGCCGCGGCGGCGGCAGAAGACCACTTCGACAAGGTGTTCCGCCGCCACGAGGCCGCCGCCGACTTGCAGGAGCTCGCCCTTGAGCCATCCGACCTCGAAGACGGCGCGCAGGTATTCCTTCCAGCCGTTCTGGAGCGCTGGTTCGGCCAGACGCGCTCCGAATGGCGGCGGCGCATCCAGCAGGGCGGCGTGAGCCTCGACGACCAGACACTGACGAGCCTCGCTGTCCCCGCCGCCCAGCTCGCCGGCCGCCGCCTCAAGGCCGGCAAGTCGGCGCGGTTCCAAGGGATCGTGCGTGGCTGATGAGCAGGCCTGCCCATTGGCGGGCGATGCCTGGGGGCCGCTAGAGTAAAGCTGCACGACGTCTTGCGCCGTCGCGCAGCGGCGCGGATTCCCATGACCGAGGAGCGTTGTTGGCCGATCAAGCAAGGCAGGGCTGGTTCAAGCGCAGCACTCGTCTGTTCCACATGCTGTCGGTGTCGCGCAAGCGGATCTGGCTCCTCATCGCGCTCGCCGTCACGCTGGCCGTTCTCGAGGGCATCGGCGTCGGTCTGCTGAATCCCGTGCTGCAGTTTGTGCAGTACGGATCGACGGCCAAAGCCAACGGCGTCTTCGGCAAACTGCTGCTGGACGTCATCTCCGCGCTCGGCCTGCCTGAGAATCTGCTGACCCTGCTGGTCTTCGCGTTCATCCCCGTCCTGCTGCGGCAGGTCGTCTACCTCGCATATGCCTGGGCGACCGCCCGCGTACAGCAGGGAGCGGCGACGCGCATGCGGGCCGAAGGGTTCGCTGCCTTGGTCAACGGCGACTTGGCCTTCATTGGCGGGGAGGGCTTCGGCAATATCGTCAGCACCCTCACCGCGCAGGTCCAGCGCGGCAGCATGGCGATCTCCGTATTCCTTCAGCAGATCTCGACCGGCCTCGTGATCATGATGTACGTGCTCGTCCTGATGGTGCTCGACTGGCGTCTCGCGCTCATGGCGGTCAGCGCCATCGCCATCATCTCGTGGCTGGTGAAGGGCGCCGTGACTCGCTCTCGGGCCCTTGGCGCGGAGACGGCGCGGCGCAACAACGAGACATACTCGGTGATCGGGGAGCGCATCTCGGCCATCCGCCTCATCAAGATGCTTGGGCAGGAGCCGTCCGAGACGAGCAAAGTCAGAGAGGTCGTTCGACTCCTCGCCGAAGCGCAGGTCCGCATCGCGATCTTCAGCGGCGTGATCGAGGTCACGATCGACCCGCTGCTCATGTTCACCGTCTTCGCGATCATCTACGTGGGTTCGCAGTACCTGCATGCGGACCTCGCCACCCTCGGCCTCTTCCTGTTCATCCTGCTCCGCCTCAATCAGAAGGCCAAGGATTTCAACAGCAGCCGCCAAGCGCTGTCCGCGCTCATCGATAGCTTGATCACCGTGCGTGATGTCATCGATCGCGCGAAGGCGTCGCGTCAGATCAGAGGCGGCAAGACCAAGTTCACCGGGGTGCGCGACAGCATCCGATTCGAGAACGTGAGCTTCTCGTACGCGGACGAGACGGAGGAGCTCGTGCTCAAAGGCGTGGACCTCGAGATCCCGTGCCGGTCCCAGACCGCCATTGTCGGCAGGTCTGGGGCCGGCAAGTCGACGCTCGTCGACCTGATCCCGAGGCTCAGGGACGCCACGGACGGCCGCATCCTCTTCGACGGGCGGCCGATCCAGGACTTCGAGCTTCGATCGCTCCGCCGCTCCATCGGCTTCATGACGCAGGACGCCGTCCTGTTCGACGACACCATCTACAACAATCTGGTCTACGGCCTCGATCGCGAGCCTTCGCAAGAGGAGGTAGAGTTCGCGCTCGAGGCGGGGTATTGCTCGCAGTTCGTCTACGATCTGCCGAACGGTCTCGAGACTCGCGTGGGCGACCGGGGGCTTCGCCTTTCCGGAGGTCAGCGCCAGCGCCTCGCCCTGGCTCGCGTGTTCCTCCAGGATCCCGATATCCTGATCCTCGACGAACCGACCAGCGCCTTGGACTCCGAGTCAGAGGAGTACATCCAGAAGGCGCTCGAGTCGATGCGCCATCGCAAGACGCTTCTCGTCATCGCTCACCGCCTCTCGACGGTGCAGCGATCGGACCAGATCGTGGTCCTGGACTATGGCGTGATCGTCGAGCGTGGGGCTCACAGGGACCTGCTGGAGGCCGAAGGCGCGTACCAGAGACTCTTTGACCTGCAGATCTACCGCTGATGCTCCTCCCGCGTCCGGCAAGCCCCAGACTCGATGCTAGACTCTGTCTCGCATACCAGAGCCGGGAGTAGACCACCGATATGAACGCGGAACGCCTGATTCTTCGCTTTGTCGACGGGGGCGAAGAAGATCTCGACTCGTTCCAGGCCGCCCTTGCGGACCGCGATCTTCCTCAGCAAGGCCCGCGGAGCTGGCTGCTCGATCGGGCCAGCCTGCTCTACACGGTCTTCGTCGGGCTGCTTCGCGCGGAGGCGCGGCGGCCCGCCTCGCCGGCGACTCGGTCCGTCTTCTACGAGCTTGGGGCTCAGCGCGAGCAGATGCGCAAGGCCAAGACCTCTTTCGTCCGCACGCACTTCGACGAGGACATCGATTTCCTGCTGACACATCGCCTCAAGGGGCGCGGCGGTCCGCGCCGCATGACGGTCCACGAGCGTTGCCTGTCGCGAGGGTGGCGCCGTCGCGCCCGGATCGCCGCACTGGCCACACTGCTGGATCCGCGCCGCCGCTACCGCTGGTGGGGCCACGTGTTCGCGACCATCAATACGTTCGCCCAGGCGGTCGACCAGTACGATGTCGTCTACGTCTCCAAGCCCTGGGACCGGCGCTGCTACTGCATCGCCACGTTCCTGCAGCGCCACACGAGCGCCGAGGTGCGCGTCGTCTTTCAGAGCATGCCGCTGTACGGTAACCAGCGCCGGCTTCATGTGCCCGTCACCGCGGTCGTCACCTCCAGGGTCAACGTGCCGGAGGCCGAGTACTTTCGTGCGGCCGGTGAGTTCAAGGCCGCCAAGATCATTTACCGGTCGAGCGAGTTCGTGGACGAGCGCGCGGCCCTCGCGCGTCGCAGCCCACTGTACGACATCGGGTTCTTCGCGTCTGGCGACTGGGCGCGGGAAGACGGTCTCTACTGGGCGAGGGACATCGAGCAGGTGCGAGCCGGCGCCTTTCGCGGCAACGCCTACGAGCGCCAGGCCGAGCAGGTCCTCGAGGCCCTCGTGAGGTACGCGGGCTCCCGGCACCGGACTCTCCGCATCTACCTGCATCCATACGAGCGCAGGCTGCTGCATGAGCATGGCATCGAACCGCCGTACCGCGGGCTCGCGGACGGAGAGCTCGTCACCATCGACGACCGCCCCGGCCATTCGCGTGACGCTCACTACGAGGCCGACGTGGCGGTGGCCTTGCGCTCGAGCACCATCTGGCAGCGCATCGATCTGGGGCTCGACCGGTCGTTCCTGTTCGCGTTCAACGACCCGACGCTCGGCAACCTGCTCCCGGAGGCCATCGGCGAATACCAGCGCAATCTGTTCCGGTCCACGGACGAGCTCTTCGCCAAGCTGGATGAGTGTTTCGGCGGTACGACTGCCGTGACCCATCTGGCCGCCGAGGACGGGTCATGACGTCTGCTTCGACCTCACTCCTCGCCGTCATCCCGGCGCGCGGCGGCTCACGGCGTGTGCCCAAGAAGAACATCCGTGTGCTGCGCGGCCGTCCGCTCATCCAGTACACCATCGCCGCCGCCCTGGACAGCGGCGTGTTCGCCGACGTCATCGTCAGCACCGACGACGGCGAGATCGCGGAGATCGCGAAGGCCTGCGGGGCGCAGGTTCCATTCATGCGCCCCGCAGGCCTCGCAGACGACCACACGCCGGTCTCCGCGGTCACGGTGGATGCTTTGCGGCTTCTGGACCCTCGTGGTGACCGTTACGAGTCCGTGGCCCAGCTCATGCCGAACTGTCCGCTGCGCACGCGTGATGACGTGCAGGACAGTCTCGCTCACTTCCGCGGATCCGGCGCTGAGTTCCAGATCTCCGTCTGCAGGTATGGCTGGTTCAATCCGTGGTGGGCGATGTCTCTGCGAGACGACGGCGTGCTCTCTCCTCTGTTCGCCGAGCGCCTGGCCGATCGCAGTCAGGACCAGCCGGAGCTCTATTGCCCAAGCGGTGCCATCTGGTGGGCCTCCACCGGGGCGCTCCGGTCAGTCGGCACCTTCCACACGGCCGTCAGCACCGGATGGACAATGCCGTGGGAGCACGCGCTCGACATCGATACTGAGGATGATTGGCGCATGGTAGAGGCCGTCCTTGCCCGGGCACACACGCCCTGATGACTGGAGCCCACGATACTGTCGTCTGCACCGTGGTCCACCCCGGCGTCCTCTCGTATTTCGGTCCATGGCTGGCCTCAGTGTCTGCTCAGTCGGACCAGGCCTTCGATCTCTGCCTGGCGCTGGACGGTGTGGATGCGCGGCAGCTGCCGAAGCTGCCTCATGCCGGACGGAGGGTGCGCCTCATCGAGTCCGTCCCGGGTCGATCGCCGGCAGAGGTGCGTACAGCGCTGTTCGCTCAGGTCATCGATAGCCATGAAGTCATCGTCACAGTGGACGCGGATGACGTCTTGATGACGG
This sequence comes from Thermoleophilia bacterium, assembly GCA_017882325.1. Lineage (GTDB taxonomy): Bacteria > Actinomycetota > Thermoleophilia > UBA2241 > UBA2241 > CAIXSE01. The sequence goes on from JADGPQ010000064.1 coordinate 6,669, forward strand.
GGCGGCTGGCGGCCGCCAAGCAGGATGCGACCCGAGCGGACCTCGCCGCCTGCGCCATGGAGCTCATCGACGATGCGGGCGCGTCACTTGGCCGCCGCTTCTGCGTGCTTGCAGACGCCTCTTCCGGCGCGCTCGGTCGGCTTCTGCCCAGGGCCAACGTGTTCGGCCTGTCCAATGCCACGTGGCGCGCAGGCACGCTCCGCGGATGTCTTCCTGTGCCGAGGGAGGTCGTCGCCGTCGACTGGTTCCTGGCCACGTCGGCCTGGCTGGCTGGGGCACGGTTATCCCTCGACGATCGCGTACTCATGGCCTATCGCCAGCACGCCACGAACATCGCCAGGATCTTGCCGCCCTTCTCGCCGGCGATGGTGCGTTCGGCCACGGACATCGTGCTGCGGCATCAGCGAGCAACGACCGGCAGGCTCCAGCGAGCGTCGAGAGCGACGGCGGAGAGCCTGAGCCGGGCATTGCGGAAGACGGAACGCTTCTCCGCGGCTGTGGTGCCCGATGACGATCTGCTTGAGGCGTACTGCGTCGAGCTCAACAGATTGCCCCCACCGCAAGCTTGGTGGACAATCGTCGCCGACCCCGCACTGGAGGACCTGTGGAGACCGTGACGCTGGGCAACGGCCGCGAGATCGGTGACGGCGAACCGCCCTATCTCATCGCAGAGATCGGCGCCAACCATAACGGTGACATGGATCTTTGCCGTCGCCTCATCGACGCGGCCAAGTCGGCGGGCGCCGACGCGGCGAAGTTCCAGTCCTGGTCGCCGGAGTCTCTCATCTCACGAGCTGAGTACGCGCGGCACACCAGCTACTCCGATACCAGGCGGCACTTCGGTTCTCTGCGCGACATGGTGGAACGCTACCAGCTCACGCCTTCCCAGCATCGCCTCGTGGCTGAGTACTGCGCTGCCGTGGACATCGACTTCCTCTCCACGCCGTTCAGCCGTCCGGAGGTCGACCTTCTCGTCGAGCTCGGCGTGCCTGCGCTCAAGATCGCCTCAATGGACGTGAATCACGAGCCGCTGCTTGAGTATGTGGCGAGCGCGGATCTGCCGGTCCTCCTGTCGACGGGCATGGCTTCGGCGAGCGAGGTCGCGGGCGCGGTCGAGACCCTGCGCAGCGCCGGCTGCGATCAGCTTGTCCTGCTCCATTGCGTCTCCATCTACCCACCGGACCTCGCGACCATCAATCTGCGCAACATCAGCGGCCTTCGTCAGGCCTTCGATTGCCCTGTCGGCTTCAGCGATCACACCCTCGGAGCTGCCGTTCCGCTGGCCGCCATCGCACTCGGCGCTTGCCTGATCGAGAAGCACTTCACGCTCGACAGCGATCTCGAGGGCTGGGACCACGCCATCTCGGCGGACCCCGAGGAGCTGGCCTTCATCGCGAGCGGTGGACAGAGTATCTGGCAGGCGCTCGGATCCACTGTGCGCACGGTCACCGCCGCCGAGCTGGAGAAGCGGCGACAGTTCCGCAGACGAATCGTGGTCACGCGTGACATCAAGCGTGGCGAGCTGCTGACAGAGGCCGATCTCGACTACAAGCGGCCCGGGACAGGCATCGCGCCCAACGAGCGTCGCTACGTGATCGGCCGGCGTGCCGCTCGCGACCTGGCCGCCGACGACGAGCTCGAGTGGAGTGATCTGGAGTGACCAGGGACATCGTCATCGTCGGCGCCGGCGGTATGGGCAGAGAGGTGGCCGTACTGATCGACGCCGTCAACCGCGCGAGCGCTGAACCTGGCTGGCGGCTGCTGGGCTACGTGGACAGCGATCCCGCCCTGCTTGGCAAGCGATACGGCGGCGACGTGGTCCTGGGAAACGACGATTTCGTGCTGCAGTATGAGCGTGAGATGGCCGTGGTCTTCGCGATCGGATGGCCGCGGGCTCTGGCGGCGGCGCATGCGCGCTACGCACGTTCGCCGCACGTCTCGAGTCCGACGTTGCGCCACCCGACCGCAGTTGTGGACGGCCAGGTCGCGTTCGGCGACGGCGTGCTGGTCGGGGCCGGAGTGGTCATGACCACCGACATCGCGGTCGGCGCCCGCACGATCATCAATCCGCACAGCACGATCGGCCATGACGTTCACATCGGTGACGACTGTGTGATCAACTACGGGGTCCACGTGAGTGGCACCGTGTCCGTCGGGGAGCAGTGTCTCCTTGGATCCGGAGCGGTGCTGCTGCAGGGGGTCACGATCGGCGCCGGCGCGACGGTCGGGGCCGGCGCGGTGGTCACCGCGGACGTTGCGCCGGGCACGACGGTAGCCGGCGTGCCGGCGCGTCCGCAGCCGTCCCACGAGGGTATCGCGCCTTGAGTCTCCGGGACATCGATCACGCTGCGCGCCTCGCCCAGGTCATGGTGACGGTCGCGACACCCATCGAAGATGTCGTGCGCCGCCTCGACAGGGGCGGTCTCGGAGTGCTGCTCCTCGTACACGAGGACGGTTCACTGGCCGCGCTTCTCACGGACGGTGACCTGCGCCGCGCCCTGCTGCAGGGACGTCCGCTGACAGGCCCCAGCGAAGAGATCGCCACTCGCGACCCGGTCGTCGCGGCGCCCACCATCCCGGCAGTCGAGGCCCTTCGTCTCATGGACACGGCCCGACCCTTCCACATCAACCAGCTACCCCTCGTCGACGACGCTCGCCGGCCGGTGGGGCTGCTGCTGCGCACAGACATGGTCGCGGTGGACGAGCTGGGCCTTTCCGCAGTGGTCATGGCCGGCGGCGTCGGCAGCAGACTGCATCCCCTCACCGCTGATACGCCAAAGCCCATGCTGCCCGTGGGCGGGCGACCCGTCATCGAGCGCATCATCCGGCAGCTCAAGCAGGCCGGTATCCGCGACGTCAGCATCAGCACCCACTATCTCTCCGAGAAGATCCATGGGCACTTCCGCGACGGCGAGGACTTCGGGGTGCAGATCCAGTATCTCAGCGAGGATCGCCCTTTGGGGACCGCGGGTGGGCTCAGCCTCCTGGAGCGACCCTCCGGGCCTGTCCTCGTGCTCAACGGTGACATCCTCACGCGTGTCGACTATCGCGCCATGCTGCGCTTCCACCAGCGACAAGAGGCCGCCTTCACCGTAGGTGTGCGCCAGTTCGAGCTCGAGGTGCCCTACGGTGTCGTCGAGGCAGACGGACCTGTGGTGCGATCTATCGTGGAGAAGCCTCGCCTCGAGTTCATGGTGAACGCGGCGGTCTACCTTCTCGAACCGCGCATCCTTGATCTCGTTCCCTGCGGGGAGCGCTCGGACATGAACGATCTCATCACGCTGGCGCTCGCGCGCGGCGAGAAGGTCGTCAGCTTTCCCATCGTCGAGTACTGGCTGGACATCGGCCAGCCGGATGACTACGCCAAGGCCCAAGAGGACGCGGAGAAGGGTGAGATATGACGAGCGAATGGTGGCGCGGCAGACGCGTGCTGGTGACCGGCGCCGGCGGCTTCATCGGCAGTCATCTCGCCGAGCGGCTGGTGGAGGCTGGGGCGACCGTTCGCTGCCTGGTCCACTACAACTCGAGGGGGTCAGCCGGATGGCTCGACACTTCGCCGCTCGCCGCGGAGATGGAGATCGTGACCGGCGACATCGCCGACCGCGACAGCGTCGCCAGGGTCAGCCGCGACGCGCGCACGGTCTTCCACCTGGCATCGCTGATCGCCATTCCTTACTCGTACATTGCGCCCGATTCGTACGCTCGCATCAACATCGGCGGCGCCCTGAACGTCTTGCAGTCGGCGCGCGAGCTTGAGATAGAGCGAGTCGTCCACACGTCCACGAGCGAGGTCTATGGGACCGCGCGCTTCAGTCCGATGGACGAGAGCCATCCGCTGCAGGGGCAATCTCCCTATTCGGCCAGCAAGATCGGCGCCGACAAGATGGCCGAAGCCTTCCATCTGTCGTTCGGCCTGCCCGTTGTCACCGTGCGGCCGTTCAATACCTACGGCCCGCGGCAGTCTGCACGCGCCGTCATCCCCACGATCATCACCCAGTGTCTCGCGGACGCTCGCATCCGGCTCGGCAACCTCACTCCGACGCGCGACCTCAATTTCGTCAGCGACACGGTCGAAGGCTTCCTCTTGGCAGGTGAGATTGCGGCGGCTGTCGGGCACACCATCAATCTCGGTTCCGGCCGGGAGACGAGCATCCGGGAGCTCGTTGCCGCCATCGGTCGACTCTGCGGGGTGGATCCACAGATCGTGACCGAAGCGGAACGCCAGCGAGTCAAAGGAAGCGAAGTCGAGCGACTCGTCGCAGACGCGTCGCTGGCCCGGGAATTGCTGGGCTGGCGGCCCCGGCTCGACCTCGAGGAAGGCCTGGAAACGACGGTCGACTGGTTCCGTCGTAATCTGCACCAGTACCGCTCGAGTAACTATGCCATCTGACGCGCCCTCGACTGACGACGGCGCCTCACGAGCGGGCATGATCCCCCTGTCCGAGCCCATGCTTGGGGAACTCGAGAGCAAGTACGTTCAGGAATGCATAGACAGCGGGTGGGTCTCCTCTGCGGGACCCTTCGTCAGCCGCCTCGAGGAGTGGGCGCGGACCCGATTTGCTGCCGCTGGCGCTGTTGCCGTGGCCAGCGGTACAGCTGCTCTTCACATCGCTTTGCTGCTCGCGGGCGTTCGTCCCGGCGACGAGGTGCTGGTGCCCACGCTCACGTTCATCGCCCCCGCATACGCGGTACGCTACGTCGGCGCGCACCCGGTGTTCCTGGACGCCGATCCGCTGTACTGGCAACTCGACCCGTCCGCCCTCGCAACATTCCTCGACGACTCGTGCGACGCCGAGAGCGGTCGTCTTGTCAACAGATCGTCTGGTCGGCCGGTCACGGCAGTGCTGCCCGTCAACGTGCTCGGGCATCCGTGCGATATGGATCGCATCGTGGGGCTCGCACACGACAGGGGGCTTGTGGTCGTGGAGGACGCGACGGAGAGCCTTGGTTCGCTGTACAAGGAGCGGCCGGCCGGTCTGCTCGCGGACATCGGCTGCCTCAGTCTCAACGGTAACAAGATCGTCACCGCCGGTGGGGGCGGGCTGATCATCGTTCGCGACGAAGGGCAAGCACGTCGAGCAGCCTATCTAACGACGCAGGCGAAGCACGATCCTCTCGAATACGTCCACACTGAGCTCGGCTACAACTACCGTCTCACGAACCTGCAGGCGGCACTCGGGCTGGCGCAAGTCGAGCGTCTCGATGAGTTCGTGCTGGCCCGGCGCTCCATAGCCGCCCGCTACGCGCAGGCTTTATCGCAGGTGCCCGGGATCGAGTTCATGCCCGAGGCCTCGTGGGCGACGACGAACCGATGGCTGTCGGCGATTCGCATCGATCAAGCCGAGTATGGTCGCGACAGCCGATGGCTCATGCGCCGGCTTGCGACTGAAGGTGTGCAGACCAGGCCGCTGTGGCAGCCACTCCATCGTTCCCCGGCGTTCGAGACCCGGGATCCACAGCGCCAATGGGTCGCGGATCGGCTGAACAGGGATGCGCTCTGCCTGCCCTCGTCAGCATCACTCACCTGGGGGGATCAGGCCAGGTTGATCGAGTCGATCACGGCGTTACGCGGGGCTCGCGACTAGCGACACGACCGGGAGCGGCGCGCACGGTTGACACGCCTACCTCAGCGGGTATACTCCCCTAGCGCTTTAGGAGTCCGCTGGTCGCGAGCCTGCTCGCGACGATGACCACAGAGCGCCGACCGTTGAACGACTCGGCACCTTCGTGTAGACTACGAAGTCCCTGTCGGGAAGTGGTGGTCAGGTACTCAGTCTCACGACCTTACCTGCGGGGGCAGTGCGCCTCCAGACCGCCGCAGCGGTCCGACAGTGTGCCTACGTGGCACGCGGTCTTTGAAAACTGAACAGGATGAGGAAGCCGATCTGTCGGCGTCGCTTTGGCGACACGGCAATCGGTGGACGCCAGTGCGCCTGGCGTACCCTTAGGGGTGCGCGAGGTTCAATGAATACCCCGTCGCGTGGTCCTTCATTGCTGAAACACGGGCGGTCTTCGGGCCGGCCGCAACGGACCACAAGACAGACCGAAGCGATGGCTCGCTTCGGTATTTGAGCTTTCGAGCTCTCTCTAAAGCTAGTACCGCACCTTCGGGTGCGTACGCTAAGTTTTCACGGAGAGTTTGATCCTGGCTCAGGACGAACGCTGGCGGCGTGCTTAACACATGCAAGTCGAGCGAGAAAGCACCTTCGGGTGTGAGTACAGCGGCGAACGGGTGAGTAACACGTGGGCAACCTGCCTCAGAGACTGGGATAACGTCCCGAAAGGGACGCTAATACCGGATGATGCGCGACCTGCCAAGTAGGTCGCGCCAAATGGTAGCGTAAGCTTCTACTCTGGGATGGGCCCGCGCCGGATTAGCTTGTTGGTGAGGTAACGGCTCACCAAGGCGACGATCCGTAGCTGGTCTGAGAGGACGATCAGCCACACTGGGACTGAGACACGGCCCAGACTCCTACGGGAGGCAGCAGTGGGGAATCTTGCGCAATGG
>JADGPQ010000065.1 GCA_017882325.1 Thermoleophilia bacterium
AGGCTGGACTTGCCGCTGGCGAGCCGGCGGCCGACGGCGACGACGAAGCGCACGACGGCGATGCCCAACAGCTCCAGCCCGTACGTCACGAGCAGACTCGTCTTGCCGCCGACCAACGCGTTGTTGATCGTCAGCTGGATGATGCGCGGCACCATGAGGCCGAGGCCCATCTGGGCGAACGCCAGCGCGAAGCCCACGAACGTGAGCCACTTGTAGTCGCCGAGCAGCTTGAGGATGCGCCAGAACGTCTTCATCTGGACGCTAGCTTACCCCGGTGCTAACGCGGCCGCGCCATACGGGCGAGTTCGCCATCCATCCATCTGCTTGGTTGACATGTCGTCCGGACCGGACATAGTGTGCGGGAGTGACGTCCACACGCATCCCCGCTTGGCTCGAGCCACACCTGCCCGTCTGTGAGGCGATCGTCGCGCTGTTCCACCCGTTCGCGGAGGTGGCGGTCCACGACATCCGCCGCGACCGCATCGTCGCCATCTGGAATCCAATCTCAAAGCGCAGAGTCGGCGATCGGTCGCTGCTCGATGAGCTGCCGGAGAATTCGAGGGACGCGCGCGTCATCGGCCCATACGCGAAGCTCCTGGCCGACGGCCGCGCGATCACGTCGGCGAACGTCGTGCTGCACAACGGCAAAGGCGCGAGGCGCGGCCTTCTCTGCATCGACTTCGACCGCTCGCCACTCGACGGCATCATCGATATGCTGTCCCGCTTCGCCGCACCTATCCCGAAGCGGCCGGCGAAGCTCTTCGACGGCGATTGGCGCGAGCAGATCGTGCGGCTCGTCCAAGACGAGTGTCGCGCCCGCCGGCTGCGCCTGGATCGCCTCACACGCGGCCAGCGCCTTGTGCTCGTGCGCCTGATGGACGATCGCGGCCTCTTCTCCACGCGTAACGCCGCCGCACACGCGGCTCGCGCGCTGGGCGTGTCCCGCACCACCATATACGCCTTGCTGAAGGAGGCCCGCACGTGATCCCGCTGCGAACGTTCCGTGTGAAGGAGTAGCTCGGCACACGGTACTCCGGTGCCCGCTCAGGTACATCGACTCGTTGGCCAGCGAGAACCTGCGCGAGGGATAGCCGGCCTTTCGCGAGCCTACGGACGGGCCCGCCGCTCCTTGCGGGCCTCGACCGCGCAGAAGAGCCCGTAGCCCGCATCGGGCGTGTCGTAACACCCGTTGTCCGAGATGCAGCGGGCCGGCGCAGTGTCGCCCGCCAGCCAGCGCTCGATGAGCCGCGAACGGCGCCCGCGGCTCTGGGTGTACACTCACGTACTCGTGCGCCCACGTCGATCCGACACATCTCCTTTCCCCCCGACGCGTCGCACCGGGTCCGACTGCGGCCGACCGGCCGTATCCGCCTGACCGCGGCTGTAACTTTCTCTGCCATGGCTACGTCCAACATCCACAAGTGGGCCTCGTTGCCCGACCCGTCGCCTGCCGAGCTGGCGCGCGCTGCCGAGGGCGATGCGCAGGCCTTCAAGCTGATCCTGGAGCGGTATCAAGGGATGGTCTATTCGGTGGCCTACAACGTACTCGGCAACCACACCGACGCCGAAGACGCGGCGCAGGAGGCGTTCCTGCGCTGTTACCGCAAGCTTCCGCAGTTCCGCAGCGAAGCCACGTTCTCCACGTGGCTCTTCCGATTGGCGCTCACTGCGTCCGTCGACTACAAGCGTCGCGAGCGGCGTCATCCCGAGCCGGTCGAGACGCCGGAGATGGCCGCCGAGGCCGCGCCGCAGCTCGGCGAGGGTGTCGACGCGGCCACCATCGTGGCTGCGTTGCACGACCTGCCCGACGACTACCGCGTACCGACGGTGCTCCGCGACGTCTACGGACTGCCGTACCAGGAGATCGCCGCGGCCACCGGGCGGCCGCTCGGCACCGTCAAAGTCATGGTGCACCGCGGCCGCGCCTCCCTGCGGCTCAAGCTGCGGGCAGAAGGCGCCGGACCCGAACAGGGCCCCGCCGGCGCTCGCCCGAGGAGCGACACCTGATGGATTGCAGCTACTTCCGCGAACGCATCAACCTGTACATCGACGGCGAGATGGGCTACCTGGAGGTCGCAGAGCTTCAGTCTCACCTTAGCTTCTGCCCCGATTGCGCCGCCGAGCTCGCCGAGGTGGGCGAGGTGCGCAGCGCTCTGGCCGCGTGGGGCCGGCTTGAGCTGGCCACGCCGCCCGGGTTCGTGGAACGCGTCATGGCGGCGGTGGAGGTCGAGCCGGCGCCCGGCTCGCCCAAGCCGTTCGGTCAGGCCGTCGACGACACGCTGCAGAAGCTCGATGACACGCTCGGCCGCATCCCGCTGCCCGGCGGCCGCACCATCCCGGTCAAGAACGTCATCGGCTGGGGCCTCGCGGCCGCGGCCGTGGCCATCGGGCTCGGGCGCCGTCACGGGCGACGCGCACGAGAGCTGACGCCGCTGTGAAGCTCACCCACGATCAGGTGCTCGAACTGTTGCCGCATCGCCCGCCCTTCCTGTTGGTGGACGAAGTGCTCGAGCTGGACGAGGGCGTGCGCTGCGTAGCGACTCGCACGCTTGCGGACGACGACTTCTGGTTCGCCGGGCACTTCCCCGGCAATCCCGTGATGCCGGGCGTGCTGATCGTCGAGGCGCTGGCCCAGACTGCCACCATCGCGGCTGCCAGCGGCGGCGACAACGCCGGCAAGATCGGCCTCTTCGCCGGCATCGACAAGGTTCGCTTCAAGCGCGTCGTGAAGCCCGGTGACACCATGCGTCTCGAGGCCGAGATCGTCGCCGTGCACGGGCCTGTTGGGCGCGCGAAGGTCAAGGCGACGGTCGGCGGCCAGCTGGCTTGTCGCGGCGAGATCATGTTCGCAATCGTCGACGCCGCGGCCATCGAGGGCAGGGAGGCCAAGCTATGATCGGGCTTCGCCGCGGCCTGGTGCGAGGGGCGCGTATCTCAGCGCTCGGCGTGCACGTGCCGGAGCGCGTGCTGACCAACGAGCAGATCTCGCAGTTCCTCGATACCTCGGACGAGTGGATCCTCACGCGCACCGGCATCCGTGAGCGCCGCATCGCGAGCGTGGACGAGGCGGCGAGCGACCTCGGCGAAGTCGCCGCTCGTCGCTGCCTGCAGTCGGTCGACTTTGACCCGCTGGACCTCGACCTGGTCATCGTCACCACTATCTCCCCCGACCACATCATGCCGGCCACGGCGTCGATCGTCGCCGACAAGATCGGCGCCACCAAGGCCGGCGCCTTCGACGTGCAGGCCGGCTGCACCGGCTTCGTCTACGGCCTCGCCATCGCCACGGCGTTCGTCTCGGCCAACATTTACCAGAACGTCCTCGTGGTCGGCGCCGAGGTCCTCAGCAAGATGGTCGACTGGGAGGACCGCAGCACCTGCGTGCTCTTCGGCGACGGCGCCGGCGCCGTGCTCGTGCAGCCCACCGACAACGGCAGCATCTTCAGTTTTGACCTGGGCAACGACGGCAGCGGTTCCTCGTATCTCAACGTGCCGGCCGGCGGCAGCCGCCAACCGGCGAGCTACGAGACCGTACGCAGGCACGAGCACTCCATGCACATGACCGGCAGCGAGGTCTTCAAGTTCGCTACGCGAACCGTCGTCGGCTCGTGCGAAAAGGTGCTCGGTGACGCCGACCTGACCGTGGAAGACGTCGACCTGTTCGTGCCTCACCAGGCCAACATCCGCATCATCGAGACCGCGGCGAGACGTCTGGGATTCACCGAGGCACAGGTGTTCGCCAACCTGGACCGCTACGGCAACACGTCGTGCGCCTCCATCCCGATCTGCCTGCACGAGGCCAGCCAGAACGGCCGCCTGAAGAAGGGTGACATGCTGCTCATGGCCGGCTTCGGCGCCGGGCTCACGTGGGGCTCGTGCCTCACCAAGTGGGAGCTGTGACCGCGCCGCAAAACGGGCTCGGTCGCGATTCGTCGCCGTTCGGGGTAAGGACTGAGTCGCATCGACACACAGCGTCCTGGAGGACGTCATGACCAAGCTCGCGCTGATGTTTCCCGGTCAGGGGTCTCAAGCCGTCGGCATGGGCTGCGATCTCTGCGCCGCCTATCCGCAGATGCGTGACAGCTACGCTGAGGCGTCAGGCGTGCTCGATTACGATCTCGAGCAGGTCTGCGCGATGGGCCCAGCCGAGACGCTGGCGCGCACCGACGTGACGCAGCCGGCCTTGCTGGCCAACTCCATCGGGATCTTCCGCATCCTGGCCGACGCCGGGCTGCGGTTCGACGCCGCGTTCGGTCACAGCCTCGGCGAGTACTCGGCGCTTGTCGCCACCGGCGCGCTATCCTTCGACGACGCGCTGCGGCTAGTGCGGCGGCGCGGTCAGGAGATGCTGCGCGCCGCCGAGACGAACCCCGGCGGTATGGCCGCCGTGATCGGCCTGCCGGACGAGAAGGTCGAAGAGTTGACGGCCGGCGACGACGCCGTGTGGCCGGCCAACTTCAACAGCCCCGGCCAGGTCGTGGTGAGCGGCGCGAAGGCCGCTCTGGACGACCTGGCCACCAAAGCTGCGGAGGCCGGCGCCAAGAGGGTGATCCCGCTGGTCGTGAGCGGCGCGTTCCATTCTCCGCTGATCGCGGCGGCGCAGGCGCCACTGAGGGCCGAGCTCGAGACGACCGAGTGGCACACGCCGGAGCCGGCGTTCTTCTCGGCCTGCAGTCTCGAGTTCGAGACCGGCGACTTTGTCGAGCTGCTGTCGACGCAGCTTGTCTCGCCGGTCCGCTTCACCCAAGCTGTGAAAACGCTGTATGCCGCAGGGTATGATTCGTTTCTTGAGGTCGGCCCCGGTAGCGTGCTCAGCGGCCTCGTGCGACGCATCGCCCCGGAGGCGACGGTGGCCCGGGCCGCCGACGCCGACACCATCGGGGCCCTGCGCGAAGACGCACGCTATTGGGAGGTCGCGTGAGCGTCGAGCTTGACCTGACAGGATCCGTCGCTCTAGTGACCGGCGCCGGCCGCGGCATAGGGCGCGCTATCGCGCTCAGCTTGGCCGCCGCCGGCGCCGACGTCGCGGTCAACGATTTCGCCGACGAAGCCGCCTGCGCGGTTGTCGTCGGCGAGATCGAGGCGCTGGGCCGCCAGGGCCTCGTCGTCATGGCCGATGTCTCCAACGAGGAGCAGGTCAACGCTATGGTCGAACGCGCCGAGAGCGAGCTCGGACCGCTTGGCGTCGTCGTCAACAACGCCGGCATCACGCGCGACAGCGTCGTGATGATGATGGACCCCGCGGACTTCGACAGCGTCATCGCCACGCACCTGCGCGGCACCTTCCTCGTCAGCAAGGCGGCGGCCCGCAAGATGTTCCGCCGCCGCGCGGGCTGTATCATCAATCTGGCCAGTGTGGTGGGCCGCCGTGGCAACGCGGGTCAGGCCAACTACGCGGCAGCCAAGGCGGGCATCATCGGCCTCACCAAGTCGCTGGCCAAGGAGCTCGGCGCGCGCGGCGTACGCGTCAACGCCATCGCTCCCGGCTACATCGACACACCGATGACGCAAGCTCTGCCCGAGGAGACGCGCAAGCTCATCGTCGACGCGACGCCGCTCAAGAGTATCGGGGCGACTGAGGACGTGGCCCACGCCGTTATCTTCCTCGCCTCTCCGCAGGCGCGCTTCGTCACGGGCGTCACGCTCCCGGTCGACGGCGGACTGGGCATCTGATGACGCCTACCACCAGAGTCGTCGTCACCGGTCTCGGCGTGGTCTCGCCGTTGGGCAACGATATCGACACGTTCTGGCGGCGGCTCGTCGCCGGAGAGTCGGGCGTCGGGCCCATCACGCGCTTCGACACCGACGGCTACAAGGTGCACATCGCCGCCGAGGTCAAGGACTTCGATGCGGAGGATTTCATCGACAGGCGCCAGGTGCGGCGCCTCGACCTCTTCTCGCGGTACGCCGTCGCGGCCGCCAAGCTGGCGGCCACCGACGCCGAGTTCGACCCTCGCCCCGAGGCGGACCGAGTCGGGGCGGTGGTCGGCAGCGGCGTCGGCGGCCTGCAGACGCTGCACACCGAGATCGACAAGCTGCTCACCAAGGGCCCGGACCGCGTGAACCCTCTGCTCGTGCCGATGATGATCCCCAACATGGGCGCGGCGCATGTCTCGCTCGAGCTGGGCGCCAAGGGCCCGCTGAGCGCGACGTGCACGGCCTGCGCCGCCGGTTCCGATGCCATCGGCTACGCGGCGCGCATCATCCGCCACGGCGACGCCGAGGTGATGTTCGCCGGCGGCAGCGAGGCGCCCGTGAGCCCGGTCGCCGTGGCCGGCTTCGCCGCCGCCCGGGCGCTCAGTCTGCGCAACGACGAGCCGGAGCATGCCTCGCGACCCTTCGATTCCGGCCGCGACGGATTCGTGATCGGCGAAGGCGCCGGCTGCCTGGTGCTCGAAAGCCTCGAGCACGCCCAGGCCCGCGGCGCTCGAATCTACGCCGAGCTGGCCGGCGCCGGTATGAGCTCGGACGCCTTCCACATGACGCTCCCCGACGAGAGCGGCAAGCCGCAGGCGCGAGCCATGACGATGGCGCTCAAGGAGGCCGGTCTGGAGCCGTCGGCGATCGACTACATCAACGCCCACGGTACGGCCACCAGCGCGGGCGACAACGCCGAGACCAAGGCCATCAAGGTCGCCCTGGGCAAGCACGCGCGGAATGTCGCCATCTCGTCGAACAAGTCGATGATCGGCCACTGCCTCGGAGCCTCCGGAGCGATCGAGGCCGTGGCTACCGTGCTCACGATCGTGAACAGCCTGCTGCCACCGACCATCAACCTCACGGACCCAGACCCGGCCTGTGACCTGGACTACGTGCCGCTCGAGTCGCGCTTCCAGAAGGTCGAGGTTGCCGCCAGCAACAGCTTCGGATTCGGCGGCCACAACGTCACGCTGATCTTCCGCCGTTTCGACGGCTGAAGACCGGCCACACCTCCCTCATGAACGTCACCGTCGAGATCGAGCGCCGCGACTCCGACCCTGTGAAGCCGGAATGGGCCTGCCCTTCGTGCCACCAGCCCGCCCGACTCGCCGACCTGCGCGCCAACCTCATGGTGTGTCCGCACTGCGGGTTCCACCTGCGCATCGGCGCCCGCGAGCGGATCCGGCAGCTCGTCGACGAGGGCACTTTCCGCGAGCTCTGGAGCAATGTGCTCACGCTCGATCCGCTCAAGTTCACGGATCTCGAGACGTACCCCGAACGCGTGCGCGAGGCGCAGGCCAAGACGGGCCTCAACGAGGCGATCGTCACGGGGACGGCCGCCGTCGACGGAACGCAGTGCGTGCTCGCCGTCATGGACTTCGGCTTCATGGGCGGCAGCATGGGCAGCGTCGTCGGCGAGAAGCTGTGGCGCAGCACGGAGCTGGCCGCCGGAGAAGACCTGCCACTCGTGGCAGTGTGCAGCTCCGGCGGCGCTCGCATGCAGGAAGGCATCCTGAGTCTCATGCAGATGGCGAAGACGAGCTGCGCGGTGGACCTCATCAACGAAGCCACCTCACCCTTCGTGACCATCCTCGCCGACCCGTGCACCGGAGGCGTGGTGGCCAGCTTTGCGACGCTCGCCGATATCTGCATCGCCGAGCCTGGCGCGCAACTGTACTTCACCGGCCCGCGCGTGATCGCCGAGACCACCCACGAGAAGCTGCCGCAGGGCTTCGGCAGCGCCGAGCGCAACCTGCAGCTCGGCCACCTCGACGCGGTGGTGGCGCGCAAGGATCTGCGCGTGAGGGTGGGCAACTACCTGCGATTGCTGGGGGGAGGTGAGGAACCTGACCGAGTCACAACGACCATCGGACGAGAACGAGGCAAGGGTGGGATGGGTCAGACAGCGCTTGAGCGAGCTAAAGCGTTTGCCACTTATGCCCGGCGTCCATTTGTCAGAGGAGATCGAGAAGCTGCAGGCGAGGCTGAAGAGCCTGCAGCACGAGAGCCGTCGCCGTGACGCCTGGGTGACCGTCGAGATCGCGCGCCACAAGGGCAGGCCACGGACGCGCGACTACATCGGGTACCTCATCGACGGCTTCGAGGAGCTCAAGGGCGACCGCCTGCGCGCCGACGACCCGGCGATCGTGGGTGGGCTCGGCTGGTTCCGCGGCCGCGCCGTGCTGGTCGTCGGCCACCAGAAGGGGACGACGCTCGACGAGCAGGAGCTGCACAGCTGGGGCATGGCCAAGCCCGAGGGCTACCGCAAGGCGCAGAGGCTGTTCGCCTTGGCCGAGCGGCACGGTCTCCCCGTGCTGTCGTTCGTCGACACGCCGGGCGCATACCCGGGCGTGGCCGCCGAGGAGGGCGGCCAGGCGCGCGCCATTGCCGACACCATGCTCAGGATGGCACGCCTCAGCGTCCCGGTCATCGCCACGGTGATCGGCGAGGGCGGCTCGGGCGGAGCCCTCGCCCTTGCCGTCGCCGACCGTGTGCTCATGCAGGAGAACGCCACCTACTCTGTGATCACGCCCGAGGGCTGCGCTGCGATCCTCTGGCGCGACGCGGCCTTCGCGCCGCAGGCCGCCGAGGCTCTCAAGCCGACCGCCGCGCATCTCCTCGAACTGGGGGTCGTGGAGCGCATCGTCGCGGAGCCGCGCGGCGGCGCCCACCACAACCCCGAGGTCGCCGCGGCCAGCGTCGCCGAGGCCATCTCCGAAGCCCTCGCCGAGCTCGACGGCATCGCTCCGCAGGAACGCCGCCGCCGCCGCCGCGAGCGCTTTCGGCAGCTCGGCCAGTGGTTCGATCCGGAGCTCCCCCCGGGCACGCTGTCGCTCTTCGGAGGATACTCGACAGCGCTGAGGTGACGGCGCTGCCGCGATGCGGCGTGCCCTGCTCCATATCAGGTAGGCTCAAGGGCATGCCGCCTGTCATCACCGTCGAGCACCTGCGCAAGGTCTATGGCCGTCACGTGGTCGCCGTCGACGACATCTCTTTCGCCGTCGAGCGCGGCGAGATCTTTGGCCTGCTGGGCTCGAACGGCGCCGGGAAGACCACCACCGTAGAGTGCGTACAGGGGCTGCGCACGCCCACCGCCGGCACGGTGCGCGTGCTTGGCGAGGATCCCCACGCCCACGCCGGCGCCTTGCGCGGGCGCATGGGCTGCCAGCTTCAGGAGTCGCGCCTCCCCGACCACATGCGCGTGTGGGAGGCACTCGACCTCTTCGCCTCCCTTACGCCCGGCGCGAAGGACTGGCGAGACCTTCTCGAGCAATGGGGGCTCGCGGAGAAGCGCAGCGCTTCGTTCTCGAGCCTCTCGGGTGGGCAGCGTCAGCGGCTCTTCATCGCCCTGGCGCTGGTCAGTGACCCCGAGGTCGTCTTTCTCGACGAGATGACGACCGGACTCGACCCCGCCGCCAGGCGCATCGCCTGGGACCTCATCGAGAAGATCCGCGACCGGGGCACCACCGTCGTTCTCGTCACCCACTTCATGGACGAGGCGGAGCGCCTCTGCGACCGCGTCGCTGTGGTCGACAGGGGCGTCATCATCGCGCTCGACACGCCGCGTGGGCTGGTGGTGCGCTACGACCCG
The DNA here is from genome assembly GCA_017882325.1 of Thermoleophilia bacterium. GTDB lineage: Bacteria > Actinomycetota > Thermoleophilia > UBA2241 > UBA2241 > CAIXSE01. Next base: position 9,512 of record JADGPQ010000065.1, read on the forward strand.
CTGGAGCAGGTGGTGTTCAGCGCCCCCGACCAGGATGTGGAGTGGCTGATGAGCGTGCCGGGCGCGCGCAGCGTCACCCGACGCGGGCCCCGGGTGATCGTCGAAGGGACGGGACCGCTCGTCGCCTACGTCGGCGCGGCCCTCGTCGAGCGCGGCCTCACCCCGGACGACCTGCGCGTCATCGAGCCGAGCCTCGAGGACGTCTTCCTCCAGCTCACCGGGCACCTGGTGGAGGACTGATGGGGGGGCCTCGCGGCGGCATCCGCGTGCTGCTCAAGCTCGCGTGGATCGAGCTGAAGCTCTTCCTGCGTGAGCCCACCACCCTGGTGTTCACCTTCGCCTTCCCGGTCGTGCTGCTGTTCGTCCTTGGCGAGGTGTTCGGCAACCAGCCGGGCGGCACGGACGAGCGGGTCTTCGCCGGCATCGGGGCGATGAACTATTACGTGCCGGCCTACATCGCCGTAGTGGCGATGTCGGTGGGCGTGATCATGCTGCCGGCGCGACTCACCGGCTACCGCGCGGGAGGCGTGTTGCGCCGCTTCCAGGCTTCGCTCGTGCCCGTTTGGGCCGTGCTCGGCTCGCAGGTCCTGGCGGCACTCGTGCTCAGCGTGGTGGGCTCGGTGCTGGTCGCGGCTTTCGGGGCGGTCTTCTACCCGGTGCACTTTCCCGACGCGCTGGCGCAGCTCGCCGCCGTGTTCCTCGTCACCTCGGCCGCGTTCGCCGGCATCGGCACCCTGCTCGGGGCGGTCATGCCCAGCACGCGCGCCGCCCAGGGGGCCGGGCTCATGCTTTTCTTCGTGATGCTGTTCCTCGGTGGCGCCGGCCCGCCGACGGCGGTGATGAGCGACACCATGAAGCGCATCGGCGACTTCCTGCCGCTCACCTACGCGGTCGACGCCCTGCAAGCGGCCTGGAACAGCACAGGGTGGGACACAACGGGGCTCATCGTGCTCGCGGCAATCGCGATCGTGACCGGTTGGCTCAGCCTGCGCGTGTATCGCTGGGGGTGACTCTGCGTCGTCAGAGTTCGTCCAGCACCTCGATGAGGCGCTTCTTCACCGCTGACTGCACCCTGTTGAGCTCGGGCTCGCCGAACAGCCAGACCTGCCCCACCGGGTCGGCGCTGGCGATCACGCTGGTGCCGCTCTCAGCAGGGATGACGGCCATCGGCAGCAGCACGGCGCCGGGCGCCAGCGGGTCGATCTCGATCGTCTTCACGGCCGCGACCGGGGCCGTGACGTAGAGCAGTACATACTCCTTGGGCAGCCGTTCGCTGATCTTGGGTCCCCTGACCTGGGCGATGATCTTGAAGCCCTTCTCCTCGAGCAGCTCCCTCAGGTGGGCAAGGGCGGCGCGCGGCGCCAGCGAGACCGCGCCGGCGGCGCGCCAGGCGCCGAGGGCGGCGTGATCCTCGGCGTCTTCGGGCGTTGGGTAAGTGCCGCGCAGGTACTCAATGATCTCGTCCGAATCGCTGAAGACCTTGTCGCCGTCCTGCAGCACGGGAACGCCCACCTGGTCCGAGATGGCCATCAGGTCGGCACGTTCTTCGCGGTCGGCCGCAACGTTGACCGCAAGGTAGGTGAGGCCCAGCTCGGTCATCACCTGACGTACCCGGTGGCAGTAGGCGCACCATTCAGCCTGATACAACGTCAGCATCGTCCCTCCGTCGCGGGTCCGTTTCGATGATCGTTCCACATTCTCACAGAATCTTACTCAAGGGCGCGGTCGGCCCAGCTCATCGGGGTCGCTGACGGGTGCCAGGCAGGTGGCGCCGTGGCACACGTAGGCTGCCGGGGCCGCGGCCCGCCTGAATCCCGCCGCGGCCATCCGCTCCGCGTCGGCCGCGTCGTCCGGGTCGAGGAGCTGCACCGTGCGAAGCGGCCGCGGCGCGGCCAGCGCAGCGTCGTGAAGGCGCCGCGCCGCGGCATCGCCGCGGCTCCCGACGACAACGATGTGGTCCGGCTGTTCCAGGTAGCGAAGCAGCGCCTGGCCGTATGCCGCGGCTGCGACCCCGGACTCTTCGTAGTGCGTCGCCCACGCGGCGAGGATCTCGCGCGCCCGGTCTCTCCAGACGCCCTCGCCGGTGTACGCCTCAAGGCGCAGGAGCACCTCGGCCATGAGCGCGTTCTCCTCGAGCACGGGAAGCGGACGCGCCAGAAGCCCGGCGCTGACGCGGGGTTCGGACAGGCGGTCGTGCAGGCGGCCGTCGGCAGCGCCCAAGCATTCGCCGACCCAGCCGGTGAGCGCCTGCGCGCCCTCCAGCCAGTGACGCTCGGCCGTCACTTCGTATGCGTCCAGCATGGCCGACGCCGTCGTCGCCTGGTCGACGAGCAAGGGCGCGCCGGGAGCAGGTTCGCCGCCCGTGGTGAGGTAGTGCGCCATCGCGACGCCGCGACGACCGCGCTCCCAAAGGAAGCCGAGCAGCTCGACAGCGCGCTCCGTGAGCTCGGGGCGTTGGAGCACGGGCGCCGCGCGCAGCAGCGTCCGCGCCGCCAGCGCGTTCCAGTCCACGTACACGGTGAGGTCCACGAACGGTTCCGGCAGTTCGGCGCGCCCTGCGGCATCGAGGGAATAGTAGTGCTCGTCCGCGTCTTGACTGCCCCCAAAGGCCGGCGGCTCCCCGCGCCAGAGCGCGGCGAGGAGGTAGCCGATCGTGCCCGCCGCCGTAGCGCGATAGAGGGTCGCCGGGCCGAGGCGGGCTTGAGCAGCTTCCTCCCCGCCTGATGCTTCCCCCCGGGCCAGCGCGGCAGCCTCGAGGTACAGGCCGGCCAGGCGTGCGTTGTCTTCCAGCATCTTCTCGTAGTGCGGAACGCTCCAGTCGCGTCGCGTGGCGTAGCGGAAGAACCCTCCGGCCACGTGATCGTACAGGCCTCCGCCGGCCATCCTCTCCAACGTGGTGCGCACCACCTCGTGCACGCGAGCCGGCGTCACAAGCGCGCTGGTGTGGGGCGCGACGTGCAACGGGTCCCCGCTGCCGCGCAGCTCCGCGAAGGCGAGCATGAACGCGAAGACGTCCGGCTGCGGGAACTTGGGGTCGGCTCCCAGGCCGCCGTGCATGGAATCGAAGGCGCGGACGATCTGCAGGGCGATCTCTGCCGGGATGTCGCCGGGTACGTCCGGGTCGCCGGTGAAGTCCGGCGCGGAGAGGCCGTCCCTGCGCGGCGCTCCGCCGAGATGGGCGAGCGCCGCCTCGGTGTCGGCAGCGTGGGCGTGTTCTGTCGCGCCCAGCGTCAGAAGCGCCGTGCGGTTGGCGTCGAAGAACTCCCTCACCCTCTGCAGAGCCTGCAGGAGCTGGTCCGGCGGCATGTACGTGGCGCCCGTGATCGGGTCGCCGCTGGCTGACAGAAAGGCGGTCGTCGGCCAGCCGCCCATGTTGTAGCGGCGGTTCACGTCGGGATGGCGGTCGTTGTCCACGCGGATGGGCACGAAGTGCTCGTTGACGGCCGCGATCACGCGCGGGTCGGAGTAGCTCGTCTCGTCCATGACGTGACACCAGTGGCACCAGACGGCGGAGAGCGACAGAAGGATGGGGCGTCCGAGCTTGCGAGCCTCGGCGAACGCCGGCTCACCCCACGGACGCCAGTCGATCTCGCGCGCACGGTTGGGGCGCGGCGAGAAGCGAAAGTCGGTGTCGCCGTCCATGTGCTGGACATTCCCACGG
>JADGPQ010000237.1 GCA_017882325.1 Thermoleophilia bacterium
CGTGACGGAGCCGGAGTTCTGGCTGGCGGTCCGCGACGGCGTGGCGCCCGCCAGGCCGGAAGCCCAGCCGCAGCCTCCGCAGGGCGTGTTGCTGCCGCACAGCCTCGTCCGCGCGCTCCTCGCGGCGGGCCGCAGCAGCGCCGACCTCCAGGGCCTCACACTCGAACAGGCCAAGCGGCTGCTCAAGCCGGAGTGACCAGAGAGCCGGGCACCTGCTAGAGTCGCACCTCATGCACGATCGTCCCGTCATCTCCAGGAGGCGCAGGGTGAGCTACTCGGTGATCGACGTCAAGGACTTCGAAGGCCGGCGAACGCCGGTCGCGCAGGCCCTCGACGCGCTCGCGATCAAGGCAAACCAGTTCGACTCACAGCCCGATCAGCTCGGCCACGAGCACGACGAGCTGAAGTCGGGCCAGGAGGAGCTTTTTGTGCCGCTCCGTGGCACGGGTTACCTACAGATCGACGGCGAGACCGTCGACCTCGAGCCGGGGCGCTACGTGCTCGTGCAGCCGTCCGCGCGGCGCCGGGTGGACGCCGGGCCCGAGGGCCTCTCGTACCTCGTGATCGGCGCTCGCGTGGAAGGCGAGGCTGGCTGATCCTAGCCCTATCCCCGGGCAGTTGCGGTCGTCGGGCCCCAGGGAGCGCTCAACGTCCACCAGCTGCAGCCGGCAACGTCATCCGTTCAGACGTGAGGGCGGCAGACCGCGGCCGCGGCAGCCGGGTATCGTGAGGGCCATGAACGCCAAGCGACCGCATCTGACCCTCTCATCGAGTTGCGCGACTCCCACCATGTACCTACAATGTAGGTACACGGAGGTGGATCGTTGCGCACACGTATCGTCAAGATCGGGAACTCCCGGGGGGTCCGCATCCCTAAGGCGCTCCTCGAGGAGTCGGGGCTGCACGGCGAGGTGGACATGAGCGTGCACGACGGCACCCTGGTCATCGCTCCAGCTGGGCGTTCCAGGCAGGGCTGGGCTGAGGCCTTTCGCCAGATGGCTCTGCACGGCGACGACGAGCTGCTCGACGGCGGCTTTGCCACGACTGGGTCCTTCGAGGCGGAGTCCTGGGAGTGGGAGTAAGCCGCTTCGACGTGTTCCTCGTGAACCTCGACCCCACCATCGGCAGTGAGATCCGCAAGTCCCGCCCTTGCGTCGTCGTCTCCCCGGACGAGATGAACCGCTACGTCCGCACGGTCGTCGTGGCGCCCCTCACAACCGCAGGACGCCCCTACCCATCCCGGGTGCAGACTCACTTCGACGGCAAGGACGGCCAAGTCGTCGTCGACCAGCTGCGCACGGTCGACAAGGCCCGCCTGGCCAGGCGCCTCGGTGCGCTCGACCCTCGAGAGGCCGCGGCGTTGCTCGACGTCCTCCGGGAGTTCTTCGCGCCGTAAGTGAACCGGCAGCCCGCATCGTCACCGTGTCACGCCGCCGTGAAGCGTGCCACGTTGAAGCTCAGGAGGTCTGGCCCATGAAACTCAAGTTCACCGCCGTGTTCGAGCAGGTGCCCGAGGGCTACATCGGCTTCGATCGGCGTCAGCACGCCCACACCGAGGCCCATGCGCCTGGGCCCGTTGGCGTTGAAGACCGCCCGCATCACGCGAGCGTGGGCGCAGCGCAGTCCCTCCTCGTCGAGATCCTCGGTCTCACCCCCGGCCTCAGGCCTCAGGTCGGTGGTGACCTTCACGACTCCCCCCTCTTCTGCCGCCGCTTCTTTTCGATGATCACGTTGCTCATGAACGCGGTGGACGGCTTGGCCGACTCCACGTCCGCGAGACACAAGTCGTCCACGTCCTGATACATCGCCGGCGACATTTCCACGCCCTTCTCTGCGAAGTAGGCGCCGGCGGCGCTGCCGTGCCGGGCCGTACGCAACTCGGTGCGCTGCAGGTAGTAGTGCGAGATCATGTGGAAGACGTCACCCTCGCCCCAGCGGAACCACACCGCCACCGGCGACTCGCCGTACTTCTCGCCCAGCTCGCGGCTGGTGATGAGCACCTCGACGCGCTCAGCGTCGATGATGCTGATGGGGTACGACGACGCCTCGAGCCACCACTGCGGGTCGTCCTGGCCGTCGAGCACGCCCTGCAGGTAGATGTTCTCGGTGTCGCGGACCTCGATGCGCACCACGTCGTCGCGCGTGGGCGCCTTGTCGAAGGCGAGCACGCCGGGGAACGCCGGCTCGACGACGTGCTTGAGCGCCCAGTCGGTGGTGAACAGGCTGCCGCCGGCCTCGACGAAGCCGCGGATGCGGGTGACGGCCGCGGCCGAGACCACGCCCGGGCAGTTGACGATGAGCAGCTGCTCGGGCCGCAGGTCGAGGCGATCGACGTCGCGCGTGCCGATCACGGTGTGCGGCACCTCCAGCGCCCGGAGCACCGACTCGACGTGGTCGTACTCGCCGGCGACCACGACCACGTCGCTCTGCTTGACCTCGTCGAGGGCGCGCGCCCTCTCAGGCGCATCGCGCCTGAGCTGCTCGCGCGTGATCTGTGCCGCGGCCTTGTAGGCCCTTTGGCGTTTGTCCTGGTCCATGGGGTCTCCCTTCGTCGTTCTCGTCAGTGCGCCTGGCGCCGGCGGGCGCGTTCGCGCGCGTCGGCGATGCGCCAGCTCGGGCCGCTCTGAGGCGGCCGCTCGTCCGCGGAACCACTCGCGCCGCCGACGTCGAAGAAGGCCGCGTGCACGGCGTGCCCGCGGTACACGAGCGCCGAGCCCAGCACGCCACCGCCCTCGAAGCGCACGTCCCAGCCGAGTCCGGGGCTCTTGAAGCGCTGGCCCGGAAGCGCGGCGATCCGCTCCAGGAACGCCTCCGCCACTGGCCTGTCGCCGGGCTCTCCGCCGCGCACCAGCGCCTCGAAGGCGTAGCTGCGCAGCAGCTTGTCGTGGAGCTCGGCGTACTGCGGCGTCCGCGACACGAGGTCGAGGCCGACGGCCCGCGCGCCGTGAAGCACCAGCACGCCGGTCTGCCCCTCGACGAGGGGAAAGGCGGCGAGCATGCGGTCGAGATCGTTCTTCTTGGCCTCGTAGGAGTCGCGCATCGCGCTCGTGCCGGAGCGCGTCCCCTGCCTGCCGTGCAGCGCCTCGACCTCAGACCACACGCGACCCTGGTCGGCATGGACTCCGGCCCCACTGCGCACCGCGGCATCGACGCTGGTCTTCATCGCGTAGCGGACCTGCCGCTCCGCCAGGATCTCGCTCTCGGCGAACTCGCGCGAGGCGTAGGACCAGCGGCCCTGCTCGGTACAGCTCACCGGTACCACGAGGGTGGTGAACCGGTCGATCAGGATGGCGGTGCTGAGCACGCGGTTCTGCTTGGCGCCGCGCAGCTCCTCGCCGTCGAGCACGAGGATGCGGGCGTCGCCCTTGTTGACCACCCGCAGCTCGGGCACGGAGCCGCCCTCGCTCACCTCGGTGACCACGGCGCGACCCTCGGCGAGGGCCTGGCGCAGGGTGATGTAGCGCGGCCGGCGACGGCGCGGCGCAGTGTCGTCGTCGCCAGCCCCTTCGCTCCCGTTCGCGAAGATCGGGAAGACGGCAAGAGGCCCTTCGGCCTGTCGTTCCCCGAGGCGCAACTCTCGCACGAGCTGCGCTCCATCGATGACCTCGTGCTGATCTGGCATCTCCCACCTCCGTTGTCTGTCGCTCGCCGCCGTGGCCCGGCCGGCGAGCGACTCCTTCCACCCGTGGCTCCTGAAGCTGTACTGCGATGCAGGCGCTGCGGTTCATGCCTGCAGGACATCACTACTTGCATCACTATACCTCAGGATGATGTTATACTCACATACACGTCAAGCCGGCGATGGCCGCGCGCGCAGGATTCCCGCATCGACGTGACGTACAGTGGTGATGCAATGGTAGCGTACTGAGGTGACGGAACTGATGCGCGATGAACATCAGGAGAGCATGGGCCGGGCGATCGCCCAGCTGCGCGAGCAGCAGGGCTGGAGCCAGCGCCAGCTGGCGAAGTGGGTCGCTCTCGACCAGTCGGCCGTGAGCCGCATCGAGGCCGGCCGCCGGCGCGTCTTGGCCAAGGAGCTGCAGCGCTTCGCCGACGCCTTCCACGTCTCCGCCGACGCCCTGCTGCTCGGCCTGCCGGGCGAAGCCGAGCAGGCGTCGCCCAAGCAGGTGTCAGCGATGGCTGGCGCTCGCTATGGACAGCCCTTCCCTGACGCCCTC
>JADGPQ010000066.1 GCA_017882325.1 Thermoleophilia bacterium
GTGAGGGACATCGCGGAACGTGAGGGTGGAGGTGTCGACCAGCGGCGCTGGGAGCGGGAGCGCCTCCACGCTGTTCAGGGCGGCGTGGAGGTGCCATGCTGCACGGCGCCCGCTGCCGATGGCCGCCGCCACCGTGCCATCGGGCATGATCAGGTCGCCCGCGGTGGAAAGGTACGCGTCTGTGGCTCCCTGCCGCTGCTCTGCCTCGTCGAGCACCGAGCCCGCCGGCAGGAGATGGATGTCTGGTGCCTGGCCGAGCGCGAGCAGGATGGTGTCGCAGCGGAACGCTGCCAGAGCGTCGTCACCATCGACCGGCACGGGACGCGGTCGGCCTGACTCGTCGGGCTCGCCAAGGGTCATGCGCCGGCAGACCAGTGCAGTCTCAGCACCGGCGCCCTCCAGTCGCAGAGGCGACGCCAACTGCTCGATGCGGACGCCCTCGGCGAGCGCCTCCTCGACCTCCTCGGCGATCGCGGGCATCTCGGCGCGCGTCCGCCGGTAGGCCACGAGCACATCCCGAGCGCCGAGGCGGAGCGCCACGCGAGCCGCGTCGATCGCCGTGTTGCCGCCGCCGGCGACGACGACGCTGCGCTCGCGGAGGTCCGGTGGCTGGGTGCGGCTGAGGTCGAGGAAGTCGAGCGCCTGCAGCACGCGATGGTCGCCGGCGTCGAGATCCATGGTGCGACTCTTCTGCAGCCCCGTCGCCACGACGACGCCGTCAAACTCGCGTCGCACCTCAGCAAGCCGGGAGCGCGTCACGCGCTGACCGCTGCGGACCTGCACGCCGTGCGCGAGGATGAAGGCGATCTCGCGGTCGATGACCTCGCGGGGCAGCCTGTACGCCGGGATCCCGGTGCGCAGGAGCCCGCCGAGCTCGTCGCCTGCCTCGAACACGGTCACGGGATAGCCGAGCCTGGCGAGCTGGTAGGCGGCGCTGAGACCGGATGGGCCGGAGCCGATCACGGCCAGGCGCTCGGGGCGAAACGGTTGCGTGGGCTCAGGCCAGGAGGCGCGTGCCGCGACGTCGCGCTCCAGCTCACGGCTGTTCACGGCTTCGTCGTGCTCGCCGCGCGTGCACGAGTTCATGCACGGCGCCGGACACACGCGCCCACAGGTCCCGGGGAAGGGCGAGGTCAGGAGGATGGTGTTCAGGGCGGCTTCGTAGTCTCGCCGCGCCACCGCCTGGACGAAGCCCCGTACATCGTTGCCGGCCGGGCAGGCGTCGCTGCAGAGAGGCGTCAGCGACGCGCTTGCGGGGAGACGGGAGGCCCACGAGCCGGTGTGCACCGCCGGCGGGCCGCCGATGTCCTCGTCGAAGATGCTCGCCGTTCGGGCGGGCGGGCGCGGTGGGGCAACCGGTGCGATGATCCCTGGCAGGTGGGCCTGGCGGACGCGGTCGTATGCCGTGCGCGCGGCCTTCAGGTTGGGCTCGCCCAGCCCGAGGTGCGCGAGCGCAGCCTCGGCGTCGGCGAGCGAAAGTCCCAGGATCTCCGCGGCGGCTCCGAGCAGCGCCGTGTTCACGATGGGCAGCGCCCGCGTCCCCAGCCCGTTGTCCACGGCGATCGCCGACGCATCGAGGGTCGCCACGTTGCGCCCGGGGAAGACGTCGGCGAAGGCGTCCGGCGGCAGGGGGGAGTTGAGCACGATCCACCCCTGCGAGTCCATGCCCTGGGCCGTCTCCGGTGCAATGAGTCCGGCGTCCAGCACGATCACGTGGTCAGGTTCGCGGACGGGATAGTGCTCCGCGATCTCCTCGTCGTCGACACGCACGAACGCCTGGACCGGCGCGCCGGCGCGCTCCGCGCCGTAGCGGCCGAAGGCCTGCACGTACTTGCCACGCAGGAAGTACGCGGCAGCGATCAGCTTGGCCAACGTCACTCCGCCACGGCCGCCGCGGCCGTAGATCGTGATCTTGATCATCGTGGATCCGCCTTCGCGTGCCGGCGAGGTGGCGGACCGGCTTGGGCAGCGACGTACTCCGCGTACCAGGCCATGGCGGCGAGGGCACGTACGGCGGCGACCGGCGAGTAAAGGATGACCGGATCGTGTCGCGCGCCGCCGGGGAAGGTCGCGACCGCAAGCGGCCGCAGCGGCACGTTGACGATCGGCTTGCCGGTGCTCTCCATGAGCGCGGTCACGCGCTCGAGAAAGGCGATCTCGGCAGGGTTGAAGTGGTCGTGGTCGGCCGCGCCCGGTCCGCCTTCGGCGGGCGCGGCGCCGTCTGACGTCCAGCCGGTGGACGGGCTGTGGAGCACACCCAGCACGACGACGGCGTCCACCGCCTCGCTCTCGGCGAGCAGCGTCAGCGTGCGCTCGGCGAGGTCCGGGCCGACGGATGCCACGAGGTCGATGGGGTTGTTGCGGCTCCAGTAGCCGGGCAGGAGCTTGTCCAGCTCGGCGAGAACGTGAGGCTCCAGCAGCGCCAGCTGGAGATCGTTGCGGGCCAGCTCGTCCGCCGCCAGCACGCCCCAGCCTCCACCGAGCGTCATGATCGCCACGCGCCGGCCCGGTGGCAGCGGAAGTGCGGTCAGGCACAGCGCCAGGTCCAGGCTCTCGTCGGGACCCGTGCGCACGAGGCAGCCGGTCTGGCGGGCCGCAGCCAGGAAGACGTCGGCCGCGCCTGCCATGGCGCCGGTGTGCGATGCGGCGGCGCGCTGGCCGTACTCCGTGAGGCCGCCGCGCAGCACCACCACCGGCTTCCGCCGCGTGGTGCGGCGCATGACGTCGAGGAAACGGCGGCCGTCGTCGACTCCTTCGAGGTAGACAAGGGTGGCGGCAGTCTGCGGGTCGTCTTGCAGTGCGTCGAGCACGTCGAGCGCGCTCGTGCACGCCTCGTTGCCGACCGTCACGTACTTGTCGATGCCGATGCCGCGTCGCTCGGCCGCGGTGACGAGCTGGACACCGATATTGCCGGACTGGGAGACGATGCTCAGGCCGCCGGCTTGCGGCCGCAACTCGAGGAATCCGACGGCATGGAGCCGGCTATGCGTCGCGACCAGGCCCATGCAATTGGGGCCGATGAGCGTGACGCCCGAGGTCCGCGCCGTTCGGGCCAGCTCCGCCTCAGCGGCGGCCCCAGCCTCTCCCGCCTCCGAGAAGTCTGCGGCCACTACGAGCGCGACGGGGATCCCGCGCTCGCCACACTGCTCGACCACAGCGTTCACCTGCGTGGCCCCCAGCGTCACCAGCGCCAGGTCCGGGGCTTCCGGCAACTCCGCGACGCTCCGGAAGGCGGGCAGACCGCACACCGTGCCGCCACGACGGTTCACGGGATAGATGGCGCCGGCGAAGCCGCCGTCGATGAGGTTGAGGAGAAGAGAGCCGCCCCATTTCAGAGGGTCGTCCGAGGCGCCGACGACTGCGACGGCGCGCGGCGCGAACAGCGGAGTCAGATCGGGGGGCGAGGTGACATGTCGGAGGGGGAGGGCCGCGGACGCGCCTTGCGCGCCGGCCGGATCGAGGATCACCAGCGCGTCGGCGGCCACCGGCGTCGCGTCTTCCACGATGAGGGGGTTCACGTCGATCTCGCTCACGGCTGGATGGTCCGCGGCGATGCGCGCGAGCGCGCGGATGGCGACGGCCAGCGAGGCGCGATCCACGGGCGCCAAGCCACGAAAGTCGTCGAGCAGCGCACTCGCCCTGATCCCGGCAAGCATGCCCTCGATGTCCCGGTCGTCCAGCGGCGTCACCCCGAGCGCGATGTCCTTGTGAGCCTCGGTGAAGATGCCTCCGACGCCGAAGACGACGACCGGGCCGAAGAGAGGATCGCGCTTCATGCCGATCATGAACTCGCGCGCTCCCCGGACCATCCGTTCTACCAGCAGTACGGCGCCCTGATCTTCGGTGAGCGCCAGAAGCGAGCGAGCGGCGGTCCGCACGGCCTCGTCCCCGCAGACGTCCAGAGCGACCAGGCCGCGCTCTGTCTTGTGGCTGATGCGCGGCCCGATAGCCTTGACGACCACCGGACAGCCGAGCCGCCGGGCGATGGCCACGGCTTCGTCCTCGCTGCGTGCGACACCGCCCTCGGGGACGGCGATCCCGTAGCCGGCGAGCAGCGCCTTCGCCTGCCCCTCGTCCAGCGCGCCGCGCTCGTGGGCTAGGGCTTCGGCCACGACCGCGGCCGCCTCGCGTTGGGCGGCCGGCGATGGCGTCAACTCGCCGCGTTCGCTTTGCACCTGCGCACCCATGCGCTCCCCCTTGCACAGTCACACCACGGCTTACATTCCCGAATGCCGTAAGGGCTGACCCGACTCTCCACCTTTCGGAGAGCCGCCATTAGTAGTATAAAGAGTAGTTCATTAGCTCAAACGTTGCAACAGTGTTGTCTGCGAAGTGGGACACGGGACGGGCTGCATGACGGGCTGCACGAAATGAGAGCGGATCTGACCTTCGGGCGGGCCAAGGACCTGCGCCCTGCCTTCACGACGGCTGGCGCCAGCGAGAACGCGGCGTGGTTCATTCGCGCGATGATCTTCTCCGGCGAGCTTGGGCCCGGCGACCGGTTGCCACCGGGCAGAGACCTTGCGGCCCGCTTGGGGATCTCCATCGTCACGCTGCGGGTCGCTCTCAAGTCGTTGGAGGCGGCAGGCTACATCGTGACGAACAGAGGCGCGCATGGCGGGTCGAGCGTCAGCGACCGCGAGACGCTTGGCCGCTGTTGGGGTGCCTGGGTGCATGATAGGGCCGAGGAGGTCGACGAGATCTGCGAGCTGCGCGACGCGCTCGAGGTCAGGATCGCGGGGCTCGCCGCCGAACGACGCTCCGCCCAAGACCTCGAGGCCATCGAGTCCGCCAACACCTTGCTCGTCGAGACGGGTGCCTCGGTGCTTCACTGGAACGTCGCGTTTCACGATGCGCTGGCGCGCGCCGCGCATAACGGGCACCTGGAGCGGGCGATGGTAGAGGTGCGTGGTGAGCTCTTCCTGCCGGTGGACGCGTTCCTGCGTCAGCACCGGGTCGAAGAGCTCGCGGCCGCGCACGGCGCCGTCCTGGACGCCGTGCGGCAACAGGACGCCGAGGCGGCGGCCGCGAGCATGCGGGCGCATCTTGCCGAGACGCAGGCCGTCATCAAGCTCACTTTGGAAGAGACAGGGCACGCCTGACATTGTCTTGACCGTCATCAAGCATCATTTCCGCGCAGACGGGGTTGCGTGGCCGGCCGGGAAGGATAACGGGTCGCTTCCCATCAAGCGGCCTGATCAGAATACGTTGAGGCCGCCGAGGAAGATCCCGATCACGATCAGGACGACTCCCAAGATGAGACTGCGGCGGAAGAGGGCCACGACTCCGACGACGATCAAGATGATGCCGATCACCCATACGATGGGAACGGCTCCGCCGCTCAGGACGGAAGCCAGCAGTGACGCCACGAGCATGTTGTGCATCGTATCCTCCCCTTTAGTCTCGGCTTGCCCAATGCGCCGCTTCGCGAAGGCCTTGAGCCCTGAGCCTCGCGCGTTCCCGACGACCGGTCAAGTGTTGTGCTTTGCCGGCCGACTGCCGGGATCCGGCGTCTACTTGATGTGCAGACTGATGCCGAACAGGACCAGCGGCCAGAGCACGACGGCGAGCACCGCCGAGAGCACGCCGGTGAGGCTGGTCAGATGCGCGAAGTAGTGGTGCGAGTTCGCGACGACCACGCCAATGACCAAATAGACGACGATGAGGATGTTGCGCAGCACGCGGCCCTCCTGGAGACGGGCCCCCGGTCTCCGACTGAGCCCGAGAGCCTCGGATTCGCATCTGCAATCCGACAGGCGGACCATGCCCACCGCCTCCCCTTTCCAAGCGCGTTTCCGCGGCGGGCAAATGCAGGCGCATACGAACGGTCTGTTGACCTGTCCCGATTCAGTGGTCCGCTTCTCAGCCGTCCATCACCAAGCCGTCCAAGGGGCCGAGCAGGCGCCGCAGCCGCTTGGAGACGTGAGGGAGGCGGGCGAGGCGGTGGGTCATCGCCTCGCCCGCCTCCCGGCGCGCCTGCTGCTCGGCGGCGATCGGCTTCCAGCGCGAGTCGATGATCTCCACCGGGTCACCCTGCAGGTCCTCCGGCGGCGCCTCCAGGTGCTCCGACCACAGGCGGATGCGCGCCGCCCGGGCCAGCGCCGCATCGCAGGCCACGACGTTGACTTCGGTGTCGTTGAACAGCGAGTGGTCGTTGAGGTTGGCCGAGCCGAGGGTGAGCCACTCATCGTCGACGATGCCGACCTTGGCGTGCACATATACGGGCGCCGAGGTCACGCCGGCGCTGCGCGCGTGGATCGTGCAGGCAAGGAAGTGTTCGCTGTGCTCATCGGCGGCGGCCAGCACGCCCAGCTGTCCTTGCGTGTCGTCCTCCCCGCTGTTGGCCTTCGAGGGCAGCAGCACCACCAGGCGGAAGTCTGGGGAAGGCGGGTGCAGCAGCTTGTCGCGCAGGGCCGCGACGATCTCCGGCGACCACAGGAACTGGTTCTCCAGGTAGATGAAGCGACGCGCCTCGCGGATGGCGCGCAGGTACGCCTCGAGGATGCGAAAGCGGCCGTTCCAGGCGCCCGCGTAGTGGTGCTCCGGGATCGTGGAGACGATCTGCGTCTCGACGTCGCCGGCGACGTCGGGCCAGGTGACGTCCAGAGCCTCGCCCGTCACCTCGCGCCAGCGCACCGCGAGATGCGCGGCCACGTCGCCCACGGCCGGGCCGCGCAGCTCGCTGGCGACGTCGTGCCAGCCGTTGACGCGGCGGTAGACGTGATCGCTGCCGTCGAAGCGGTCGACAGGGTCGTCCGTGAGGTCGATGCCGCCGACGAACGCGACCTCGCCGTCCACCACGATCAGCTTCTCGTGATGCGTGTGCATGGGGCGCTCGTGGCTGTCCAGCGCCACCTGGATCTTCGTCCCATCCGTGAGCCTGCGGCGCACGGCCCTCACCTTGAGCCGCCAGGGCCGGAAGACCGGCAGCGGCGCCCCGGCCCACAGCAGCACGCGCACGGGCATGCGTTCCGCCAGGTCGGCGAGCACGTCGCGCAGCACGAGACGCGGGCCTGAGCGCGTGAGGGCGAAGTCGGGAGAGATCGCCCAGCCGGCGATGCTGACCTGCGAGCGAGCCGCAGTCAGTGCCTCGGCGATGCGCGGCAGCGCGGTCTCGCCGTCGACCAGCAGTTCTAGGGAGTTGCCGGGCCGGGGCGGCGGATCGGCCTCGGCCCACAGGCCCGGCCCGGGCGAGAAGACCTGCTCCCAGCCGAGCTTCCGCAGGCGGCGTCGGTGGTGGGCCGCGACTTGTCGCTCCAAACCGTCCCCCAAGGTACGGTCCACCCGCGACACTGTGTTCTGCCACGTGTAAGCAGTCATTATGGGAGCATACCTCGTTGGCCGGGTACGTTGAAGCATGCGCCAAGAGCCCACGAGAATCGGCAGCGGGGAACCTCCCGGCAGCAGAGCCGCCAGAGCGTATGCGTGGGTCACGGCGGGGCCGACGAGTTTCGTCATCCCGGTCCTTTGGGCGGTCGTCCTCGTCCTCGCCGTTTTGCATCTGCCGTCGTTCTCCGCCGGCCGGGGCAACGACCTCACGCCCTCGGGCGCGCCGGCGATCAGGACCGAGGTCGAGTCGGCCGCGGCCCGTGGGCCCGGCTCTCGCCCGGTGGCTGCGCTGCCCGTCGCCGTGGCCGTCGAGGCGGTCTTCCTTGTGGCTTTCGGCGCGGCACAGTAGGCCGGGCAACTCCTGGACAGACCGAGGTCTCTCATGGCGCTGACCGCCCTGGTCGCAGGAGCTCTGGATGGACCCATCGTGAGCAGCGTCGTTGTGCTTGTCGGCGCCGTCATGTGCCACGCTACAGTCGCCAGCCTCTGGGCCGGAGTGGCGCTGCTGCCGACGCTGCTCTCGACCGCCATCTGGGTCGCCACGGCTCGGGTTCCGCGATTCTGTCCGGGGCCTTGCGCCAGCAAGCCAGGAAATGCTGCGAGGCAGCGGTGTCGTTGGTCGACGCGGGCCGGGACGCGACGCTCGGCTGGCGCCGGGCCACGCGCCTGCCACCTACCGGCGCCGTCAGACGGAGCGCGCCTCGCCGCCGGAGGCGGCTGGCTGCGACTGTGCGGCGGCCGCTTCTTCAGCGGCGAGGCGCTCCCTCTCTGACTCTTCGATCTCGACGAGCGTCTTGGGCGCCAGACCTTCGGCCTTGCGCCCGGCCCACCACTCGTCCAGAGGCTGGTTCTTGAACTGGACCCAGCGCAAGTACAGCAGCGCTGCCAGCGTGAGCAGCACCACCTCTATCACGAGCAGGGCAATGAGTCTGACGGTCAGTGAAGGCGCCAGAGGGGTGCCCTGGGCCAGGAAGGTGTGCAACGCGACGCTCACGGCGACCCTGAGGGCGACGGAGAGGCGCCACCGGTCGCTGATGAGCCACCCGCCAGCGGCAGCGGCGTCGCGGCTGGCGGCGGCAGCTTCGTGGCCGCCTTCCCATCCGCGATGTACGGCAGGATCGCGTTCATCTGGTCCACCGAGAGGATCTGGCCCCAGGCCGGCATGAAGATCACGCCCTTGGTTCCCGGGTCCGGAATGGAGCCCTCCATCAGGACGGAGCGCAGTTCACTGGGCGGGACGTTGTCATCGGGGTTCCGCAACCCGGGCACTTCCTTGTCCGCCGTCTTGGGGTTGGGCGCCGGCGGCGGCGTGGCGTTCAGCCCGACTTGCCCGTGACACTCGATGCAGGCGTAGGCCTCGTAGATCTCCGGGGCCTTGGCGGGGTCGGGATCGTACGTCACGCCGACGTGCGGGAACCCGGCCAGGATGTAAGCCGCGAGGGCATCAGCCTGGGCCGAGTTGATGACGCCCTTCCACGACGGCATGTTGATGATGCCGGGCTTCTTGGACACGATGCCGCCCTCGTCGAGGACCTGCGTGATCTGCTGCGGGTTCGCGAACTGCTCGTCTTTGGCGCGGTAGGTGTTGTTCAGCGGCGGGATGGTGCTGTCGCCGCCCACATTGAGCTGGTTGGGGATGCCGCCCACGCCGTCCGGCGCATGGCAGCGGATGCAGGCGAGGCTCACGTAGAGCTGCGCACCGTCCTTGACCTGCTGGCTCGCCTTCACCGTTCCGCCGCCCCCGCTGGGCGCCGGCGAGCCCGAGCCGGGGATTTCGGGGGTCGCTAGGCTGGCGCAACCGGCGGCGACTAGCAGTGCGGCCACGGCGGCCGCGAGGCCGAGACCAAGCAGGACTCGCTTCATTGTGCTCCCTCCCGAGGTCACGACGACGTCGCTCCCCAGATCGTCAGCGCGACGAGGGCGACGATGATGACCAAGGCGATCGTCGTCGTCACCGGTTTGTACCGCGGGTTGCGCTCGGGGCCGCGGTCGACGAACGGCAAAATGACGAGGAGGAGGACCACCACGCCCACGAGGACGAGGCCGACCAACTCCGGGATGACCTTGATGAGCTGGAAGAGCCCGAGGAAGTACCACTCCGGCTTGATGCCTGAAGGCGTGACCAGCACGTTGGCGCGCGGCCCCATGTCGGCGGGCCAGAGCAGCGCCAGGCCGCCCATGATGCCCAGAAACAGGAACAGGATCATCGCCTGCGAGATCAGCTCCTCCCAGAAGTACGGGATGTACTTCCGTGTGGGGTCGCGCCAAAGCTCCCAGTAGAAGCGCGGCGGCTCGTTGGTCGGGATCTCGCTGGCGGGTCGCTTTCTCACGGCGTCATCCCTAAAGCCGCCCGCTGATGCCGTGGCGGCGGATCATGAAGAAGTGCCCCAGCAGCAGGATGACGATGATGGCTGGCAGCACGAGCACGTGGAGAGTGAAGAACCGGCCCAAGGTGGCGGCGCTGATCTGGTCGCCGCCGCGCAGGCTCACCAGCAGGAAATGACCGATGAGGGGCACCGAGCCCGCGATGTCGGTGCCCACCTTGGTGGCCCAGTAAGCTTTTTGATCCCAAGGCAGCAGGTAGCCGGTGAAGCCAAAGCCCATGGTCATGAGCAGCAGCGCCACGCCCGTGAGCCAGTTGAGCTCGCGCGGCTTCTTGTAGGCGCCGGTGAAGAACACGCGCAGCATGTGCGCGAACACCAGCACCACCATCGCGCTGGCCGACCAGCGGTGGATGGAGCGGATCCACCAGCCGAACTGCACGTGCGTGGAGATGTTGAGCACGCTCTGGTAGGCGGTGTCCGGCGTGGACTGGTAGTACACGGCCAGCATGATGCCGGTGGCCGTCAGGATGACGAACAGCACGAGGGCGATGCCGCCGAAGCAGTAGACGTAGTTGGTGGCATGGAACGGGACGACACGGTTGTATTGATCTTCCATAAGGTCGTCCATGCCGAGCCGGTTGACGACCCAGCCCACCAGGCCTGGCTTCCTTCTTTTCGCCTCGGACGGCGTCTGATCAGGCACAGGTCCCGCGGATACGCTCACGTGAACTCCCCCTTGTACCAGGTGGGATACGTGGCGCCGCTGAGATCGATGGGCCCTACCAGCAGCGAGCCGTTCTGAGTCTGCGAATGGTACGTGGGCAGCGGCAGCGTGGCGGGCCCATGGGTCACCGTTCCGGTGGTCGAAAACGTGCTGCCGTGGCAGGGGCACTTGAAAGCGTCGCCGTCGAGCGCCACCACGCAGCCGAGGTGCGTGCAGATGAGGGAGTACACCGCGTATTTCCCGTTCAGGTTCTGCACGGCCGCGGGTTGATCGTGAACGACGACGGCGGTGAGCTGGCCGGCGGGGAACGAGCTGAGGGCGCCGGCATTGACTACCTGGCCGATGGCGCCCGATAGGGCGGCCGGCGGCTTGAGGAAGCGGAGCACGGGATACACGACGCCGGCCACGGCCGCCACGCCGAAGATGCCGATCAACCACTTCAGGAAGCCCGCTCTCGTCATCGCCTCGCTCCACACGTCGCCGCAATACCCAGAAAGTGCGTCGTTGCAGACAGTACTACGGGTAGCGCATGGCTTGTCAACAGTGGCGGGGACGGATCACGCCGCGCCGCCGGCGCTAAGTCGCATTCCCTCCCTCGCACCTACTCCAAGCGCAGATCCCGCACGGTCGCGCGCACGGCGTCCGAGCTGGCATCGTCCGGCATCGATTCGGCCTCCAGCTCGGCCGCGAGGCGCGCCCGGTAGTGGGTCGCCTCACGATCGATCGTCGCGTCGTCCCACTCGAGGACGGGAGCCATCAGCCGGGCCACGCCTTCGACGGCCCGGCGCCCGCGGTCCGGCGCTTCGAACGAGATGTGCGTGCGCCGGGTCAGGACGTCGTCGACGTGCAGAGCGCCTTCATGTGAGGTCGCGTAGCGCACGTCGGCGGCGATGTAAGCCTCGGCTCCCGGCAGCGGCTCGCCCAGGGCCGGGTCGGCGGCGATCACGTCGAGCACCTCGAGCGCCAACGACCCCCAACGATCGAGCAGGCGCTGGACCTGGCCGGGCTTCAGGCCGGCGGCGCCGCGGTGCGCGGCAGCGCGCTGCCCGGCCGCCGACAGGCCGGCCGCTCCAAGAAGGGGCAGGTCGGCGGTCCGGCTGGCCCCTACGTGGAAGGGCAGCTCCTGCGCTGCCGCATCGACCGCGTCGCGCGCCATGAGGCGATAGGTCGTGTACTTGCCGCCGACGACACTGACGAACCCGGCGGCGCTGCGGCGCACCGCGTGCTCGCGCGACACTCCGGTCGTGTCTTTGCCGCCGGCGCTGGCCAGGGGGCGAAGTCCCGCGTACACGCCGACGACGTCGGCGCGCCTCAAGGGCCGCACGAGCACCTCGTTGACTTGATCGAGGAGATACTCGATGTCGGCGCGATTTGCCGCCGGGTGGTCGAGGTGGAGGGCCCAGGCGGCTTGCGAGCCGCGGGACCCAGCCACGACGCGCGCGCGTTTGGCTCGATCAGAACAGTCGCCTCCCCATTGACTACATCCGCCATCCAGGCCCTCACGCACATGATGTCGCGGGCTGGATCCCGAGTTGTCGAGAAGGCTGTGTCTGCCGAAGCCGGGAACGACGTCGGAGCGGCATTCCGCCTCTGACCCGGCGGCTCACCACCACAGCCCGGTCGCGACGCACCAGGCGGGAACCGCGAAGGTGACGACCAGCACGATCCCGATGATGACGATCGCCGCCGCGCGACGTACCGCCGAAAGGGGCAGAAGCATCGATGACCTCCGAAGCGCTGATGACTCGATACTCGATGATACCCGCGCCGCCGGTCAAGACGCGGGCGCGACCGTCCGTTTCTGGCGAGTCTCGCCCGGACGACGGCACCCCTGCAGCCCGGCTTTCGCGCTACTATGGGACGCGAGAGAAGACGTGCTGCAAGCTCCACGCCCACGACGCGCGGCACCACAACCTCGGGTCGCTTCGCGTCCTGGAACAACGCTGGTTCACGGTCGCTGGGCGCAAGAAGGTACCCGTCGGCCACGTCGGCGAGGACGGCGGTGAAGTGAGCCTCCGGCTCGATTGAAGGAAGGTGGACAACTTGAGGGCCGTCGTCGTGTACGAATCACTGTGGGGGAACACCGCGCGGATCGCCGGCGCCGTCGCCGAGGGCATCGGGCCGGAGGTTCGGGCGCTCTCCACCGCCGAGGCGACCGCCGCGATGATCGCCGGCGTGGACCTCATCGTGGCCGGCGCCCCGGTGCTCGGGTTCAAGCTGCCGTCCGAGAAGATGCGCGAGAGCATCCGCGCCAACCCGGGCAAGGCACCGGCGCCGCCGGACCTCTCGCATCCGGCCATGCGCGCGTGGCTGGACGCACTGCCCGCGGGGCACGGTCACTCGGCGGCGTTCGACACGCGCGTGCGCGGCCCGTTCGGCAGCGCCGCGCCGGCCATCGCCGAGGTGCTGGAGCAAGCGGGATACGTCTCGATCGCCAAGCCCGTCGGCTTCGTTGTCGGGGGCAGGTTCGGCCCGCTGCGCGACGGCGAGGTCGAACGCGCGCGGGAGTGGGGAGCCGAGCTCGCTAAAGCGCTGGAGTAAGCCTCGGTTCAGCGCCGCGCGACGAGCAGCTGTCCGCGCACGCCGGCCGGGCCGCAGCGCAGCGCGCTGTAGCCGGCCGCCTCGGCCAGCCCCGTGAGCTCCCGGCTGGTGTAGACCCGCACGTCGCCCTCGGGCATACGCGGCAGCAGCCAGTTCATCAGCTGCCGCAGTGGCGCGGCCAGGCGCCACTCGCCGATCACAAGGCCGCCGCCG
>JADGPQ010000067.1 GCA_017882325.1 Thermoleophilia bacterium
GTCTCGTAGCCGCAGGTGGCCATGCTGGTGCGCAGTGCGCCGAACAGGTTGAGCGTGCCGTCGTTCTCGTGGGCTGGGCCAAGGAGAATCTCCTCGAGCGTGCCCTTCACCCCGGCCTTCACGCGCGTTCCGCGCGGAAGCTCGGGGTGGAAGGTGGCCATGCCCCAGTGATAGCCGCGCCCCGGAGCCTCGGCGGCCGCGGCCAGCGGCGAGCCGATCATGACGGCGTCGGCGCCCAGGGCGATGGCCTTGCTGACGTCGCCGCCGGTGCGCATGCCGCCGTCGGCGATGACGTGGCAGTACCGGCCGGTCTCGAGCACGTGTTGCACGCGCGCCGCCGCGGCGTCGGCGATAGCCGTGGCCTGCGGCACGCCGATGCCCAGCACGCCGCGCGTGGTGCAGGCGTGGCCCGGGCCGACGCCCACGAGCACGCCCACGGCGCCGGTGCGCATGAGGTGCAGCGTGGTGGCGTAGCTGGCCACGCCGCCGACGATCACCGGCACGGGGCACTCGGCGATGAACTTCCTGAGGTCGAGCGGCTCCACCCTGGTGCTGACGTGCTCGGCCGAGACCACGGTGCCCTGGATGATGAGGACATCGAGACCGGCCTCGAGGGCGATCTTGTAGAAGTCCTGCACGCGCTGCGGGGTGAGGGACGCGGCGGCGGCGACGCCGCCGGCCTTGATCTCCTTGATGCGCTTGACGACGAGCTCGGGCTTGATGGGCTCGCGGTAGATCTCCTGCATCGTGCGGGTGGCGGATTCCTTGGGGAGCGAGGCGATGCGGTCGAGCTGCTCGTCGGCGTTCTCATAGCGCGTCTGCACGCCTTCGAGGTTGAGCACCGCGAGACCGCCGAGCTTGCCCATGGTGACGGCGAACTGGGGATCGACCACGCCGTCCATGGCCGAGGCGAGGCACGGCAGCGGAAGTGTGTGCGGGCCGAGCTTCCAGGTGATGTCGACGTCTTCGGCGTCGCGCGTGCGGCGGCTGGGCACGATGGCGATGTCGTCGAAGCCGTAAGCACGGCGGCCCTTCTTGCCGCGGCCGATCTCTACTTCCATGCCGTCCTCCTCATAGGCGAGCCGGGTCAGGCGATCTCAGGTTAAACAAAAGACCCGGGCACGGACGTACCGGGGTCTCTGAGCTCTGTGCAGCGCTGATGTGTGAGCTTGCTGTTACGGGTGGCAACGTCGTCCGACTCTACCAGCGGCTCCGGCGGGAATCAACACGCAGACGCGGCCCCGAACGTGGCCGGGGCGGCCGAGGCCCCCTGCGAGGCCCGGCCGCCCCTTTGGAGGCCAGGCGAGACAATGAGCGCAAGGTGCGACCGGTAAGGCGCCTCCTCGTGTCGACTCGCGGGGGGAAGCGTCTGGCGGGCCGTCCGTGGGGGCTGTCTCGCAGCCCCCTCCGCGTCTCCGCGCGACCCGCCGAGTCCGCTTCCTTCCCCCGTAAGAATCGGCGCCGCGATTCCCGCTCACGATGGGGAAGGGTTCCCGGTCTGGGGAGGCCTCAGCCCTTGGAGTCGATGAGGTGCAGCTCCATGCCCTTCATGATGGCCTCGGAACGGCTTCCCACGCTGAGCTTGCGGTAGATCGCGGAGATGTGGTTCTGCACCGTCTTCTTGCTCAGGAAGAGCTCGGAAGCGATCTGCGCCGGAGACCTCGGCGTGGCCAGCATCCGCAGGATCTCGAGCTCGCGGTCAGTGAGCTCCAGGCGGCGCTGTTCGTAGGCGCCGGGGGCGTAGTCGAGCTGGCGGATGCCCTCGCCGAGGTTGGCGGCCACCCCGGTGCTCAGCACCGTGCCGCCGCGGATCACCAGGTCGATGGCCGCGTAGAGCTGCTCGGGCTCGGCGTCCTTGGCCACGTACCCCCGAGCCCCCGCGGAGATGGCGCTGAAGAGCGCGTCGCGGTCCTCGCGGGCACTGAGCATGACTACCTTGACGTCGTCGCCGCGCTCGGACAGGCGGCGCGCCACCTGGAGACCGTTCATGCCCGGCATGGCGATGTCGAGAAGCAGCACGCAACCGGGATTCGCGGCGACGCTCGTCAGAGCTTCGTCGCCGCTCGTGGCCTCGGCGGCGACGACGTAGCCCTCGCCCTCGAGCAGCTGCCTCAGCCCCTGCCGGAAGAGGCCATGGTCGTCGGCGATGATCACTCGTCCCTTGTCACTCACGTGGACCCCACCAAGAGAGAGACGAGGTCGAGATAGGTCTCGACATCGAAAGGTTTGGGCAGATACCAGGCGCGCCGCTCGTGGAGATCGGCGAGCGCCGCGCCTGCCGCCGGGTCGCCGCTGACCATCAGGATCGGCGTGCCCGCGGGCAGACGCGCGGCGATCTCGAGGCCGGACAGGTCGGGCAAATGATAATCGAGGATGGCGCACTCCCAAGTGTGTGACCCATTTGGTACGGCCTTCCCCGTGCCGACGGCGGTCACACCCGCACCGCAGGCTTCGAGAGCGGCGACAGTGGCGGCGCGGAGGGGCTCGTCGTCCTCGACGACGAGCAGGTCCACGCCGCGCAGCCGCTCGTGGCGCGGCAGCGGCAGATCGACCTCGAACACGGCGCCTCCGCCGCGGCGGTCACGCGCCGCGATGCTGCCGCCGGCCTCCGCAACCAGGCGACGCACCAGCCAGAGGCCGAGGCCGGTGCCACTCGACTTGGTGGTGTAGAAGGCGGCGAAGACGTCGCCGTCGGGCAGACCCGGGCCCTTGTCGGCGACGCGCAGGTGCACCCCGTCGGCGTCGCTCCTCAGGCGAACGTCCACAGGCCCTTTGCCGCCGGAGACCTCGAGGGCGTTCACTACCAGGTTGGCCACCACTGAGCGCAGGTCGTTCTCTCCGAGCGCGACTCTGGGGTCGCCGGAGACGCCCTTGAGCGTGATCGCGGACCCCTCGTAACGGCGCCGCTGGTCGGCGACGACGGCGCGAACGATGGGGACAAGCGGCGTGAAAGTGGTGCCGCCCACTCGCGCGGCGTCGGGGTTGATGGAGTGCGTGATCGCGCGAATTCGCTCGAGGCAGCGGCGCGTCTGGTCCTTGATGACGTCCAGCTGGTGCACGGCGGCGGGCTGGTCGGCGAGCGCCCGCCGCAGGAGATTCGCGTACAGCTCCACCGTGGCCAGCGGCGACTTGAGCTCGTGCGCCATGGCGCTGGCGATCTGGCCGACCTCGGCGAAGCGCTGAGCCTCGGCGGCGCGACGTTCGTCGGCAAGGGCGTCGGTGATGTCGGCGAAGAAGAGCGCCGCGGCGCCGCCCTCGCCGAGGATGCTCACCGTGTAACCGACTGTGCGCTCGCCGGCGGGGGTCGGCAACTCTACCTGGCGGCGCTTCGCTGTGCGGCCGCTGCGCCGCGCCTCGCGCAGGATCGCCGCCAGAGTCGCGAGCGCCGGCGGCGCGGTGGTCAGCGACTCGAGGTCACGCCCCACGACATCGTCGACCGCGACGCCGAGCGCGCGCGCGGCCGCGTGGTTGTAGACGCCCACGCGGCCGTCGTCGTCCACGGCCATGGCCGCGGTCTGGACATGCTGCAAGACGGTGCCGGCAAGCTCCTCGATGACGCGCCCTCTTTCCAGGCTCTCTGTTTCACGGAGCCGGGACGCCCGTGCTGCGGCGTCGCCCGCCTCCGTGAGACGGTATCGACAGGCGGAGGGGAGCCCTTTAGGAGACGGCGTGTCCGGCGCCGTCGAACTCGACGACGTCGGTGCTCTCGCGAAGACGACGGGCGTCGTCGGGGTCGAGCACGCCGGCGCCGTAGCGCTGCGTGTTGGCGGCGCCGGCGGCCAGCGCCTGACGCAGGCATTCCGGCAGCTCGAGCTTCTCGAAGCGCGCGCTGACGAAGCCGGCGAGGAAGGCGTCGCCAGAACCGACGGTGCTCACGACGCTCTCCAGCGGCGCGATATTCCCTTTGAAGACCCGCTGCCGGCGGCCGACCTGGAAACGGCCCACGCAGCCATATGGCGTCTTGATGATGGCGTTGCGCGCGCCCATCTCGCAGATGATGGCCGTGGCGTCGACGATGTCCTGGTCGTCGTGGAACTCGTGGCCGACGAGGTCTTCGGCCTCGCGTAAGTTGGGGACCACGAGGTGCGGGCGCCCCCTCATGCCCAGGCGCAGCGGTTCGCCGGCGCTGTCGAGCACGACGAAACAGCGGTGGCGGCGCACGCGCTGCATGACGCCGGCATAGAAGTCCTCCTGCATCTTGCGCGGCAGGGAGCCGGCGAGAAGGACGAAGCGCGAACCCTTGGCGAGATACTCGATCTTCTCGAGGAAGGCCGTGACCTCCGGTGCCGTCACCACCGGCCCGTACTCGATGACCTCGGTCTGGGTCATCGTGGTGGGGTCGACGACGGCCGTGGAAGTACGCGACTCGCCGCCGATGTGCACGAAGTCGTTGAGCACGTTCTCGCGCTGCAGGCCCTCGACGATCTGCTGCCCGGCGCGGCCGCCCACGAGACCCGTAACGACCACCGGCTGGCCGAGAGCCTTAAGGGCTCGGGCGACGTTGACCCCTTTGCCGCCCGGCAGCGTAAGGCTCTCGCTGGCGCGGTGCTTGAAGCCGGTCTGGAAGTTGGGCACCGTGAGCGTCTTGTCGACCGCGGCGTTGGGTGTGACGGTTATGATCACGTGGACGTCCCGTGCGGGGTTTTCTTGGCCTTCGTACGAAAGCCGGCGCACTGCCCGCGCCGGCCTCATCCGCCGCACAGTATAGCACCTTGCGCCGCCTTGACAGCGTATGGGCGCCGGGGTACGTTTCGTGAGCGTCAATTACGGCGCGTTCCTCGTTAGGTGAGGCTCCGACATACATAGAGGCCGTTGCCCGGAAACGTCCAGAGACGCCAACGGGTAGAACAGGCACTACCGGATCAAGGTTTTGCCCAAGACGGCTGAGGCCCTGACCTCTACGGTATGTTGTGCTAAAGCTGGGACGAGTGAGGATCGCCCTCCTGCTGCGCGCACGGAGCCTTCCGCGAGGGAGGTTTTTCTGTGTCTCGGGGTCGACAGGCCGCGGAGGAGGTGAGGCCGGTGTTCTTTCTGAGCAAGCTGCTTGGCAGCCCCGTACGCGACGCTGCAGACAAGCCGGCCGGCTCGCTCGACGACCTCATCGTCACCTCCGGCCAGGCGTACCCGCGGGTCACGGCGCTCGCCGTGAAGCGGCGCGGCCGCGTCGTCTTCGCCGCCTGGGACCAGGTCACCAGCTTCGAGGAGTCGGGCACGATTCTGCGCGTCCCCGCCACGGACATGGGCGAACGCGAGCTGCTCCCCGACGAGCTGCAGCTCTCGGCCACGTTCCTCGACAAGCAGCTGGTCGACACGGATGGCCGCAAGGTCATCCGCGTGAACGACATCCAGCTGCTGCGCACCGGCGTCGACGTGCATGTCGTTGGCGTCGACGTCTCGAGCGGCGCGATCCTGCGCCGCGTGGGCCTTGCGAAAGTCGGGGAGCGCCTGGCGAAGGGACGCCAGAACCCCAAGCCGCACCTGATCGACTGGAAGGACGTCGACGTCGAGCATACGGACGACAGCTCGGTGCGCCTCGCGGTCCCGCGCACCAAGTTGGAGCTGCTGCACCCCGCCGACATCGCCGACCTCGTCCACGAGCTGTCGCCCGAGGAGCGCGCGGCCGTGCTCGACGCCCTCGAAGACGACCTGGCCGCCGACACCTTCGAGGAGCTCCACTCCTCCTATCAGGCGTCGCTGCTCCTCGATCTGCCCGACGACAAGGCCAGCGAGCTCCTCGCCAACATGGCCCCCGACGACGCCGCCGACCTGCTCGCCGACCTCCCCGACGACCGCCGCCAGCACTTCATCGCGATGATGAAGAAGGATGACGCCGAGGACCTGACGGAGTTGCTCAGCTATCCGGAGCACTCGGCCGGCGGCATCATGACGACCGACTACGCCTGGGCGCGCCTCGACGACACCGCCGCCGAGGCCACGGAGCGGCTTCGCGAGCAGGCGGAGTACGTCGAGACCGTCTACTACATCTATGTCGTCGACCGCTCCGAGAAGCTGCGCGGCGTGTTCTCCCTGCGCGACCTGCTCACCACGCCGCTCGACAAGAAGGTCCGCGACTTCATGACGGAGAACCCGGTGGCGGTGTCCACGGCGGCCTCCGAGGAAGAGATCACGGACGTGATCGCCAAGTACAACCTGCTCGCCCTCCCCGTCGTCGACATGGAGGGCGAGCTACACGGCATCATCACCATCGACGATGCCATCGATCTGGTGCTTCCGCTCGCCTGGAAGAAGCGCCTGCCGAGGATCTTCCATTGAGGAGGCCTCGATGGCGCAGTCTCCACGGAGTGTAGGCCGCCGGCTGGTCGGCCGCATCGGCCGCAGCCGGCTCGCCATCTTCCTCGCGATCCTCGGGCCGGGCCTGATCTCAGCCGCCTCGGACAACGATGCCGGCGGCATCACCACCTGGTCGGTCATCGGCGCCCGCTACGGCTACAGCATGCTCTGGCTGCTGCTGCTCATCACGCCCATCCTGGCGGTGACGCAGGAGATGGGCGCACGCATGGGCGCCGTGACCGGCAAGGGTCTGGCGGCGCTCATCCGCGAGAAGTTCAGTCTCAAGGTGACGGCGTTCGCGATGCTCGCCCTCCTCGTCGCGAACTTCGGCACGACCGTGGCGGAGTTCTCGGGCGTGGCGTCCGCGTTCAGCCTCGCCCACATCCCACCGTGGCTGGCGGTGCCGCCGGTCGCCGCGGGCGTGTGGCTGCTCGTGACGCGCGGCAACTACCGCAAGGTGGAGCGCGTCTTCCTGGCGCTCACGGCGGTGTACGTCGCCTACTTCGTCGCCGGCCTATTGGCGAAACCAGACTGGGGCGCGGCGGTCCACGGCACCATCGTGCCCAAGGCTCAGCTCAACAGCCTGTGGCTCCTCACGGCGATCGCCGCTATCGGCACCACGATCACGCCCTGGGGCCAATTCTTCATCCAGGCCTACATCGTCGACAAACGCATCTCGATCCGCGACTACGTCTACACCAAAGTGGAGGTCTTCATCGGCGCCGTGTTCACCGACGCGATCGACCTGTTCATCGTGCTGGCGTGCGCGGCGACCCTCTACAAGACCGGCATCGTCGTGGAGACGGCGCAGGACGCGGCCCGGGCGCTGGCGCCGCTCGCCGGCCGGGCCGCGTCGCTGCTCTTCGGTTTCGGCCTTCTGAACGTCTCCATCCTGGGAGCGTCGATCCTGCCGCTCACCACCGCCTACGCCGTCTGCGAGGCCTTCGGCTTCGAGAGCGGGCTCGACAAGAAGTGGGACGAAGCGCCGGCCTTCAACGGCTTGCTCTCGGCCTTCATCCTCGTGCCGGCGCTGGTCGCCATCATCCCCCGCCTCCCGCTGGTGAAGGTGATGCTGCTCAGCCAGGACGTGAACGGGATCCTGCTGCCTATCATCCTCATCTACGTGCTCAAGATCATCAACGACCCGAAGGTCATGGGTGAGCACGTCAACGGGCGCATCTACAACACCATCGCCTGGGCATTCTCGGTGGCCCTCATCGGGCTTTCGGTGACGCTCGTAGCGTCACCGTTCGTCTTCTGACGCTCAGGTCCCGTCGTTGCGCTCGTGCGAGCGGGGCTCGATGTGCACGAGCACGTCGGCGTTGGGCACGCATTCGCGGATGTCGGCGGCGATGTGCTCGGCGGTCGCATGCGCCGCCGCCACCGTCAGCGTCTCGTCGACGGTGATATGCAGGTCGATGTGGCGCCGACTGCCGGCCTGACGGGCGCGCAGCTTGTGGTAGCCCCAAATGAGGTCGCCGCGGTGGTCCGTGACGCAGCGGCGGATATCCTCGAGCTCTTCCTCAGGCAGCGTCTGGTCGAGCAGCACCCTTGTGGACTGCACCACGAGATCGTACCCGGTCTTGATGATGAGCAAGGCCACGGCGATGGCGGCGATGGGGTCGAAGTAGGCCCACCCCGTGATCTTGACCAGCAGCAGGCCGCCGGCCACGCCGAACGACGTATAGACGTCGGTGAGCAGGTGGGCGGCGTCGGCCTCGAGCGCCGCCGACTCTGTGCGCCTGGCGACCGGATAGAGCACCTTGCGCGAGACGATGAGGTTGACCACGCCGGAGACGACCATCACGCCGATGCCCAGCCAGATGTGGTCGAGGTGCGGCCCATCGATGATCTTGAGGACGCCCTCGTAGATGATCACCCCGGCGGCGGCGATGATGAGCAGCGCCTCGATGACGCCGCTCAGGTTCTCGACCTTCTCGTGGCCGTAGTGATGGCTGAGGTCCGGCGGCTCCCCCGCCTTGCGCACCGAGTAGAAGGCGATGATCGCGGCCACAAGGTCCGAGCCCGAGTGCAGCGCCTCCGAGATGATGGCGATGGAGCCCGACATGATTCCGACCACGAGCTTGAAGACGATCAGCGCCGAGTTGGAGGCGATGGAGACGCCCGCGGCACGCGACTTGAGGCGGGTGTCGGTCAGGTCGCTATGGGCGTCCCGCCTGTCAGGGTCGTTGGTCACCATCCAGCAGCCCTTCCCGTCGCAAACGGTCGAGGAGGGATCTGCCGGCCAGTGCGCGGTGGCTGGCCTGGTCCTTGTCGGCCTGCGGCCATTCGGCCACAGTGAGGTCTGACCCCTCGGGGACGAAGACGGGGTCGTAGCCGAACCCGCCTTCACCGCGCGGCGCCGTGGCGATAGCGCCCCACCAGTGTCCCGTCGCCGCGTATTCTGTCAGGTCGGGAGCTACGGCGACAACCGCACAGACGAAGCGCGCCCGGCGCGCGAGCGGGCCGGCGAAGCCGGCCATCTCGCGCAGGAGACGCGCCACGTTGGCGGCGTCGGCGCCGGGCCCGTCCACGCCCGCGTAGCGGGCGCTGGTGACGCCCGGCGCCCACCCCAACGCCTCGACCTCGAGGCCGGAGTCGTCGGCGAGGCAGAAGAGATCGCGGCTGGCGACAGCAGGCGCCCCCGCCGCGAGCGCCCGCGCCAGCCCGAGCGCCTTGCCGCGCGCGTTGTCGACGAAGGACTCGACGTCTTCGGGCGGCAGCTCAACCCACGCGGGCATGGGCAATGCGTCAAGCGGCGCCAAGATCTTCTGGAACTCGCCCACCTTGTGGCGGTTGCCCGTCGCAAGCATGAAGCGCACGCCGCCCGCCCTCAGCCCAGCGTCTCGACGACCGCCACTTGCGCGGCCGCCAGGGCGGCCGCCCCGGCGGCGGCCAGCTCCAGCATCGCGTCGAGCGTCTCGCGTTCGTACGGCGCGCCCTCGGCGGTGGCCTGCACCTCGACCAGCTTGCCCCCGCCGGTCATGACCACGTTCATGTCGACCGCGGCGGCGGAGTCCTCTTCGTAGTCCAAGTCGAGCAACGTGCGGCCGTCGACGACGCCGACGGAGATGGCGGACAGCGAGTCGAAGAGTGGCAGCTCGCCGAGACCGATCAGGTCCTTGATCTTGAGCGCGACCTGGTACACCGCCACGTAGGCGCCGGTGATGCTGGCCGTGCGCGTGCCGCCGTCGGCCTGGAGCACGTCACAGTCCACGGCGACAGTGCGTTCGCCGATGATGCCGAGGTCGACGACGCTGCGCAGGCTGCGGCCGATGAGCCGCTGGATCTCCATCGTGCGCCCGGACTGACGCCCGCGCACCGCCTCACGGGCGGTACGCGTAGGCGTGGCGCCGGGCAGCATGCTGTACTCGGCCGTAAGCCAGCCGCGTCCGGAGCCGCGCAGCCAGCGGGGTACACCTTCGCTGAGCGAGGCCGTGCACAACACGATCGTGTCGCCAAGCGCGATGCGCGCCGACCCGGCGGCGAACTTGGCCACCGCCGGCTCGATGCTCAGCGGCCGCAGCTCGTCGGCTTTGCGTCCTGTCCTCAAGGTGGTCCTCCCCAGCCGCCGCAGCGGCCTCACGCGGCCGTCAGGCCACGGGTCGCGTCAGTCCGAACATGTGGCCGCGGCGCTCGACGAGCACGAGCAGCGCCGCGCCGCCGGTCGCCATCACCGCCGCCTCGCCGGCCGCCACCCACACCGCGCTGGCCCAGAACGGCAGCTCCAGCACCAGCGCCAGCATGGCTCCGACGCCGAGGCCGTTGACGACCACCGGCACCACGAGGGCGACAAACCGCGGCCCAATGCGATACATGAGCGCGGCCGCGACCAGCGTCAGGAGGGAGCCCACGACGACGTCGACGAGCAGCATCGGGCTCCCGAGGTTGCCCAGGGCCGTGCCCACCGTGAGGCCCGCGACGGCCGCAGGATCGACGCACGCGAAGACCATCAGGGCCTCGGAGACGCGGAACTGCAGCTGCCCGTAGGACATCGCGTTGAGGCCAGGCGCCAGGGTGAGCGCGGCATAGAGCGCGGCATAGAGCGCGGCGCGCACGAGAAGGCGGGCGCTCATGGCGTGACGAGAGCGCCCAGGGCGTCGAGCGAGAGCTTGCGGACGCGCGTGAGGGGCATCTGCAGGAAGCGCGCGCCCACGGTGCGGAAGGCCTCGACGTCGCCGGTGGCGTAGAAGCGATACGAGCCCACGCGGTCGTCGGCCCGGGCGAGGCCCTGCCGCTGAAGGATGCCTTCGACCTCCAAAGCGATCTCCGTGGCCGGATTCACGAGCGTGACGTCGCGCCCCAGAAAGCGCTGCAGCATGGGCGCGATGAGCGGATAGTGCGTGCAGCCCATGATCACGACGTCCGGGCGCTTCTCCTTGAGCGGCGCGGTGAAGCCGCGCACCGCGTCGGCGAGCGCCTGACTGGCGACGTCGCCCTCTTCGATGAACGAGACGAGGCCGGGGCAGGCCTGCTGATACACCTCGGCGCCGCCGTCGAGGCCGTGGATGGCGCGCGGGTAGGCGCCGCTGGTCACCGTGGCCTCGGTGGCAAGGACACCGATGCGGCGGTAGCGCGACGTCTGGACCGCCGCCCTCGCGCCCGGCATGACCACGCCGACGATGGGCGTGGAGAAACGCTCCTGCAGCAGCGGCAGCGCCGCTGAGGTGGCCGAGTAGCAGGCCACGACGACCAGCTTGACCGGCACGGTCTCGAGAAAGGCCGTGAGCTGCTGGGCGAAGAGCTCGAGCTCCTCGCGGGACTTCTCGCCGTAGGGAAAGCGGGCCGTGTCGCCCACGTAGGCGAAGTTCTCGCCGGGCAGGGTGACCAGGCACTCGCGAAGCACGGTGAGACCGCCCATGCCCGAGTCGAACATGCCGATGGGCAGGGCGGCGAGCTGTCGATCGTCTGTGGAGGGGCTGGCCATGGTCGCGGGGCGCCGGTGCGGCGCCCCGGTAGTATCCCCCACCGTGCGCGGCACTGTCCAGACGGGCCGCGGCGCCCCGCCAGCCTCGTTGTCCGCGCAGGCGACGCCGGAAATCAAGCGGCGGCGTTGGCCTTCCGATACAGCTGGTGAGAGAGGAGGCGAGCCCGGGCGACAACCGGGCGGGAACATGGGCCACGACGCGCACTACCGGTTGGAACTCTTCGTCTTCCCCGACGGCACCTCCGTCGAGATGATCGTGTTTGCACAGGCACCCGCCCCATCGCCGGCCCCGTCGGGGCAGACACCGGAGCGCGACGCCTGCCAGTCCGAGCGAGAGGCGCAGCCCAACGTCAAGCCCACGGCGACGCACGCGCCGCCCCCGGCCGCGCAGAAGCCGGGCGTAGTCGCTCACGAGTGTCCTTTGTGCAGCTGCGACCTCGTCTACCCCGTGGACTGGGAGCGTAACAGCGAAGCGACCTGGAACCTCGAGCTGCGCTGCCCCAACTGCGAGACGCAGCGCAGCGTCGTCCTCGGCCGCGAGGGCATCGAAGCCTTCAACCGCGAGATCTACCTCGGCTCGCAGGCGATCGCGCGCGAGGCCGACTTCATGACCAGGCAGAACTTCGCGGAGGAGTCGGCGAAGCTCGTCGAGGCCCTGGCTCGCGACCTCATCCTGCCGATGGACTTCTAGCGGCTCCCCCGCCGCTGTTCGTCAGCCACACCCCCGCAACGACCACCACGGCGGCTGCCGCCTGCCCCGGGGTGAAGCGCTCGCCCAGCAGTACGTAAGCGCTGGCGACGGCCACGATCGGCGTCAGGTTGATGAACACGGCCACCTTGCTCGCCGGGATGAAACGGAATGCATAGTTGAGCAGCAGGTAGGCGGTGATGGAACACACGACCGTAAGAAACACGACTCCTCCGGCTGAGTCCCCTGTCGGGTGCCGCACGCCCACGAGCGCCGCCTCGGTGAGCGCGAGCGGGAGCATGAACAGCGCCCCGAAGAGGTTCTGAAAGGTCGTCACGAAGAGCGCGGGGCGGCTCACGAGCAGGCGCCGCGCAAGGATGCTGTACACGCCGGCGGACAGCGAGGCCGCGAGCACCAAGAGGTTGCCCGCGAGTCCGGCGCCGCCCGTGCCACCGCCGCCCAGCAGCACCAGCGCGGCGATGCCGGCGAAGGAAAGCGCGATGCCCGCCCACTGCCGCGCCGTGTTGCGCTCGCGCAGGGTGAAAGTGTTCAGGATGACGACGAAAAGCGGGATGGTGGCGATGAGGATGGCGGCCTCGGAGGCACTGGTGCGGGCGATCCCCAGGTTCTCGAAGCTGAAGTAGACGGTGAGCGAGACGAAGCCCAGCGTCGCGAGGCGGCCGAGCTCCGCGCGCGAGGCACGCTCAGGCCCGCGGCGAAGCCGCCACACGACCCAGAGGATGCCTCCGGCAAAGGCGAAGCGGAGCAGGGCGAGCAGCAGCGGTTCGAAGCCGCGCAGGGCGTACTTGGTGGCCACGAACGAGAGCCCGAAGGCCACGGTCATGCCCACGGCGGCGGCGTAGGCCGAGGCGGGAGGGCGCGAATGCATGCCGCAAGACTATCTCAGGGGATGCGTTGGCGCGGTGAGAGGGGATGGTGCACATTCGTGGACAGCCTACGAACCTTCGTGAGGCGGTTCTCGGCCTCAGCGTAGAACTCGGCAAGCTCGGTCAGCTACCGGCCCTAGCAGTCACAGCTTGGTTCGCCGCCGGTCAACCACCCGTGAATGATTGCGTGCGCACAGCCCACGCCCGGATCGACACTGATGGCGCCGGGCACACAGTTGAGGGCGCAGGCACCACACTCGATGCAGGCGCCTCGGTCTGCGAGTGAGGCGCGGCCGTCGGCAATGACGAAGACGCCGCGCGGGCAG
>JADGPQ010000068.1 GCA_017882325.1 Thermoleophilia bacterium
TCTGTTGGTTGACGCGCGTGGCCCCAGCCCGTCGCGGCACGCAAGCCGCGTCCGCGCCGAGGCGTCTGTCGGCCGAGTATTCGAGGCGCCGGGAGAAAGACCTACCCGCCGGGCAAGTCAGCTCTCCAGAGTGCGCAGGTACGCCGAGATCGCCGCCAGCCCGCCTTCGAGGACGTCGCGGGCGCAGGCGTAGCCGAGGCGAAAGGAGTGTTCCTCGTCGAAGGCGGCTCCGGGCATCACGAAGGCGCCGTTGAAGTTGAACATCGCCTGGCAGAGCTCGACCGACGGCACCGGGTACTCGTAGCGGACAAGCGTGGTGGTGCCGGCCCGCGGCCGCACGTGATGAAGCCGCGGTTCCCCGGCCAGCCACTCTTCGACCACGGCGAGGTTGTCGCGCACGATCTCCAGGTTGCGGGCGAGGACCGCGTCGAGGTGCTCGAGCGCCAGCACGGAAAGCGCGTCGTCGAGCACGCTGCAGCTGATGGTCGTGTAGTCGCGCACCTCGAGACAGCGCTCGATCAGGTCCGGCGGACCGGCCACCCAGCCCGTGCGCAGGCCGGCCAGCGAGTAGCTCTTGCTCATGCTGCCGGTGCTCACGCCGCGCTCGTACAGGTCGGCCACGGACGGCACCGTGGCGCCCGGCGCGTGCTCGAGCATGCGGTAGACCTCGTCGCAGTGCAGCCAGGCGCCGCATTCGCGGGCCACGGCGACGATCTCGCGCAGCAGCGGCTCGTCGATGAGGGCGCCGGTCGGGTTGTTGGGGTTATTGAGGACGATGAGCCGCGTGGAGTCGTCAACCAGGCGACGCAGCTCGTCGACATCGGGCAAATAGCCGTCCTCCTCGCGCAGCGACAGCAGACGGACGTGGGCGCCAAGGGCCTCCGGCACGCTGTAGAGCTGCTGGTACGTGGGCCGCACGCACACCACGGTGTCGCCCGGCTCGATCAGCGCGAACAGCGCCAGGAAGTTGGCGCCGATCGCGCCGTTGGTGGTGAGGACGTGGGCGGGCGTGATGCGCTCGCCGTACAGCGCCGCGATGGCGGCGCGCAGTTCCGGCGAGCCGGTAATGTGCCCGTAGGTCAGCTTGGTCTCGAGGAGGCGACGGAACACTTCGTCGCCGTCGCCCGTGAGCGCCAGTAGCTCGTCCACGCGCAGCGAGTCCACGCACGTCTCGGCGATGTTCCAGGTGGCCGTCGTCTCGTGGGCGTTCATCCACTGCTCGACGGCGAAGGGCTTGATGTGCACGAGGCTCCTCTTGAAGACGCCGGCCAGCCTACCGAAGAGACGGCGGCCGGGGCGCCATGCGCCCCGGCCGCCGTCCGGACAATCAGACTGCGCGGATCACTGCGGAAGCGACAGCGAGAACGCCTGCCCATCCATGGGGTGCGTCGGCGTGATGCCGAGCGCCTTGAGCATGGTCGGCATGATGTCGACCAGGCGCAGCGGGTTCTCGCTGACGGCGTGCTTGATGCCCGGCATGTACCAGGCCATCGGGATGCGCTGGACGTCCTTCTGGGCACCCCCGTGGTCGCCGAACGCACCGTAGGAAGTCCGATTGGCGAGCAGGCCGACGACGTCGGCCGATCCGGACCACGCCATGGTGTTCACGAGCTGCTGGCCGTGCAGCTTCCACCACGCATGCTCAGCGAGGGTCATCTTCGTCTTGGTCTTGGTGGCCGTGTCGAGCACGTACCGGGTGCCGTCATCACTCTTCATGTAGGTGGCGATCACCCCGGGAAGCTTGCGCATGACCTTGGCGGCCGCCTGCTTCTTGGCCATGGTGAAGTCCGTCAGCCAGGTCTCGATCGCCGTGGACGAGTAGTTGAAGGCCACGTTGCCGGTATCGATGAGCGGCTTGAGGGCCGGCGTGATCACGCGTCCCGGCATGTTATAGAAATTGCCGTCGGTGAGGGAGTCGCCGTAGTACCAGTTGAAGTCGCCGGCGTTCTGGTCGTCGACGCCATAGAAGTGCTTGGTGGCCGCCGTGGAACCATGGTCGGCCACGACCACGATGAGCGTGCTGTCGAACTCATGGAGGGCTTTGAGCGTGCCGATCAGGCGGCCGAGCTGGGTGTCGGCGTTCTTGGCGATGAACGGCTCGTGGACCTGATTGAAGATCGAGTTCGGGTCCCACTGGTAGTTCTTGAGGTTGTCGGCCTCGCCGCCGCCCCACATGTGGCCGATCTTGTCGATCGCGCCGAAGTTGACGAACAGGCCCGACCAATCCTCGTTCTGCATGATCTTGATGGTCGCGTCGGCGACCCAGTTGTCGCCTCCGAGATGACCCTCGTTGAAGCCCGGCACCATGCGGTCGCCGTCCTCTGGGTAGATCCAGGCCGGCGACTGCGTCAGCGTGCCGTAGTCGTTGCTGGGGTCGGAGTTCACAAAGAACCGGTTGTTCGGGTCGGCGGTGATGTACGGCGCGGCCATGGTACCGATGATTGACGGACCGCGGTAGGCGCCGCCAAGCAGACTGATCAGCGCCGGATCTCCGCCATTGGTCCCGCTCTTCGTGCTACCGAGGAACACGCCCAGGTCGGCGCTGCCGGCCGTCATCGACCTCACCTGATAGCTCTTCTGACCGACGCAGGCGACGACGCTGCCTGGGAACTTGGCGTGCAGGTACGTGCCCAGCTTGGGGTACGCGCCGGCGGCGACCAGCTGCTGGAACTGGGCATAGCTCAGATCGCCCGTGACATAGATGCCATTGGCTCCACCGTCCAGCACGTCAGTCGTATCGCGCAAGGCCTCGTCGGACCAGCCCATGTGCTTGGGGAGAAGGCCGCTGACCATCACGTTGTGGCTCACGACGGTCTCGGAGGCCATGTCGCCAACGTACGCCTTGGGGAACGTGACGCCGTGGTTCTGCAGCCAGAGGACGTTCGTCATGTTGTATTGCTTGGCGTACTCCGGATGCATCTGATCCATGACGACGATCATGACCCTTGTGGGACGATGGACCGCCAGCGCGGGAGCGGCCGCGGCAAGGAGAGCCGCAACCACCACCACGGCCACGAGAATGACACGCAGTCTCTTGAGCATCTGCTACCTCCTCGACATCGGCTCCTCCATGTGGAAGGAGTCCCCCTACCCCGCGGCTGGCGCCGCAGACTGCTCCCATTCTTCT
Source organism: Thermoleophilia bacterium (assembly GCA_017882325.1). GTDB lineage: Bacteria > Actinomycetota > Thermoleophilia > UBA2241 > UBA2241 > CAIXSE01. Next base: position 3,128 of record JADGPQ010000068.1, read on the forward strand.
GCATCCGCGGGAAGTGTCAATACGCGGTGGGGTGTCGAAATGCCGGTACACTGGTCCGCAGATCAGGCGGGCACCGGCTTGGTCGCAGGTCCGAACAGCCGGGATGCGCGAGAGGAGCCTCACCGATGGACACACACGATTTCCGCCGTCTGGGCCATGAGCTGATCGACTGGGTCGCGGACTACCGAGAGCGCATCGCCGAGTACCCGGTGATGAGCCGCGTGCAGCCGGGCGAGGTGGCGGCGCAGCTGCCGGCCGAGCCGCCTCGCCGGGCCGAAGGCCTGGCGACCATCTCGGCCGACCTCGAGCGCATCGTGCTGCCGGGCATCACGCATTGGAACCACCCCGGCTGGTTCGCCTACTTCCCCTCCAACACGGATCTTTCGTCGGTGCTGGCCGACCTCGTCGCCTCAGGCCTCGGCGTCCAGGGCATGAGCTGGCAGACGAGCCCGGCAGCCACGGAGGTCGAGGATGTAGTCATGGAGTGGCTGCGGCAGATGCTGGGTCTCAGCGACGCCTTCACCGGCGTCATCCACGACACCGCCAGCACGGCTACCCTCTGCGCGCTGCTGTGCGCGCGCGAACGGTCCAGCGACTTCAGCCAGAACGGCGCCGGTCTGCAGGCCGAGGAGGCGCCGCTCGTGGTGTACGCGTCGGACCAGGCGCACAGCTCGGTGCCCAAGGCGGCGCACCTCGCCGGCTTCGGCGCCGACAATCTGCGCCTGCTCGAGACCGACGACGACCACGCCCTGCGCTTCGACGTGCTGGAGGCGGCGGTGCGCGAAGACCTCGCCGCCGGCCGCCGGCCTTGCGCGCTCGTGGCGGCCGTCGGCACGACGGCCACGACCGCCCTCGACCCGCTTGCGCCCATGGCGGAGCTCGCCGCGCGCCACGGCATGTGGCTCCACGTCGACGCCGCGCTCGCCGGCACCGCCATGATCTGCCCCGAGCACCGCTGGATGTGGGAGGGCGTCGAGCACGCCGACTCCGTGGTGCTTAACCCGCACAAATGGATGGGCACGGGCTTCGACCTCTCGGCCTACTTCGTACGCGATCCGCAGCACCTGGTGCGGGTCATGAGCACCGATCCCAGCTATCTGCGCACCGCCCAGGACGGCCTTGTGCGCAACCTGCGCGACTGGGGCATCCCGCTGGGGCGGCGCTTCCGCGCGCTCAAACTGTGGTTCCTCATCCGTGAGTACGGCGTGGAGGGCCTGCAGCAACGGGTTCGGCGCGACCTGGACAATGCCGTTTGGCTGACCGGGCAGGTCGACGCGGCGCGCGGCTGGCAACGCCTTGCTCCTGTGCCGCTGCAGACCGTGTGCGTGCGACACGTGCCGGCGGCGCTGGAAGACGACGAGCCGGCGCTGGCCGCCCACAACCTGGCCATCGCCGACCGCGTCAACCGCGCCGGCCGCTCCTACGTGACGCCGGCCGTGCTCAAAGGCCGCCAGATGATCCGCGTCTCCATCGGCGCCCAAGCCACCGAGCGCGAGCACGTAGCAGCGGTGTGGCGGGAGCTGCAGGAGGCCGCCGCGGCCGCCGGAGATGCGGCCGCGTGAGCCCGCTGCCGCGACCTGCCGCGGCCTCCCCGGGCTCGGGTCCGCCGCTCTCAGCGCATCGCGCGGCCGCATCCCGGGTACACCCGGGTCAGACCCCACGGCGAGAGGGACGATGATGAGGCACCGCGCAAAGAGAGTGAGCGTTCCGGAATTTGGACCTTTAGTCTACGACCAGCATGGCCGGCCCGTCGGCGTTCATGTGGACGCGGCCCCGGCCCTCGAGCAGACCCCGTTGGCGCGACGAGTCATTCGCCTCGACGGGCTGCGCAGGACCGGAGAGCTGGACTCGCAGTACCGGTTGCGCTGCCAGGTCTCGCTGTTCTGCTCAGACCCGCCGCGGTGAAGCGCCGCCGCCGAGGGGAACCGGCCTCACGCGGCGAATGTAACCACGTGGTCACGCAGCGGCGATGAGCCGCGTCGCACAAACAGGGAGACGGTCGATGTGAACGATGACATGACGCGCCACGAGAGCGCCGCCGGAGCCGATTCCGGGCGCGATGCCGTCGCCGGACAGACCGCCGTCACACAGGCGCTGCCCGCCGCGGACGACGCCGGGTCCGCCACGAAAGTCGTCGTCGTGCGCAAGGGCAGCCGCACGCGCAACATCCTCGTCGGCGTGCTCATCGTGCTCTCGTGCCTCGCCGTGGTGGTCAGCGGCGTCGCGATATGGGCGCATTACACGGTGCTCAACACCAGCGGCTACATGAAGCTCGTCGGGCCGATCGGCAAGGACCCGGCGGCCATCAAGTCGCTGAGCGACTACGTCGCCGGCCAGGTGGTCACCGCGACCGACCTGCAGGCGCGCACGCAGGCAGCGCTGCCGCCCAAGGCGGCGTTCCTGGCGGCGCCGATCACCGACGCGGTGGACTCCTTCATCACCAAGCAGACCACCAAGGTCCTCAGCACCCCTCAGGCGTACGCCCTCTGGCTCAAGGTGAACCAGCTGGCTCACGAGAAGATCGTCGGGCTGCTGCGCGGCCAGAACACCAACACCTACGTCGCCGGCAGCGACGTCAAACTGGACACGCTGCCGCTCGTCAGCCAGGCGCTGGTGTGGGTCGACGGCAAGCTACCGGGCGCCCTCTCCAGCCGCTTCTCGCCGCCCGTCATCCAGCCCGGGACGCCTCCGGCGCAGTCCATCCAGCAGGTGTCCCAGTGGTCCGGAAAGACGCTCCCCCCGGACTTCGGTCAGGTCACGCTCCTGACGAACAGCGCCCTCGGCCCGGCGAAGACCGCCGTGCGCATCTTCGACAGCCTGGTCATCATTCTGCCGATCATCACCGCGCTGCTCATCGCCGTCACCATCTGGCTGTCGCGGCGGCGGCGCCACACGATCATCGCCCTCGGCATCGGCGCCGCCATCGCCTTGATCCTCACCCACGTCATCGTGAAGCAGGCGTCAGGCGCCATCGTCGACCAGCTCAAGCTGGGCAACGTGAGCACCGTCGTGAGGGAGGTGGTGAACGCCTCGCTCCGCCCGCTCACGACGCTCACCATCTGGATCGTCGTGGTCGGCGTCATCGTGGCGGTGGCCGCCTGGATCGCCGGGCGCCGCGACGTGCAGGTCGCCGTGGCTCAGGCGGGCAAGCGCGTCGTGCAGACTCAGGACGAGGCGCTCGCCGCCGACTCGCCGTTCACTGCTTGGGTCGAGCGCTATGCGCAGTGGCTGCGCCTCGCCGGTCTGCTCGCCGGCCTCATTGTGCTGCTCGTCGCGACGTCGTCGTGGCTCGCCATCCTGCTCTGGGTCCTGGTGATCCTCGTCTACGAGGGCGTCATCAGCCTCGTCATCCGGCAGTGGCCGTTTGGGCGGCGTGCGAAAGAAGGCAGCGCGCCGGCCTGAGCGAGCTGCTGCGGGACGCCCAACCTCGATCGCTCAGGGGTGGTCCAGACCCGCGTACCCGCCGGAGCGGCTCACGACGGCCTCGTAGTCACCGCACCAGTCGTCGTCACGTACTCGCGGGAACGCTGCCTGGGAGAACGCCGTGCGTTCTGGGGACTGGATCACGACTACTGCCGGGGCCCGTTTGCGACAGGTCCCCCAGCCTTGACCTCGATCACGGGCGAACACAGACCCGCGCGGCTCTTCCGTGCCATATCGGCAGGTGCCACAGCTCAACCCGACCATCGCGCTCCCTCCCTTTGTGTCCGTCCTCCCTCTCCAGTCGGCAGAATCGAGACGACCAGAGAGCGCTGTAGACGAATGTCCAGGTCGGCCGCGCCCGCGCGGCAGCCGCGAGTCGGCGTGGACAAAGTGTCGGCCGGCCCCTGACGGGGCACCACTCCCCCATGACCCTTGCCTTCCTCATCCTTCTCGTCGCGCTCGTTGCGGCGGCGCTGGTCGTCCCGTCCTTGCTTCGGCGGCGGCGCGATCGCCGCCGCCGCGCCCTTTTGCGCGCCCTCGAGCAGAGCCGCGGCTCGCGCGTCATCACGATGATCCATCGCCAGGAGACGCTGAGCCTGCTCGGCATCCCGTTCCGCCGCTTCATCGATATCGAGGACTCAGAGCAGATCCTGCGCGCCATCCGCATGACCCCGGCCGACATGCCCATCGACCTCATCCTGCACACGCCCGGAGGGCTGGTCCTGGCCTCGGATCAGATCGCCTACGCGCTCAAGCGGCATCCGGGGCGCGTGACCGTGATCGTGCCGCACTACGCCATGTCGGGCGGCACGCTGGTCGCTCTGGCCGCGGACGAGATCCTCATGGACCCCGACGCGGTGCTGGGCCCGGTCGACCCTCAGCTCGGCAACCTGCTGCGCGGCGCATGGCCCGCCGCCTCGATCCTTGCCGCCCTGGAGCAGCCGAACTCCAACCGCGACGACGAGACGCTGATCCTCGGCGACATCGCCCGCAAGGCCGTCGGCCAGGTGCGCGACACCGTAATCGAACTGGTCCGCGACCGAATGCCGGCTGAGGCCGAGACCCTGGCCGCAACGCTGAGCGAGGGGCGCTGGACGCACGACTACCCGATCCGCCTGGAGCAGGCCGGAAGGCTGGGCCTGCCCGTGAGCGATGCGATGCCGGAGAGCGTCTACGAACTGATGGACAGGTACCCGCGGCGGGCGCAGCGGCGCCCGTCGGTGGAGTTCATCCCGACACCGTACCGCGAGCCCGGCCAAGACGGCTGAGGGCCTACGCGGCGGCGTCCAACGCACAGGCCCGCGCCTCGCGGACCTGTTCTACGAGAAGGGTTATCGCCTCGTAGACTTCCGGGTGATCCTCGCGCAAGTAGGCGGTGTGGCACATCAGCCGCCGGTAGTACCCTCCGTCTCCCTCGATCTGCTGCACCACGACCTCGGCGTGTGCCCAGCAGTACTCCATGCTCTCTGCGATCTGCCTGGGCAGGGCTTCGCTCAGGACACGAGCGACCTCCCAATACGAGGACAGACCGTGGTCTTCGGCCAGCCAGCGGGCTTCGTCGGCGGCGAGGTACAGTGCGGCCAGCTCGGCCGGCGTCATGTCCACCGGGTGTCTGCGTTGGAACATCATGAGCGTGTCTCCAGTCTGGATACTGGTTCACGGCTAGGATCGCCTCTCACACCGGTATTCCCTGCTGGCGACGGAGCAACCGCCGCCTGACCTTTGACCGTGGCGGATGCCGGGTATCTTGCCAGCAAACCCGGCACAAGCCGCCTCCAGGCAGGGAAGGGCTCATGGACGAAGGCATCGGCGAGCGTTACTTGCGCGAGACGCGCCACGGCCGCGGCCATCTCGTGGGCGGGCGCATGGACTGGGCCCGCCAGCCCTCGTGGTTCAAGACCTACCCCGAGGCGCCGAGGGTCGCGCTCCCGCCCCTGACGCCGGGCACCGAGGCGGCATCCGCCGCAGGGCTGTTCGACGTGCTGGCACGGCGGCGGAGCGTGCGTGAGTACGGGCCTCCGCCACTCGATCTCGAGGAGCTCGGCGGGCTGCTGTGGGCGGCCGCCGGCGTCACGGCGCGGCAGATGGGCTTCGCCTTTCGCACCGCGCCGTCGGCCGGCGGCCTTTTCCCCATTGAACACTACGTGGTCGCAAACTCGGTGACGGATCTCGAGCCCGGCGTCTACCACTACGCCGTGCTCGACGAGGCGCTGGAGTTGCTGCGCGGCGGCGACCATCGGCTGACGGTCGCTCGCGCCGCGCTCGACCAGGCCATCGCCGCCGAGGCGGACGCCGTGTTCGTGTGGACGGCCGTGCTCGAGCGCTCGCGCTGGAAGTACGGCCAGCGTTTTGCGCGTTACATCTTCCTGGATGCCGGGCACATCGCCGGGAACGTGGCCCTCGCCGCGGTCGCGATGGGTCTCGGGAGTTGCCAGATCGCCGCGTTCTTCGACAACGAGGCGGCGGCCCTGCTGGGCGTTGACGAGGACGAGGAGCCGGTGGTGTACATGACCACCGTGGGCCGGCCGGCGGGCGGCTAGCTCGGGCCCCTCGCCGGCGTGTGCGCCTCGAGCCAGGCCGCGAGATCGGCGAAGACCGCCTCGCGTCCCGTCTCGTTGAAGATCTCGTGATAGAAGCCCTCGTAACAGTTCTCGGTCTTGTCTTGGGCCGCGGCGCGCTCATACAGTTCGCGGCCGGCCCGCGGATCGGCGACCGCGTCGGCGTCGCCGTACAGGAGCAAGAGCGGCAGGCGGATGCGGCCGGCCGCCGAGAGAGCCGCGCTCTGCGCCGCCAGGACCTCGGCGGCCCACCTGGCAGTGGCCACGTGGTGGTTCAGGGGGTCGATGCCGTAGGCCCTCACGACCTCGTGATCGTGCGAGAGCGCGGCCGGATCCAGCGTGTTGCCGATGTTCAACGCCGGCGCGGCCAGGGAGAGCAGCCTCGCAGTGCCGATCCTGAGCGATGGGACCGGCGTACCGAGGCGCAGGAACGGCGACGAGAGGATCAGACCGGCCAGAGCGTCGGTCGGGCGGTCCTCCGCGTACGCTGAGGCGATGAGCCCGCCGAGGCTGTGGCCGAGGAGGTAGAGCGGTCTCCCCGGTTGTTCCTCGCGCACGGCCCCCAGGAAGACGGCCGTGTCGTCGAGGTAGTCTGTGAAGCGGTCCAGATGCCCGCGCCGGCCGCCCGAGCGGCCGTGGCCGCGCAGATCGTACACGTGCAGAGCGTAGCCGCGCGTCGCCATGTCTTCGGCAAGCCCGCGGTAGCGGCCGCCGTGCTCGCCGTACCCGTGGACCACGGCGAGCACGGCGGCCGCTACACCTTGGGGGCGCCACGCCTGGCGCATCAGCAAGAGACCGTCGGCAGCCGCGAACTGAGCCGAGGCGTGCTCCACGCTCCGGCCCGTCTCCTCACTCGCCATGGCCTCGCCTCACATGCCCAAGGCCGCGCGGACCGACGAGGAGATGGCGGCCAGGCCGCCCTCGAGCTCGTCTGGCAGCGGCCAGGCATAGCCGACGCGCATGTGGCGCCGCGACTGCTCGAACCAGTGGCCGGGGCCGACATAGGCCCCGTGCCGGTCGTTGAGCGCACGGTAGAACTCGTCCAGGTCCACCGGCACGTCCGGCTTGATGCGCGGAAAGCACACGCAGCCGCCCCGCGGCTCCACCCATTCCATCAGCTCCTCGCCGGCCATCCACGTGTTGACCACCTCGAACTGGCGACGGATGAAGGCGTGGATCTCCGGCAGCCAGGTGTCACGCTGTGCGAAGGCGCGCGCCGCGATCTCCTCGTCCACGACGCTGCCGCAGATGCCGATCTGCTCCTTGGCGGCGAGGAACGTGGCCATAAGCTCGCGGTCGCGGCAGACCAGCCAGCCGCTGCGGATGCCGGGGATGCCGTAGGTCTTGGACAGCGAGCTGACGCTTACGGCGCACTCGCTGAGCGCGGCGGCCACGGGCAGCGGGTCGCCGAAGGTCATCTCGCGGTAGGTCTCGTCGACGAGCAGCCGGCAGCCCGCCGCCTCGACCCGGCCGACGACGCTGCGCAGGTCGGCCTCACTCATGGTCACCCCGGTGGGGTTGTGCGGCAGCGTGATGCTGACGTACTTGGTGCGCGGCGAGACCAGCGCCATGAGCTTGTCGGGGTCGATGCGGAAGCCCTCTTCGAAGACGAGATCGAGGTAGCTGATGTCGGCCTCGATAGCCCGCGGCGTCTCGATGTTGGTGGCGTAGTTGGGCCGGATGACGACGAGGTGATCGCCCTTCTCGAGCAGCGAGGTGGCGATGATGAAGAGCGCCTGGGCGGCGCCCGCCGTGACGAGCACGTCGTCACGCCCCACGCCGCCGCCCGCCCCACCGCTCTGCACGGCGATCAGCTCGCGAAATGTGTCGTTGCCGACGTGGTCCCCATAGAAGAGGAGCATGTCGCCGACCTCGAAGCCGAGGTCGGCCAGCGAGCGATCGCGAACGGAGCTCTCGGTGAGGTTGAAGCGGATCTTGTCGTAGCCCAGCTGTTCGGGCGACTCCTCCTCGATGGGCATGCGGCGATACTTCACGAGAGGTGACCTCCTCGGCTGTGGGCCCGACACTACGCGGAAAGAGTACATCCGCGGCGGCAGCCGTGCCGCGACGTCGCTGGCGTGGACGGCCTGCCTGCTCGTCGCTGCCGCCCGGACCCTGGCCCGACCACGTCCGCAGGTTCCGGCAACGCGAGGCCTGCGGCAACAGGCTCGACGGGCGGTGTTCGTCACGGCCTTCACTAGGTTCACTGGGTACGCCGCGCGCGAGGAGGGCGGAGGCACGGTCTGGCCGCTTCTTGCGACGGAGCTCATGGCGGCCGGGGATGTCCCGGTGGCTTTCGTGCCGGGTGCGCGCCGTCCTGTTGTGGCAGGGAGAGGCCGACGCCCGCGCGCGCACGGCTCACAGGACGTACGAGACGCTGCTCCGCCGGTTCGTGACCGACGTGGTCGCGGCCTGCGGCGCGCGAGTGGTCACTGCGCAGATCGGCGATTACGGTACCAACTGGTACGACGCACAGGGAGTCGATGCGATCCGTCTCGCGCAGCAGGATGCATGGGGCGCGGGTCAAGGGGTCCTGCCTGGACCCGTGCTCTACGATATCGACCCGGCGCGCACGGGCGGCGTCACCTCCGGCATGGCGGGGATCGGTGGGCCGGCGGCCGCAGGTCTCCCGGCCGGTCAGATCGCGCAGCCGAAGCGGCCGTGCTTCTCGAAATACTTTTGGTGATAGTCCTCGGCCGGCCACCACTCAGGCGCCGGCACCACCGCGGTGACGATCGGCCGGCGGAACCCGCCCTCCGTCTCCAGCGCGCGCACCGCGGCGCGAGCGGCGTCCTCCTGCCCCCTCGTGTGAAAGAAGATCGCCGAGCGGTACTGGTCGCCCACATCCGGCCCCTGGCGGTTCAGCTGTGTGGGATCGTGCATGCCGAAGAACGCAGCCAGGAGCTGCTCGTAGGTGATCTGCTCGGGGTCGTATTCGAGGCGCACGGCCTCGGCGTGACCGGTCCGGTGCGAGCACACCTGCTCGTACGTCGGGTGCGGCGTGACGCCGCCCGTGTAGCCGACCTCGGTGCTGGTGACGCCGTCGAGCTGCGCGAAACGCTGCTCGACGCCCCAGAAGCAGCCGGCCGCGAATGTCGCGATGACCATCCTGTCGCCTTCCTGTCGGTGGCGCGCGGAGGAGATGCGCGCCTTGCAGACAAGTGATTCCCGCAAAGGCGGGGCGACACGCGCGACATGCGGCGCGACGCCCGCGAGAGGCGGGCGGTCAGAGGCTACGCCCGCTGCATCCCCTCGAGCGCGGCGGCCGTGCGCGCTCGGCGCCGCTGCTCGAGCATGCGCATGTGCCGGCGGTTGCGCGGGTCGCGCCACCACATGCGCGCGTACCACCAGCACCAGCCGTATTCGAGCATCCGCGAGTAGCTGGTCTCGCTGCGCGTGAGGACCCACGAGGCGAACTTGCTCACTGGCCGCTCCGCGTGGAAGAAGCGGCGCTGGCCGCGCAGCACCTCGCGCTGCAGTTCCGCGGCGCTCATCTGACGCGGCTCGAACACCACATGCTGCGCGTCGTATAGGTACCACTCCTTGGTGATGATGCGGCCCTGGGCGTCGAGGTCGTTGAACTGCTGCGTGCCGGGGAGCGGGGTGAGGATGTTGAGCATGACCGTGTCGATGTGGTTCTTGAGGGCGAAGGTCACCGTGTCGCGCACGGAGCTCGGCGTGTCACTGTCGGCGCCCAGCACGAACATGCCGTGGGTGCGGACGCCGTAGTCGTGCAGCACTTTGATGGCGTGTTCGATGTCACCGACGGTCTGCGACTTCTCGAAACCGTCGAGGGTGGCCTGGTTGACCGACTCGAGGCCGAGGGCGACGAAGTCGGCCCCCGAGGCCCGCATGAGCTCGAGCAGCTCCTTGTCGCGCACCACGTCGGTGCGCACCTGGGCACCCCAAGGCATGGC
>JADGPQ010000238.1 GCA_017882325.1 Thermoleophilia bacterium
TCCGTGCAGGGGCTCAAGTCGAACGGACGCATTGGCGGCCTGAGTCAGGGGGGCCGGTGACGTGTTTGGTGCAGGTCGTCAAGGCCTCCGGCAGCTAGGTCTGTCCAGTGTGCAGGAGGTCTGCCCGACGCTGCGTGTCAGTCCCGGTACCTGTTGTGATGTGTGAAGTCCGCGACCTCGCGCCGCACGCGCAGGTAGGTGGGCGGGGGGGATTCCGGGTAGCCGAGTCGGCACGAGAAGGCGATCGTCAGGCGCTTCGGGATGCCAAGGATCTCCTTCACCTCGCCGCCGGAGCTCAGCGAGCTGACGATGTGCATGGCGATGCCCAGCGACTCGGTCGCCAGCCACATGTTCTCCATGACGCAGCCGAGGCTGACGATTCCGAGGAAGTCGCCCTCGGAGGCGGGTGCGCGCCGGCTCGGGTCGTAGACCACGACCAGCAGCAGCGGGCTCGCGGGCAGCGGCCGGCGCATGGCGGCGACCTCCTCCGCGTCGAGCTCGTCGAGCCTGAAGTCGGGCCTCCGCCAGGACGGCGGGAACATGCTGCCGAGGACCCCCGTTTTGCGCTGCAGCAACTCCTCCTCGGAGAAGGAAAGCTGCGCGTAGTTCTCGCGGATGAACGTCTCGGAGACGGGACGCTCGATGCGCGCGATCGCGTCGAGCACTCCCGGATCGTCGACCACGACGATCTCGAAGTTCTGCATGTTGTGGGCGGTCGGCGACCAGCGCGCCGCCTCGAGGATCTGTGCCAGCTTCTCGGGTTCGACCGGTCGCCCGCGGTCGTAGGGCGCCCGCAACGAGCGTCTGCTCTTGATCAGCTCCATCATCTCCGCCATCACGCCCTCCGCTCGTCGCGCGACTCACGCACCCATGGTCAGGACCGACCTGAAGCGCACCGTGGCCGACATCATCTTCTCGAAGGCCTCCGCCGCCCGCTCCAGAGGGAAGGTCTCGATCATCGGCATGATGCTGAAGCGCATGCTGAACTCCACCGCGTCGGCCGGGCGCTGGCCGTGCCAACCCTTGATCGAGCGGCCGCCGCGGAAGAGCTTGCCCGGGTAGAAGGAGAGCGGCTCGCTAAGGCCGGCGACGATGATCAGTTGCCCGTCCATGCCGAGGCCATCGATGAGCCCGGCGATCGCTGTCACGTTTGGCGCCGTGCAGAGGATCACTCTGGCGCCACCGAGCTCCTGCAGCGCCGCGGCGGCGTCCGTCGCGTCGGTATCGATGTAGGCGTGGGCGCCGAGCTCGCGGGCCAGCGTCTCCTTCTGCGGGCCGCGCGAGAGGGCGACGGTGCGGTAGCCGAGGCGGCTCGCGTACTGCAGTGCCAGGTGCCCGAGGCCGCCGATGCCGTGGACCGCCACGGTGTCGCCGCCGGCCGCTCCGCTGCTCTTGAGAGCGCTGAAGGTGGTGGCGCCCGCGCACAGGAGCGGCGCCGCGTCCGCCGACGAGAGCTCGTCCGGGATGCTCACCAAGGCCGACGAGCGCGCGACCATGTACTCGGCGTAGCCGCCGTCGACCGAGAGGCCGGTGACGCGGGAATCCTCACAGCTCGGATAGTCGCCATCGGCGCACGCCTCGCAGACCATGCAGTGGCCGCCGCTCCAGCCGACGCCGACCCGGGCTCCCACCTCCCAGCCGCTGACGCCCGCGCCTCGTCTGGTGACCACGCCCACGACCTCGTGCCCGGGGACGCGCGGGTAGGAGAGCCCCGGGTAGCGACCGTGCATCGGGATGGCGTCACCGTGGCAGACCCCGCAGGCCTCGACCTTGAGGAGGACCTCCCGCTCGCCGGGTTCGGGGATCTCCGTCTGGACCATCTCGAGATCGGCGCCGGGACCGGCGACTTGGACTGCGTTCATCAAGGGCATGGGCGCGTACTCCTCATTCTGACTGGGGACACGGATGCTTCATGATCGCGCCGCGCTTGGGGAGCTAAGGCCGGGACTAGTCCACGTCGGGCAGGTGCTCCGCGTGGCCCTGCTCGGGCGGAGCGCCGACGATGAGGATGACGGTCTCGGCCTCGCTCTCGTTGTGCAGCTGCTGGGCGGTCCCGGTCTCGACGACGGCGACGGTGCCGCAAGGCAGCTCGACGCGCTCGGGCGGGTCGCCAAGGAGCAGCGTCGCCGTGCCTTCGAGGACGACGAACATCTCTTCCTGGACGTGTTCGATGTGGCGGCTGCCGCGCGCTCCGGGCGGCAGGCGCCAGATGTTGGCGCGCATCGTGTGCAGGGCCTCGGAGAGGGACGCACGGCTGCGCCGCAGGTCGCCGCGCAGCGCCGCCTGGAACTCGCGCTCGCCTGGTCTGAAGATCATGAAGCCCATAGCGGCAGTCTGGCCGACCCGGCGCGCGTGCGCAAGGACCAGTTGCCTCGGGCGGTCCTCGCGAATGATGCGGACGAGCTACGCGAAGTCGGGGTCAGTGGGCCGGCTGTATCCGGGCAAGGAAAGGTGCAACTATCATGCCGACAGTACAAACCACGATGCCGTCACGATCAGTTCGCGGTGGACGACACCGTCATCGATCGCGGCAAGGAGCGACCTGCTCATGACGGACCTTCTCTTCTCGCCGTTTCGTCTCGGACCCCTGACCCTCGCGAATCGTATCGTCTGCCTCCCCATGTACCTCGCGTATCCGGACCCGGACCACGAGGTGAACAGCCTCGTGCTCGACTACTACTCCGAGATGGCCGACTCCGGGGCGGGGATGGTGGTGGTCGAGAACGTCTGCGTCGAACCATGCGGCCTCGGCAACCCGCGCAGCCTCCTCATCTCCGAGGATCGCTTCATCCCGGGGCTAGCGCGCCTGGCAAGGGCCATCAAGGCGCGCGGCGCGCCGGCTGTACTTCAGCTCCATCACGCCGGAAGGCACGCGAAACGCCCCGACCGCATCGCGCCTTCTGCTGTGGAGACCTGGGGAGTCACGCCGAGGGTCATGGACCAAGCCGACATCGACCGGGTCGCCTCGGCCTTTGCGGCAGGGGCGAGGCGGGCGAAGGATGCGGGATTCGACGCCGTGGAGTTGCACGGCGGCATGGGCTATCTCCTCACGCAGTTCCTCTCGGCGCGGACCAATCTGCGCCACGACGGGTACGGCGGCGAGCTCGCGGGCCGGATGCGCTTTCCTCTCGAGGTGTTCGCAGCCGTGCGAGCGGCGGTGGGCGGCGGCTTCCCAGTGGGGTACCGCTTCTTGGCGGACGAGTGCGTCCCGGACGGCATCACGCTCGACGAGACGCGGCCGTTCGCCCTGGAGTTGGCGCGCGCCGGCGCGACGTATCTCTCGGTCATGGCCGGGTGCTACGACTCCCCGCCCCAGTACGTCGTGGACGACCGCCGCGAGGCGTTCATGGCGCCGTTCGCGGCTGCCATCAAAGAGGAACTCCCGGCGATGCCAGTCATCGCAGCCGGACGCATCCAGCGGCCGGAGACGGCGCGCGCCATCCTGAGCGACGGCGCCGCCGACATGGTGGGGCTGGGGCGCATCATCTTCGCCGACCCGCTCTGGCCCAAGAAGGCGCGCGGGCAGATCGCCGAGCCGATCACCGAGTGCACGCCCACGTGCAACTTGTGCTTCAAGCGCATCATCGCGCAGAAGCCTGCGTATTGCACACGCTGGCCCAAGGAGCGGCGCGAGCGATTCCTGGAGCGTGTGGGCGGCTGATCACGCCGCGGTCGTTGAGCCCCGCGCCTCGGCATCGGCTGATGCGCACACTCGCCAGGAGGCACGGATGACGACAGAGCAGAAGAGCAGGCTCCTAGAGATCTGGTCCACGTACTTTCCCGGCGCCGAGCTCCCGGTCGCCTTCTTCCGGTCCGACGCGGCGCACGGCGCTGCGCCCAGCCGGCCCGCCAAGGGCTGGCGCTGCTTCATCGGCGACCTGGCGGCCGTGCGCCGCGGCCAGTCTGTCTGCTACGCGCGTGAGACCGTCGGCTGCGGCAGGCGCTTCCTGGGACTCGACACGAGCCTGCGAAAGGACTTCGAATCCTTCCTCTCGTGCGGCATCGCCGGGGAGTTGGAGGGCGAGCGCTACAAGCAGACTCCTGAACTTGTTACGGCCTGGATGGAGACGGTGCCGGTCGTGCCCTCGGAGAAGCGGTACGTTGTCTTCAAGCGCTGGGACGCGTTGG
>JADGPQ010000239.1 GCA_017882325.1 Thermoleophilia bacterium
AGGTGGATCTTGACGTTGGGGTTGTCGACGAGCTTCTGCTCGAGCTGCTTGACCAGCTCGATGGGGTCGTTGCCCTTGATGGTGTCGCCGAGCTCGAGCACGAGGCCGCCGAGCTTGTCGCTGCGCTCGACGAGGTGCGCCTCGTGGCCCATGTCGCCGAGCGCGTTGGCGGTGGTCATGCCGGCGACGCCGCCGCCGATGACCACGGCCGCGTGCGTGAGCGGCACGTCGATCTTGAAGAGCGGCTCGAGCAGGCGGGCGCGGGCGACCGACATCCTCACGAGGTCCCGCGCCTTGTCCGTGGCCTTGGCGTGCTCGAGGTTGTGCACCCAGCTCGCCTGGTCGCGGATGTTGGCCATCTCGAAGAGGAACGGGTTGAGCCCGGCCTCGCGCAGGGTGTCCTGGAAGATGGGCTCGTGGGTGCGCGGCGTGCAGCTCGCCACCACCACGCGGTTGAGCTGGTGCTCCTCGATCTTCTCGCGGATCATCGAGAGGCTGTCGCTGGAGCACGAGTACAGGGTGTCGGTGGCGTATTCCACGCCGGGCAGCGTCTGCGCGTACTCGGCGACGTTCTCGACGTCGATGACCCCGGCGATGTTGCTGCCGCAGTGGCAGACAAAGACGCCCACGCGTGGTTCTTCGCCGGTGACCTCGCGCTCGGTCGGGAACTCCTGGTCGACGGTGAGCGTGCCGCGCGAATCGGCCAGGCCGGTCATGACCTTGGCCGCGGCGGCCGACGCTTGCGCGACCGACTCGGGGATATCCTTGGGCTCGCCGAACGGGCCAACCACGAAGACGCCCTCGCGACTGGTCGCGAGCGGCTCGAACTCGCGCAGCTCGCAGAAGCCGTGGCGGTTGAGGGCGATGCCGAGGTGGCCGGCCGCCTCCTGCGCCTTGCGCGCAGGCTCCAGGCCGGCCGAGAGCACCACCATGTCGTAACGGCTCTCGTGCAGCTTGCCGCCCTCGTCTTCCCAGCTGATGAGCAGGTCGTCCGAGAGCGGGTCTTCCTTGACGTAGCTGGGCCGCGAGCGGATGAACTTCACGCCCATGTCCTGGGCGCGCTGGTAGAAGGCGTCGAAGCCCTTGCCCTGGGCGCGCATGTCCATGAGGAAGACCTCGGGCTCGCACTCGGGCACGTGGTCGATGGTGAGCATCGCCTGCTTGTTGGCGAACATGCAGCAGACGCTGGAGCAGTACTCGTGATCCTGGTCGCGCGAGCCCACGCACTGGATGAAGGCGACTTTCTTGGGGTGCGACCCGTCGGACGGGCGCTTGACGTCGCCGATCGTCGGTCCGGAGGCGCTCAACATGCGCTCGTACTCGAGCGCCGAGAGCACGTTGGGGTACCGCTTGTAGCCGTACTCGCTCTTGGCGCCGGGGTCGTACAGGTCGAAGCCCGTTGCCAGTACCACGGCGCCGACGTCGAGCTCCATCTCCTCGTCGCGCTCTTCGTGCAGGAGGGCGCCGGGACCGCAGGCGCGCACGCACTCCATGCACTCGGAGCAGACGGCGCACTGCAGGCAGCGCTTGGCCTCGGCGACAGCCTGCTCTTCTGTGAAGCCTTGCCGCACCTCGACCCAGCTGCGCCGGCGCTCGGCGCCGGGATGCTCGGGCATGTGCACGCGCGCCTCGGGGGTGATCTTGGCCAGGGCCTCGTCGTCGGGCCGGGCCTCTTCCAACGAGTTCGTCCACAGCGAGACGAGCTGCTCGCCGCGCAGGTGGTTGTGGATGCTGGCGGCGCCCTTGCGCCCGGCGGCGATCGCCTCGATGGCGGTCAGCGGGCCGGTGGGGGCCACGTCGCCGCCGGCGAACACGGCCGGGTGGGCTGTGGCCAGCGTATCGGGTTCGGTCGTGACCGCGTTCCGCATGATCTCGACGTCGTCGAGCCCCTTGGCGAAGTCGTCGACGATCGCCTGGCCGATGGCGAAGATGACCGTCTCGCAGGCGATCTCGACGAAGTCGCCGGCGATGGGCTCGGGACGCCTGCGGCCCTGCTCGTCGGGCTCGCCCAGCCGCATGCGCTGCAGCTTGATGGCGCTCACCTTGCCGCCGCTGCCGATGATCTCGACCGGGGCGACGAGGTACTCGATCTTGAGCTGCTCGGCGAGGCCCTCTTCGATCTCTTCGGGCGAAGCCGGCATCTCGTCGCCGGTGCGTCGATAGGCGATCGTGACCTCGGGGGTCTTGCCGTTGGTGGAGGTGAGGCGCGAGGCGCCGCGCGCCGTGTCGAAGGCCACGTCGCCGCCGCCGATGACCACCACGCGGTCGCCGACCGGCATGGGCCGGCCGAGGTTGAGCTCGCGCAGGAACTCGACCGCCTTGAGGCAGCCGTCGAGGTCGTCGCCCTTGACCGGCGCCGGGGCGCTGGCGTGCAGGCCGGGGGCCATGAACACGGCCCGGTAGCCGTCGGCCAGCAGGCCGTCGACGGTGAAGTCGACGCCGCAGCGCTGGTTAAGGCGCAGGTCGACGCCCAGGGCGCAGATCTGGTCGATCTCGCGCTGCAGCACGTCGGGCGGCATGCGGTGGTCGGGGATGCCGACGCGCAGCATGCCGCCGGCCACCGGCAGCGCCTCGAAGACCGTGGCGGCATAGCCGTACTGGGCCAGGTCGCGGGCACAGCTCAGGCCGGCCGGGCCGCCGCCGATGATGGCCACCTTCTCGTCGAAGACGAGCGGCAGCTTCTCGGGCAGGTCGGCCGGGGCGCCGTGATCGCAGGCGAAGCGTTTGAGGCTGGCGATGGAGATGGCTTCGTCGACCGCGCCGCGCGTGCAGGCCGTCTCGCAGGGATGGGCGCAGACGCGTCCGCAGACCGACGGGAAGGGGTTGGGTTCGGCGGCGACACGATACGCGTCTTCAAACCGACGCTCGGCGATGAGGGCGATATAGCCTTGGGCCGAGGTCTCGACCGGGCAGTTGCTCTTGCATGGGGCGTAGCCTTTCTTCTCGACCACGTACGTGCTGGGGATGGCCTGGGGATACAGTTTGTAGATGGCCTTGCGCTCGCCGAGGCCTTCGTTGTACTGGTCGCCGACCGTGATGGGGCAGGCCGGGACGCAGTCGCCACAGCTCGTGCAGAGGTCCGGGTCGACGAACCGCGCGTGGTGGAACACCTTGGCCTTGAAGTCGCCGGGCTCGCCTTCGAGAGCGGTGAGCTCCGAATTGGTGATGATGTCGATGTTCAGATGCCGGCCGGCCTCGACCAGCTTCGGCGCCAGCGTACACATCGAGCAGTCGTTGGTGGGGAAGGTCTTGTCGAGCTGCGCCATGTGGCCGCCGAGGGCCGACGATTTCTCGACCAGATAGACCTTGTACCCCCCTTCGGCGAGATCGAGGGAACACTGGATGCCAGCGACGCCTCCGCCCAGCACGAGGGCAGCGCCGGTGGACTTGGGGGGTGTGCCCGACATACGTACTCCTTCGACAGAATCGCGGCAGGCCCAGATTCAGTGGGTGATAGCAGACCCAACGTCCCACTTGGGAACGCGGAGATTATAGCTGTTCGATTGTGTTCGCGTCCACACGCGCGCAGCGCACGCGGGATTCCGTCGAGGTCCGGGCGCCGTGGCGGCTCGCTGGATCCGGCGCTCGAGGGCGCGTGCGGCGCGTCTAGCGTGGCCACGCCGTTCGAGCGGGGCATGGACGCCGAGGTGCGGCAGGGGCAAGGCGCTCGGCGACGCCGCCAAGGGGGCCGGCGTGAAGCACTACGTCTCCCGATCCGGCGGCGCCGAGCGTCACAGCGGCGTGCCGCATCTCGATGCCAGGTGGCAGGTCAAGGAACACTCACGCTCGCTCGACCT
This sequence comes from Thermoleophilia bacterium, assembly GCA_017882325.1. Taxonomy (GTDB): domain Bacteria; phylum Actinomycetota; class Thermoleophilia; order UBA2241; family UBA2241; genus CAIXSE01. Next base: position 3,798 of record JADGPQ010000239.1, read on the forward strand.
CTCGTTGACGATCGCGCGCCACGCCTACTTCTTCGAGAACTTCGGGGGATGGGCGCTCCAGCCGCAGGAAGACGGCGCAGGCTACACGCTCGCCATGCCCCTGCCGCCGTAGACGACGCTGCAGTGCGTCGCCGCGGTCGACATCGGCGTTGCCGACGGCGGCCGGGGCCATCTCCGCAAGGCCGCCGCCCTACTGTCCAGGTCGGCCGCCGGGGACGGCCTCTTTGGCCCTCGCGTCATCGACGTGCGCCCTGCACGCTCGCACCCATCTGATACTCTGTGCGCCGCACCCCGTTTGCCATTGTCAACATCAGCGTGAGCC
>JADGPQ010000069.1 GCA_017882325.1 Thermoleophilia bacterium
TTGAACGTGGACGGCTTCCAGTGCGTCGGCAGGTGGCACTTCGCGCACAGCACCGTCTTCACGTTCTTGTGGGGCTTGGCGTGGCAGGCCGCGCAGCCGGCGGAGAAGCCCATCACGGTGTTCGTCGCCCTGGTGTGGCACTTCTCGCAGATCACCGTCTTGTGCTGCGCACCCAGGGGCACGGGGTGCGAGAACGTCGAGCTCCACGAGGCGAGGCTGTGGCACTTGGTGCAGGCACCGCGTGGGGCGTGCGCCGGCGCGTGACACGTCTCGCACGCCCCCGACGCCCGCTTACCGTCGTGGCAGCGCAGGCAGTAGGCCATGGTGGTCGGGTCGAGGTATGGCTTGCCGGGGACGCTGCGGTGCACCACCTGGGAGTGGCACTCGATGCACAGCGGCACCTTGGCGTGCTGCGCGTGCGAAAAGGCGACCGGTGGGGCTGAGCCAGCGGGCCTCGCGGCAGAGTTCGGCGACGCGACCGCGGAGGCGGAAGGCACCGGCGCCGGATCCTTGATCGTCCCCCATGGGTGGCAGCCGCTCTCCTGACACGTTGAGTTCGGGATGTGCTCGGTGACGGCGATGGGGGCCTTGTCCTCGCCGCTGAAGTGGACGTACACCTCGCGCAGCGCCGAGCCCTTGGCCTCCACGAACTCGATGGCGCCCGGCTTGATGTGGCACTTCACGCAGGCGGCGTCCTTGTGGGCGGACTTCTGCCAGGAGCGGCCGTATGGGCCCATCTCGTGGCAGGCGGTCTCGCAGAAGCTGCTGCGCTCGGTGTAGGCGGCGGCAGCGAACGAGGCGGCGACGAAGATGAGGAAGGCGATGAACGCGAAGAGCGCGAGCCAGCGCAGCTTGCGCAGCCGGCGGCGCTGCGTCGCGCGCCGCTCTGAGCGCCAGTCGGCGCCTCCTGGAGGCTGGGGTTCCGCCTGACTCATCCAAGAACAGTATAGCGTTGGCCCGCGAAGGGCGATTCCGGCGCTGGCCTCCGCCGCGAACGGCAGCCGCTGACGTGCCCCGGCGAGCTCCACCGTGAGGTCACCGAGTTGAGGATGCAGTCGACCCGCGCGGCAGGGGATCCTCCTTCATGGGTCTCGCGCAGCGAGCGTGTGAGGCGGATCTCCCTGTTGAGGCGCTGCGCAGGGAAGCTTCTGGCCGAGGTGAGCAAAGACGCATCGGGCGTCTCCGCCACATCCCAGCTTGGGCATCACTGCGTCCGAACGCGCGCCATCGACGGAGCGGTGTCTTGGAGGCGCCGCGATTGGGGAACAACGCACATGCATGGTCGCATCACCATGAGAAGAGGGAGTGGCCATGGCCACCTTCAAGAGATCCATAGATGCGTGTCGTCTCGTCCACGTGGATCGGGACGACCTGCGGGCCCACGTTTTCGGGCACGCCCGGGAATGACTGACCAGACGGCCTCGACAGTCCTTTCATGAGCGTGATCACCACCACAGATGCGACCGAAAGCGACGAGCCACCGCGCCGTCGCCGTCGCCCGCTCAGGCGGCGATTGGCCATCGCGGCGCTCGTCGCGGTGGTCTTCGTCGTGCTCGGCGTCATCCTGGCGCGCCTCTACGTTGACTGGCTCTGGTTCGGAGAGGTGGGCCTGCGGACGATCTTCTGGAAGCGCTTCGCCATCGGCGTCGTCGCGTGGCCAGTGTTCGCCGCCACGTTCTTCGCCGTGGTCTACGGCAACCTGCTAATCGCGCGGCGGCTGGCGCCCAAGTACCGCCCGGTCGAGGGCCTCGACGTCATCGAGGTGGTGCACGAGTCCGCCTTGCGCTGGGTGGGGCGCGCCGGACTGGTAGTGGCGCTCGTCGGGGCGCTGATCGCCGGCGGCTCCGCGGCCGGGGCGTGGCTCGTCTTCGCGCGGGCCCTGGACGCCGTTCCCTTCGGGATCCGCGACCCGATCTTCCACCACGACCTGTCCTTCTACGTGCTCCGGCTGCCGGCGTGGGAATATGCGTACAGCTTCCTGTTCGCCTCACTGGTGGTGGCCCTGATCCTCTCGATCGCCGCGCACCTGGCGGTCGGCGGTCTTGAGGTGAGGCTGAGAGAGAGCCAAATGACGCCCGAACAGTGGGCGCGCACGACGCCGCAGGTGCGCGCGGCCGAGCACGTTTCGCGCTTCGGCGGGTTTCGTGTTGAAGAGGGCGCCGCCATCCACATCTCGGCGCTCGCCGCGGCGCTGTTCGTGCTCGGCGGGCTGGGCTACCTCTTCGAGGCGTGGAACCTGCTCTACTCGTCGTCGGGTGTGGTGTTTGGCGCAGGCTACACGGACATCCACCTGCGCCTGCCGCTGATCCGCGTGATGATGGTGCTGGCCTTCGTGCTGGCCGGCGCCCTAGTTTACAATGCCGCGCGCCGGCGGCGCCCGTGGTGGCCGGCGGCGGCGTTCGGCGTGTGGCTGGCGTCTTTGATCGTGCTGCTCGGCATCGTGCCCGCCGTCTGGCAGGCGTTGATCGTCAACCCCAACCAGCTGGCCAAGGAGAAGCCGTACATCGCCTTCAACATCGCCGCAACGCGTGCTGCCTATGACCTCACGGCGATCTCCAAGACCCCCTACTCACTTCAAGGCGACCTTTCGGCAGCCGCGCTCAAGGCCAACAGCGTGACGGTGCGCAACATCCGCCTGTGGGACCCGCAGGTGCTGCTGCGCAGCTACAGCCAGCTGCAGGAGCTGAGGCCGTACTACTCGTTCTCGACCGTGAGCGTCGACCGCTATCTGGTGAACGGCGTGTACACGCAGACGATGCTGGCACCACGCGAGCTGCGCGTCGCGGGCTTGCCGCCCCAGGCGCAGACCTGGGTCAATCAGCACATCACCTACGCACACGGGTACGGGGTCGCGGTATCGGCCGTGAACCAGGTCGCCTCGGGAGGCTCGCCCGACTTCCTCGTGCAGAACGTTCCCGGCGTGTCGTCGGCACCGACGCTGGCGATCACCCAGCCGCGGATCTACTACGGTCTGCTGGGGACCAACTACGTCCTCGTCAAGACCAAGTACCCCACCTTCGACTACCCGGGCCCCAACGGCGACGTGTACTCGCAGTACACCGGGACCGGCGGCATCCCCATAGGATCCTTCCTCAACCGACTCGCTTTCACCCTTCGCTTCGGCGACATCCGCTTCTTCACAACCTCGGCCATCACCAGCCAGAGCCGCGTGATGATCCTGAACAACATCCGGGCGCGCCTCGCGGCGGCAGCGCCCTTCCTGAACTTCGACTCCAACCCGTACATGGTCGTCGCCGGGGGCAGGCTTTACTGGATCGCCGATGCGTACACCACCACCGACCGCATCCCCTACTCGCAGCCCAACGGCGGGCTCAACTACATCCGCAACTCGGTCAAGGTCGTGATTGACGCCTACACCGGGTCGATGCGCTTCTATGTGTTCGACCAGCAGGATCCGCTCATCCGCACGTACGAGCGGATCTTCCCCGGAGTCTTCTTCCCGTCCTCACAGATGCCGGCAGCACTGCACCAGCACGTGCGCTACCCCGAGGACTTCTTCAGGGCCCAAGCGGAGATGTTCGCGACGTACCACGTCACCGACTCAGCCCTGCTGTACAACAAGGGCAACCAGTGGGAGATCCCCGGCAACCTCTCGATCTCGGGCGCCGCGCCCGCGAGCGCCTACTACATGATCATGCGGCTGCCCGGCCAGACGCGCGAGGAGTTCGTGCTGATCCTGCCCTACGCGCCCAACGGGCGCGCCAATATGATCGCCTGGCTCGGAGCGCAGTCTGACCTGCCCAACTACGGCCGGGCCGTGAGCTTCGAATTCCCCTCGAGCCTCAACGTGTACGGCCCTGCCCAGGTGGAAGCGGCCATCAACCAGGACCCAGTGATCTCGGCGCAGCGCACGCTGTGGGGCCAGCAGGGCTCGCACGTCATCTTCGGCAACCTGCTCACGGTGCCGATCCAGGACTCGCTCCTGTACGTCCAGCCTCTGTACCTGCAGTCCTCCACTACGGCGCTGCCACAGATCCAGCGTGTGATCGTCTTCTACAGGTCGCCGTCGGCCACGCCCAATCTGCCGACGGGCCAGCAGCAGAACGTGGTGATGGCACCCACGCTGGGCGAGGCGCTCACGCTGATCTTCGGCGGTGCCCCGCCGCCGGGCACACAGCCGTCCTCACCCGGGACCCGGCCGTCCCCAGGCACGACCAGTGCCGCTGCGGCCGCGCTCATCGCGCGTGCGAACTCGCAGTACGCGGCCGCGCAGGCCGCATTGCGCGCCGGCGATCTCGCCGCGTTCGGGCGGCAGATCCAGGCGCTGGGAAAGACGCTGGCGCAGCTCAGGGCGGCGCCCTAGCTTCGCGATGCACGGCGGTCGCCGGCTCCGGCGTCGGGCACGACTCGGAATCACCGGAATGGCGGGGCAGCGGCCGAGGCGAGTAACCTAGTGGCAGCGTACTCTGCGGCATACGGCCGCCGGGTGTTCGTCGACCACGAGGCGCTGAGGTGATCGAGCCACATCGCGGACATCCACAGAAGCCGACGTCCTCCTCGAAGGGCGGATCAGGCGGCGCCGTCGTGGTGGCCGGTGCGGCCGCCGCCGTGGCCGCGGTGGCCACTCTGACCGCGTGGGCGGTCTTTGTGTCGGTGGCCAAGCAGCCGGTCGACTTCCGCGTCTACTACCTGGCCGCCGAGGTCTGGTCTCACGGGGGCAGCCCCTATGCGATGCCGCGGGCTGCATGGTTCGCCTACGGTCATCACGTGGGCCTGCACGACTTCGTGTGGCCGTACCGCTACCCGCCCTACACGGCCGCTCTGCTGCGCCCGCTCGTGCCTCTCGGCGAACCCGCGGTCCGCGTGATCTGGCAGGCGACGAGCGTAGCCGCAACGATCGCCGCCACGTGGCTCCTGGCCCGCAGCCTGGGCGGCCGCACGATGTACCTGGCCGCCTTTCTCGTCCTGCTGGGGCTCGCGCCCGCGTACGACACGCTGCTGGTAGGGCAGATCAACGGTTTCCTGCTGCTAAGCCTTGCCGTGGCCTTCTGGGCCATGCTTGAGCGCCGCGAGCGTACTCTGGGCATGAGCCTCGCTGTCGGCACCGCGATCAAGCTCGTGCCAGCCGCGCTCGTCGTGTATCTCATCGCGCGGCGACGCTGGCACGCCGTTGTCTGGTTCGTCGTCGGACTCGCCCTGCTGACCCTGATCGCGGTGCCCCTTGTTGGAACGGGCGCGTTCATCGAGTACGCGCAGTGGGCCGTCGACCTCGTGCGCCCTCAGTCGGTGATGAACGGGCCCACCAACGCGACCTTCGTGGGCGCCGTAGGAAGACTCTTGCCGCACGACCTGGACCTCGCACGCGCGTTGGGCCGAGCATTGTCGGCTGCCGTGCTGCTCGCGACGGCGGCCTTGTGCTGGCCGCGCCGCGAGCGGTCTCGCGACGACGCGCTCGCGTTCGCCATGATCGTCGCCGTGTTGCCGCTCCTGCCGCCGTTCACGTGGTTCCACCAGCTCCTGTTGCTGCTGCTCCCCCTGCTCGTGGTCGGGCAAAGGCTCTGGCGGGCGAGGCGGTTCTGGGAGCTGGGGCTGCTCGTCGCGCTGCTGGCCGCGACCGACGCCATGTGGGTCTTCATCAACCCCGGGTACTGGCTCGGGCTCCGCGTTCACAGCGTCTACTACGCGCTCTCGTTCCCTACCTTGCTGTGCGCCGCGCTGTGGGGGATCTGTGCCCACGAGATGTGGCTCGTGACACGGCCCGGCCGCGTAGCCGAAGTGGGCGTCGTCGGCCGCGAACCCGACGACGGATCGCTGCGTAGCCCAGCGTCCCTGCGGGAGCCGGCCGGCCCCCGCTGATCGCAAAGCTGCGGGCCACACGGCTCAGCCCGACGCAACACGGACCAACGTTCACGCAACATGGATTCCATGTTCGTAGGGCAGACTGCACATCAAGCGATACGGCGGCAAAGGCGGCTGCCCACCGGCCGTCGGGATTTGACTGAGGTACGGTGCGCCCCCACCGAGACGAGTCCCACTTGCCCGGGTGACTCACCTCCATCACCCAGGTGCCGCCGACTCCACAAGGGCCGCGGTGACTGTTTCGCCAGTTACCGCGGCCCAGCGCCTTCAGCGGTTGATTACGGCCGTCGGCACGGCGGTCGGGTCCCGTCAGTGCAGCACCTGCTTGTAAGTCCAGAACAGGCTGCGGTCACGTGCAACCCATTGGTCGCGAGGCCCCGGCTTGGCCAGGTCCCAGGCGGGACCGGTACTGGCGGTGACGGCCCGGAGGTCGCGATGCAGATCGTCGGGCGCCGGGCGGCCCCGGTACCAGTAGGCCGTTGCAGAACGAGTGGATCACAAGCCCCGGTTCCGGGCCGACTCCGGCACGAACATGTGAGGGATGGCCGGGTCGTGATGCGGGCCGATGTATTCCGCGACGTCCAGCTCGGCCGGCACCATGCGCCGCTGATCGGCGAGGAACGGCCAATGCGCGCCCGGCGATGCCTTCCATTCCAGATCTCGGGCTCCATTTCCACGATCCAGCGGTGCTGACGCTGGTCCTTCGGGCACCACTGCCCGCGGGCTATCACGACGCAGAGTGGGTCCTTGCCCTGGATCTCCAAGAGGCAGCGTCGTTTGCCCGTCTCGTCTGGGAGCTCGAAGTCGGGCAAGGTCGCTCCCGGCACGATACCTGGCTTCGTGGTCCCTCCTCCGCGGCCCGAAGGCGGTGCCTGAGCGGCCGGTCGCCGGTTCGCGGTGCATCTGCCTGGCCGCCGACGTGAGCACGACGTGACTCATCGCGGCTCCAGGGAAGACTCCTTGTGCAATGGATCCTTCGTCGACCCCTCACAGCGATCCGTCTGCTCGCCCGAGCCGTGCCGCCACGCGCGCTCGCCTGGTGATCCGCCTCGCGACAGCCCGCGCTCGCGGCCGTCCGCACACGCTGAGTCACCTGGTGACCGCGCGCTGCAACGGCCGCTGCCGGACCTGCCTGTGGCGCGACCCCAGACTCACAGAACTCGATACCGAGACCGTGAAGTGGCTGTACGCCGAGGCCGGACACGCCGGGGTGGCACAGCTCGTGGTCTGGGGCGGCGAGCCGCTGCTCCGGCAGGATCTGCCGGAGCTCCTGCTCGCCGCCCGCCGCGCCGGACTCCTGACGACACTCATCACGAACGGCTGGTTCCTGGATGCGCGATGGGGCGAGCTGCACGGACTGGTCGACGCGCTGATCCTGAGCCTCGACGACATTGGTCCAGCGCACGACGCCCTCCGCGGCCTGCCGGGCCTGTATGAGCGGATGGAGGCCTTCGCGACGGCTGTCCGCGACGACCCGCTGCGGCCCACGCTGCTCGTCAACACGGTGCTGTCGACGCTCAACCGTGGAGCACTGGCGAGAGTCGCTCCCGTCGCCGCGCGTTGGCACGCCGGGCTGTACTTCTGCCCGATGGAGACCGGCTTCGTGACGGCGGCGAACGTCGATGCCCCGCTCGCCGACATGGCGCTCCCGGCGGAGGAGATCCGCGCGGTCGCCCGGACGGCCGTGGCCCTGAAGGCCGCCGGCTTCCCCATCCTCGCCTCGCGTCCCTATCTCGACCTCCTGGCCCGCGACCCCAAGCTGCGCGACTACACGTGCCGCGCGCCACGCGCGCGTCTCACGGTCGGCGCCGACGGGCTCGCGCGCGACTGCAGCGACATCGACCGCCCCCTGGCCGACGTCCGCGAGCTTCGCGCAGCCGGCGAGCCGTTGTCGCGGGTCTTCAGACTGCCGGGCTACCGGCGGATGCTCGAGCGCTCCCGGACGTGCACGAAATGCAACAACCCGGACGTGATCGAGCTATCATGGCTGTGGGACTTTCGCCCGGCCATGCTGAGGAAGGTGGCAGAACTCACGTCGCTGTAGCTGGCAGGGACGGCGCCCGGAGGCCCCGTCTCACAGAACGATGTGCCAGCCGTCGAGCAACGGCCGGGCCGCGTCACGGGCTCGCACCAAGCACGATGGCGACTCCCCCCGACGGGCTCACCACACTGCGCATGCCGGTCGTCCGCGAGGTCGGAGTGGTGGTGCTCGCCCTTCGGTGCGGAGAGGCCTCAACTGAGCACGCGCCGGCGAAAGCCGCCGATACCGACCCAGGTGAGGAGCGCCGTGAAGCCGATCATGGCGGTATAGATGGCCCAAACGGGCATGTGCTGCACGTCCGTCGTGAGCGACAGACGGAAACCCTCGCACATGTACACCAGCGGGTTGATCAGGACGATGATCTGCAGCCACTTGATCGGCGCCAGCGCCTCCCAAGGGTAGTACACGGCGCCCAGGAAGGTGATCGGCAGCACCACGACGGCGAACAGCAGGGGAACCTGTTGCGGCTTGATGCGCGTCCCCATGGTGAGGCCGAAAGCGGCGCTGAGCACGGCGCCGATAGGCGCGAGCGTGAGCAGGTAGACCCAATGCACGTGCAGGTGCACCGGAGTCGCCGGGATGACGGCCGCCAGAGGGAACACCACTAGGCCGGCGATGAGCGCCTGGACCGCGCCGGAGGCGATCTTCTCCATCGCGATCCCCCACACCGGCAGGGGCGCCATCACGCGGTCCTCGATCTCGTTCGTGTACCCGAACTCCTGCACCAGCGGCAGCGCGACGGCCTGGACTCCCTGGAAGATCATGGAGGTCGCGACCACCCCGGCCATGAGCAGCGTTGAAAACGCCGCCTCAGAGGAGCTCGAACCGCCGACCCCCTGCCCGATCTTGGGGAAGACGTAGGTGAACACGAACACCAGCAGGAGGGGCTGCATGATGGTGCGGATGGCGAACACGCCGATGCCCTTTTCGAGCACTTTCAGGTCGCGCAGCAAGAGCGCCCAGAAGGCCACGAGCGAGGCGCTCCGGGCCGAGCGAAAGACCATGGCGCCGGAGTCCGGCGATGCGGGGGCGGCGGGGGCGGCAGCGCTCATTCGCGTAGGTCCTTTCCGGTGAGGGTGATGAACACGGTCTCTAGCGTCGGCTCGCTCACCGAGAGGTCGGTGACGTGGAACCCGCCCGCCTCGGCGTCGGCCACCACCCGCGGCACGACGCCCTGGCTGCCGCGAAAGAACACGCGCGCCCAGCCCTCCCCGGGCTCGGCGCGCACCACATCCGGCATGCGCCCGAGCGCTTCGGCCAGGGCGACTGGGTCGCCGTCGGTGGTCACCTCCACGACCGTGTCGGCATCGACCGAGGCCTTGAGCCGCTCGGGCGTGTCCAAGGCGAGGACGCGACCGCGGTCCATGATCGCCACACGGTCGCAAAGATGGTCGGCCTCCTCCATGTAGTGTGTGGTGAGCAGTACCGTGAGGCCTACGCCGTGCAGCTCGTGCAGGATCTCCCAGAGTGCCAGCCGGCTCTGCGGGTCCAGGCCGGCCGTCGGCTCGTCGAGAAAGAGGATGTGCGGGCGATGGGCGATGCTGCGCGCGACCATGAGGCGCTGGGCCATGCCGCCGGACAGCGCGTACACGCTCGCCTTGGCGCGGTCGGCCAGGCGGAACTGCTCCAGCAGCTCGTCAGCGCGAGTGCGGGCGCCGCGGGCGCTCGCGCCGAAGTATCGACAGTGATAGTACAGGTTCTCCCAGACAGTCAGGCTGCGGTCGAGGGTGTTGGACTGAGCCACGACGCCGATCATCTGCTTGGCCAGCGCCGGATGCGCGACGACGTCGACGCCGCCCACGCAGGCGCTGCCGGCAGACGGCAGCACGCGCGTGGACAGCATCCCCACGGTGGTCGTCTTACCTGCGCCGTTCGGCCCGAGCAGGCCGAAGATCTCGCCCGCCTGCACGTGCAGATCCAGCGACACGACGGCCCGGATGTCCCCGGGGAACGTCTTCGAGATCCCGCTCGTGGTGATGACCTCGCCGACGGCGCACATGTCGCCCGTCCCAGGGACGGCGGCGTCTCCGGCGACGTCGCCGGCCATCACGAGAGGCGGTTCCTTCAACCCATGCTCCATGCCAGGACCTCCGTCCGATTGTCCTCCCCTTCTTCCCCTTCGCACACTCGCTAGTCCTCGTCGCCACTCAGCCGGGCAGGATGCTGGCCTTCTTCGTGTCGATGCCCGTGGCGCCCTTGGGGAACGTCGGGTTCTGTGCCGTGAACTGCAGACGGCCCTGGCCATCATAGGCGCGCACGGCGAAGACGTGCTCGCCCTCCCGCCAGGGCCACTCGAACCGCCAGATCACCCAGGTGAGCTGCGACAGCGGTTGCCGCAACTGGGCCGCCGTCCACGGCCCACCGTCCACCTGCACCTCCACCTTGGAGATGCCACGCGCGCCGGCGTCGGCGATGCCGCCCACCGGCACGAAGGTCTGCCCGCCTCGCCTGATCAGGTCGCTCGTGGCCACCGTGTCGATCACCGAGGTGGTACGGCGCTGCGCCCGCGAGTCCCAACCTCGCCGGACCCAGTAACCGGGGATGAAATCCGGCACCAGTACGACCTCGGTGATCCACTTGGGCTGCTTCATTCCGTACACGTCCGGCACATACACGCGCAGCGGGAAGCCGTGCTCCGTGGGCAGCGACTCCCCGTTCCAGGCGTATGCCAGCATGATGCGCGCGTCCGCCTGGATCGTCGCCAGGTCGATGACCTCGTCGAAGCCGTCGTCAGAAAGCAGATGCGCATATCGCGCGGCGGGAAGCGGCTGCGCGTCCGCCAGGACGTCGCGGAACGAGGGGCCACTCCAGAGCGTAGTGCCGATAAGCGGCCCCCCCACCGGGTTGGAGATGCACTCCAGCGTGATGAACTGGTCGCGCGACGCGTAGCCACTCCTCAGCTGATCGAGGGTAAGCGCGAGCGGGTGCGAGACCAGACCGCCGAGGCGCAGCCGCCACGAGGCGGCAGCGAGCTGCGGCGGCGTCAGGTCGATGTCCACGCGGTAGTGGTCGGGCACGGGCGTGTATTCCGTCCGCGTGCCCGGGACGGGCTTCACAGGCGAGGCGACGTTGGGGAACGGGATCGGCGCCTTGGCCAGTGCGGAGACGTGCGGACCACCCGCCACGCGCAATACCTCCTCGACCTCGGCGCCGAGGACCACGAACGTCGCCACCAGACCCCCCACACGGATGATGAAGTGCCGGCGGTCGATGCGCGACGCCTCGGCCTGCTCCTCTTGGCCGGCCGGCGCCTTCGGCTCTGATGACGTCGTCCCGGCCGCAACGGGCTCCGCCTCAGGCTGAGCAGCGGGCGCCGTCTTGCGAGCCAGCCTTGTCGCCGGCCTTGTCGCGTCTGCCGAGTATGCCGCGACGTACAGGCGGCCCAGCGCCCAGCCCCATACAAGGAAGACGCCCACGACCCAGAGCGCGTCAAGGATGAAGGCGCCCACGGAGGACGGCGCGCCCTGCAGGTACACGATGACGAGAACGATCGCGCCGGCCAGACCGCCGAGCACCACGCCCCGGCGCCGCGCGCGTGCGGCGCTCCCGGGGTCGACGAGAACGAAGAACAGCAGCCCCGCGAGGGCGGCGCTGGCGAAAAGGCCCGTGAGAGCCATGGCCTCTTCCGCCGTCTTGGAGGTGTCCTTGATGCTGAGTCCCAGCCCCTCCAGCACGCGCAGTGTGGTCTCCAGGCCGAAGATCACAAGGCGACCGGGCAGCACGCGAACCAGCCACTCGAAGACGCTGAACGCCACGTTGGGCAGACCCACGAGAGAGCCGAGCGTGAACATGCCGAGCAACGCCGCGGCGAGTAAGGCGCCCGCGGCAAGGCCGGTGAGACTACGGCTGGCCGTGCTCGTCTTCATGACGAGAGCATGTACCCATGGTCGTAGGCCATGAAAGCCACGGGGCGTTGCGTACTCGGGGCACGACGACCGGGAGGGTGCCGTGCGACGTTGGCGGCGCGGGGCCGTCGCCCTCGGGTCGTGCTAGCATGGCCGGCGGCACGGCGGCAGGCGGACGGAGGGTCAGATGGATCTGGGCCGGTTCGAACTGGAGCGCTACTTCGCCGCGTACGAATTCTCCACTCGCTACCTGCTGGGCAGCTCCGACTGCGAGAGCCTGGGCATGGCGGAACTTCTGGCGATGGCCGACGACGAGTGCGGCGAGCGCTGGCAGTCGCTGCGCCTGGGTTACACCGAGTCGCCCGGGTTACCCGGATTGCGCACCGGCATCGCCTCGCTCTACGAAGGCGTTGCGGCGGATGACGTCCTCGAGATCGTCCCAGAAGAGGGGATCCTGTTGACGATGACCGCGCTGCTCGAGCCGGGCGACCACGTCATCGTCACCTGGCCCGGCTATCAGACGCTCTTCAGCCTGGCCGAGACGATCGGCTGCGAGGTCACGTACTGGCGGCCCGACGAGAAGCAGGACTGGCGCTTCGACCCGGCCGCCGTCCGCTCCGCCCTGCGGGCGAACACTCGGCTCATCGTCGCCAACTTCCCGCATAATCCCACCGGCTACCTGCCGCGGCGGGAGGATTACGAGGAGCTGCTTCACATCGCCGCCGCCGCTGACGTGACCCTGTTCAGCGACGAGATGTATCGCTGGCTCGAGCAGGACGAGGAGCGACGGCTGCCGTCGGCCGCCGAACGCTACGACCGCGCCATCACGCTCTGCGGCCTCTCCAAGACGTTCGCGCTGCCAGGTCTACGGCTCGGCTGGCTCGTGACCCGGGACGGCGACGCGCTCGAGCGTATCGCAGTGCTCAAGGACTTCACGACGATCTGCGGCAGCGCGCCGTCGGAGATCCTCGGACTCATCGCGGTGCGCAATGCCGCCCGGCTGGCGCAGCGCAGCCGGGCCATCGTCGCGACGAACCTAGCAGTGCTCGACGACTTCTTTGAGCGGCGTCGAGAGCTATTCACGTGGGTGCGGCCCGCCGCGGGCAGCATCGGGTTTGCGCGCCTGCATGCCGCGGAGGGCGCGCTCGCCTTCTGCCGGCGACTCGTCGAGGAGGCCGGCGTGATGCTCGGACCGTCGTCGGTGTTCGGCTACGGCGACGCCCACGCGCGCTTCGGGTTCGGCCGCGAGAACGTGCCGGAG
>JADGPQ010000070.1 GCA_017882325.1 Thermoleophilia bacterium
CCGTGTTCGACGGCAACTCTGGCGGCAACTGGGGCAATGCCTTCCGCCGCATCGGCTGGGACTACCTGGTCGTTGTCGGCGCCTTGCGCGACCCCGGCTACGTGTCGATCGGCGCCGACGGCGTGGAATGGCACGATGCCGCCGACCTGTGGGGCCTCGACGTGCCGTCCTCGCTGGCGCGTCTGCGCGAACTGCATCCGCAGTGCGAGGCCGCGGTCATCGGCCCGGCGGGTGAACGCGGCGTGCTCTTCGCGTCCATCGTCAACAACCGCGGGCGCTCCATCGGCCGCGGCGGCCTGGGCGCCGTGATGGGCGCCAAGAAGCTCAAGGCGGTCGTGGTGGCCGGGCATGGCGCCCAGCGACCGGCCGTCGCCGACCCGGAGCGCCTCGAGTTCATCGTGTACGAGGCCGAGAAGGTCCTCAAGGCCAACCCGATCACGTCCCAGGCGCTGCCCGAGTTCGGTACGTCGGTGCTGGTCAACGTGCTGAACCAGGCCGGGGCCTTCCCCACGCGCAACTTCCGCGAGAGTCAGTTCGAGCAGGCCGGCCAGATCTCCGGCGAGATGCTCAAGCGCGACCACGTGCACAGGCGCGCCGCCTGCCGCGGCTGCGTCATCGGCTGCGCGCGGCGCACCACGGCCGGCGGCCAGAGCGGCGAGGGGCCCGAGTACGAGAGCATCTGGGCGCTTGGCGGCGACTGCGGCGTCGGCGACCTCACCGCCATCGTGCAGGCCAACTACGCCTGCAACCGGGCGGGCATGGACACCATCACCATGGGCTCCACGATCGCTTGCGCGATGGAGCTCACGCAGGAGGGCCTGCTGCCCGGCGGCCCGCGCTTCGGGGACGCCGCAGCCGTCGTGGCGCTCGCCGAGGCGACCGCCGCCGGCGTGGGCCTCGGCGCCGAGCTCGGCCAGGGCTCCGCGCGCTTCGCGGCTCAATACGGCCGTCCCGAGCTCTCGATGAGCGTGAAACGCATGGAGATGCCCGCCTACGATCCGCGCGGCATGAAAGCCCAGGGCCTCGCCTTCGCCACCAGCAACCGCGGTGGCTGCCACCTGCGCGCCAACATGTTGAACCCCGAGATCCTCGGCGTGCCCAAGATGGTCGACCGGTTCGCGACCCTCGGCAAGTCAGGGCTGCTCATCAACATGCAGAACCTCAACGCCGTGCTCGACTCGCTGAGCGTCTGCAAATTCACTTCGTTCGCCATGAAGGAGGACTACTACGCGCGGCTCCTCAGCGCGGTGTGGGGCGAGACCATCGAGCCGCAGGAGCTGCTGCTGCTCGGCGAGCGCATCTGGACGGCCGAGCGGCTCTTCAACCTCGCCGCAGGGTTCACGCGCGCGGACGACACGCTGCCGGCCCGGCTGCTCAACGAGCCTGTGCCTTCCGGGCCGTCCGCCGGCCAGGTAGTAGACTTGCCGCCGATGCTCGACGAATACTACATCGCGCGCGGCTGGGACCACGAGGGCCGGCCCTCTGACGTCAAGCTGGAGAGGCTTCGCCTGCCACGCCCGTCGTGAACGAGGGTGTCCTCGCGAAGGACCGCCGGTCGCGCTCGGGCGGCGTCCATGCCCCAGCCGATTGGGTCGTCGCTGTGGCCGCAGCCGTCGTGACCCGGGTCGCGGTCTTCGCCGCGGCCGGCGCGTGGGCCAGGTACCTGCACTACCGGGGTCACCACGCGACCGTGGAGGCGGGCCTGCGTGGCATCCTGTTGCGCCCGTGGGATCACCGTGACTCCGTTTGGTTCATTCGCATCGCCGCGAGCGGCTACTCGGCGGCCCAGCCCGATCGCTCGGCCTTCTTCCCTCTCTATCCACTGCTCATCCGGGTGCTGGGCGCGCCGGCCGGACACAGGTACCAGATCGCCGGGATGGTGCTGTCGCTCGTGGCGTACGGCCTCGCGATGCTCGTCCTGTATCGGCTGACCGCGACGTTGACCGACACGCGGACGGCAGCCATCACGGTCGTGCTCATCTCGGTGTTCCCGACAGCTGTCGTGTTCAACGCGGTGTACAGCGAGTCGCTGTTCCTGCTGCTGACGGTGACATGCCTGTGGCTCGCCTGGGATCGGCGCTGGGCGCTGGCCGGGATCGCCGGGCTTCTGGCGACGTTGACACGGAGCAGCGGCATCCTGCTCCTGCCGCCGCTGCTCATGCTGTACGCACAGCAGCGGGGATGGACCTGGAGAAGCATCAGGCTGGCGTGGCCACGCGACCTTCGGCTCGCCTGGACTGCGATGATCCCGTTGGGACTGATCGCCTACATGAGCTATCTGTGGGTGCGTTTCGGAGACCCGCGGCTCTTCTCGGAGGCGGAGTTGACGCACTGGCGGAGGGCACTGGCTTGGCCGTGGGTCGACCTGTGGCGAGGGCTGCACGCTTCCGTGGCTGCGGTACACGGCTTGGCCGTTCACCACGCGGGCTTCCGGCACGGGCTCCTGCCGGGTGGGCGCGTTGGGCTCAGGATCGTGCCTACCGTGTTCCCGCTCCTTGCCCTCGGCTTCGCCGGGTTCGCGATCGCTCTGGGCTGGCGGCGTCTCCCGCCGGCATTCACGCTGTTCGCGCTTCTCTCGGTGCTGTTCCCCCTCCTGTTTCCCAGTCAGCTGTATCCCCTTTGGTCCGTCCCGCGCTTCGTCATGGTCACCTTCCCGCTCTTCATCGCGTGGGGGATCGCGCTCAAGTCGAGACCGGCGTGGCGCTGGTCGCTGATCGGGCTCTCGTTCGTCGTGATGCTTTGGCTCACCGGCGCCTTCGCCATCGGCACCAACGCGGTCTGACGGCTACGAGGGCTCACGGACTTCCGGGCGATGCTGTGCAGGGGCCTTCCGCGGGCCAGGTAGTAGACTTGCCTTCGATGCTCGACGAGTACTCCATCGCGCGCGGCTGGCACGACGTCGGCCGACCCTCGGCCGCCAAGCTGGAGAGGCTCGGCCTCACAGGGGCGGCCGTCGCCGCCGGAGTCGCGCCGTCCGAGGACGTCGTGCCGTGAGCTCCTCCGCTGTCCTCGAGCAGTTCCGCAGCGTCGGCCGCGATCTCTTCCTGGCCGGCGTCATCAGCTCGCACGGCGGCAACCTGAGCGTGCGCCAAGGCGACCGCATCCTCATTACGCGACGCGGCTCCATGCTTGCCCGGCTCGAGGAGCGCGACGTCATCGAGACGGGCCTCGAGGAGAACGACGCGAACGTGATGCTGGCCTCCACCGAGATCGGTGTGCACCGCGCCATCTACCAGGGCACGTCGGCACAGGCCGTCGTGCACGCGCATCCCCCGTCCGCCATCGCCCGCTCGCTGGTCTGCGACGAGATCGTGCCCGTCGACAGCGAGGGTTCCTATTTGCTTCACAAGGTGCCGGTCGTGTCGGCCGAGCTCACGGCCGGTTCCGTCGAGGTGGCCGGGCTGCTGTCGAAATGGCTCAAGGAGTATGACCTCGTGATGGTGCGCGGCCACGGACCCTTCGCCATCGGCCATCTGCTGGAAGAGGCCTACCAGCTCACCAGCGTGTTCGAGATGACGTGCAGGATCCTGACGATCGCCGAAGGCATGGGGGAGCAGGTCAGGGAATACCGCAAGGGCTCCGATCGCTACAAGACCTGGTGATGCGGGGCGGCGGGCACGGGTCCGCCGCGATCAACTGACGCGCTTGAAGACGAGCACTCCCTCTCGGTCGAAGACCAACCTGTAGTGCTCGTCTCGGCGCAGCTTCTTCAGCTCACGCGCGCGCCAGGGTCCGTAGCGTCCCTGGCTGTCCAGCACCACGTAGTCGGCGTCGCTGAGGAGCGGGAAGGTGGTGATGCGCTCCCGCGCCGAGAGGTGGGCGCCGAGCGCGTTGTCGGCCGAGACGCTGGCGTCCGCCGGGACCATGGTCAGGGCCTCTGCGATCACGGCGCGGTGCGCCGGGGTGAGCGCGCGTCCCCAGCCGGGCCGCGCGCCGGAGAGAGGCCCGACTGTGAACGTGGCGACGAGCGCGACCAGCACGACCAGCCCGGCGAGCAGCCGCCCGAGCCTTTGGGGCGTGGTCGATGAAGGTCGCCCGGCGGCCGGTGACGCGAAGCGCAGATCCTCCGAGGGCGTCGAGGCGGAGGCGGGCCGGTCAGGCTTCGCCCGTCGGCCCACCGCCCCGGCGATGCGGCGCAGACCGAGGACCATGGCGGCGATCACGAACGGCACCTCGCCGGCGACGTAGTGGTACGCGATCGAGTGCTGCTGCGGCTTGCTCGAGAGCGTATTAATGAGCAGCTCGGGCAGACTGACCAGGAAGGTGAGCGGGCTCGCCAGGGAGGTGAATCCGTACGGCCACAGGAGCTTCACCGTGTAAGCGAGCCCGGTCGGCCCGAAAAGGCTGGTGAACAGTCGCCAGGGGTGCGTCGCGAGGCCCCAGGCGAGGCTGCGCAGGCCTGGCTCGCCGCCGGAGTACCTCTCGATGAACTCGCTCGGCGCGTCGTTGAAGTGCGGCACGATGAGGCCCACGGCGACCAGGAAATACGCCGCCGCCGCGGCGGTGATGAGCAGTGGCCAGCGCTGGCGCTTGCGCACGGCGAAGTACACGCCGAGGAGGGCGATCACCAGCGGGATCTCCTCTTTGCAGAGCGCCGCCAGTACGAGGAACGGGACCGCCAGCCAGCGGCGGTCCTCTTCGAGCGCGACGAACGCGAACAGCAACAGAGGGATGGCAAGCGTCACGGGGTGAAACTCGTCGAGCACGGCGAACTGAAGCGGCGGGTAGAGGAGGGCCGCGGCGGCGCAGCCGGCCGCGGCCATCGGGTCGCCGAGGGCGCGGAGCCCGAGCCGGTACGTCGGCCAAGCAGCGAGGGCGACGATCACCGCCTGGGCGACCAACAGCATCGCCGGGTCGGGCCACACGAGCCAGGGCAGCGCGAACAGCGCCAGGATGGGGTCGACGTGAGCGCCGAGGCGAGAGATCTGATGGCCGTCACTTCCGGTCATCTCGAGGAAGCGGCCGTGAGCGGTGTTGTCCACGACCTGCACCATGTTGCCGAGGTCGTTGCGGTGGGTGCGGAAGTCGCGGTGGCGGCCGACCGCCAAGAGGCTGGAGACGGCGGCGAACACGATCATGGCGGCGACGACGGCGAGGGTCCACCGCGTGGCCCGGCCGCCGACTGTCAGCGGGCTTGGCCGCTCGGCTCGTCCGCTTGCTTGCCGGTCTGCGACGACTCAGCTCCTCTCATCGGGAGGCGTGAATCGCGCAGTCGCCCGCCCGAGGGGCGGCGCGACTACGACGTGACCCGAATGATAGTACCGACGGGGGACTAGCGGCGCGCGGAGCCCCCGTTGCTCAGAATGCCGAAGAGGCCGGCGAACCAGCCCGCGGCCTCGCCGACCAGCCCCTGCGAGCCGTCCCGCGCAGTGGGTGTCACGGCCATCGCCGCGGCCCCCCTCAGGCCGAGCATCAGTGTCGGCGTGGGCGTGGGCTTCGGCGTCGTGGGCGTGGGCTTCGGCGCCGTCGGCGTGGGTTTCGGCGTCGTCGGCGTGGGTTTCGGCGTCACCGTCGGCTTGATCGTCTTGGTCGGCCCCGGCGACGGCGAAGCGCTGCCGGAGGCCGAGGGCGACGCCGACTTGCCCTGCAGATCGCCATGCCAGGTCCCGAACGTCCACGGCGCGTACTTGAAACTCGGATGCGGCTGGTTCTTGAGGGCCGCCGCGAAGAACTTGGCCCACATCGGCGCGCAGTACGTGCCGCCGAACGTCGACCCCATGGGCGACCGCTTGTTGATGTCGCCCATCCACACGGCGGCGGCGAGCTGCGGCGTGTACCCGGAATACCACACGTCAGCGTTGTCGTCGGCGGTCCCGGTCTTGCCGGCGCGCGGGTACGGGAAGTAGGAGGCGGTCGCATACCCGGTTCCCGGCGAGACCGTCACCGTCTCGAGGATCTTCGTCACCTCCGACGCGATCCCGGCGGGGATCGCGCGAATGCCTCTTGTCTTGGGCTTCCAGTCGACGCGCCCGTTGGGGAGCACGACCTTGACGATCGCCTGCGGCGGGTGGTGGATACCTCCGCTGGCGAAGGTCGCGTAGGCGTCGGCCATCTCGAGCGGCGTCACGCCGGAGGTGCCCAGGGTGATGGAGGGCACGGCGTCGAGCGGGCTGGTGATGCCCATCTTGTGCGCCGTTTCGACCGTGTTGGGCGGACCCACGTCCACGGAGAGCTGCGCGAACACCACGTTGTCGGAGATGGTTGTAGCTGCCGACACGCTCTCCGGGCCGCCGGGGCCGTCGCCGTTCACCACCCAAGGCGCGGTGTAGGCGCCCAACGGGATGACGACAGGACTGTGCGAGTTGTAGAAGGTGGTGTAGGGATTCATGCCCTGCTCGATGCCGGCGGTGAGCACAAACGGCTTCATCGCCGAGCCCGGCTGACGATGGGCTTGCGAGGCGAGATTGAACTTCTGCTTCTTCCAGTCGAGGCCGCCGACCATGGTGCGGATGTAGCCGTCGCGGGGGTCGATGGCCACGAGGGCCGCTGAAGGCTTGAAGCCGAAGTTCAGCGGCCCCGTCGTGCTCTTGATCACGTCGATGGCTTGGCGCTGCCACGTCATGTCGATGCTCGTGTACACCTTGAGGCCGCCCTCGAACACCTGGCGCGTGCCGTAGCGCTTGGTGAGCACGCCCGTGACATAGGAAGTGAAGTAGTCGGCCATGTCGTTGTTCATCGACTTGGCGTGCGGGTAGACGCCGAGCTTCTTCTTCATCGCCGAGGCGGCCCGTTGCGGCGTGATGTAGGACTGGTTCGCCAGGAGCTGCAGCACGATGTTGCGGCGTGCCTTGGCCATCTTGGGATCGGTGGTCGGCGAGTACTCGCTGGGGAACTTGGGAAGTGCCGCGAGCAGGGCGGCCTGCTGCACGTTGAGCTGGGCGGCATGCTTGTGGAAATACGTGAGCGCGGCTGCTTCGACGCCGTAGGCGCCGGCGCCGTAGTACACGGTGTTGAGGTAGGCAGTGAGGATCTTGTCCTTGGACCACCTGTCCTCGAGCTGCCACGCCAGTACCGCCTCGCGGACCTTGCGGGTGTAGGTGCGCTCGTTGCCCACATACGCGTTCTTCACGTACTGCTCGGTGATGGTGGACCCGCCTTGTACGACGCCGCCGTGACGGAGATTCTCGATCACGGCGCGAAGCAAGCTGCGGAAGTCGACGCCGTGGTGCGTGTAGAAGCGCTCGTCCTCCACGGCAACGGTGGCCTGCTTCATGACCTCGGAGATCTTGCTGCTCGGCACGAGCACGCGGTTCTCGGCGCCGTGCAGCTCGGCGATGCGCAGGCCGTGACGATCGTAGATCGTGGTGTTGACGGGGTTCTGTCGCTTCTGCAGCGAATCGAGACTGGGGAGGTTGCGCGAGAGCGCGAAGATCGCGCCGGCGGTCACGCCGAGCAGGACGATGACAAGCAGCAGCACGACCACCAGCGTGATCTTCAGCCAGAGCAGCTTGCGCTTCTTCTTGGCGGTGGTCTTCTGTCGGCGCTCGCGGCCACGCCGCGGCACGTCGTCGGCGTGGGTGCGGTATCGAGTGTAGTCAGCCATGGCTCGCCATTCTACTCGATTGAAGACGCGCGAGCCTCCCACTGCGTTCAGGCAGGGGCGCGGCTCAGGTCGTCGTCGGAGTCTTCGCCGGCATCTTCATCGCCGGCGCCGGCTTCCCTCTTCGGCTGCACCAGGCGGGCCAACGGAATGGAGATCTCGTAGAGGATCACGAGCGGGAAGAACATGGCCAGCATCGAGAAAGCGTCTTGGCTGGGCGTGATCACGGCCGCTATGATCGCGTTGATGAGGATGGCGTAGCGGCGGTTCTTGCGCAGGAACTTGTCGTCCAGCACGCCCACCTTGGCGAGGAGCACGAGAACGACCGGCATCTCGAACACCGCCCCGAAGGCGAGCACGAAGAGCGCGACGAAGGTGAAGTAGTCGCTGGCGCGGTTCTGGACGTTGAAGTTGCCGCGGCCGAAGCCGAGCAGGAACTGCAGGCCCTTGGGCAGCACGACCAGGTACCCGAAGACGACGCCGCCGAGGAAGAGGGCGGTCGTGGCGATGACCACGGGGTAGAAGTAGCGCTTCTCCGTGCTCGTGAACGCCGGCCCCACATAGGCCCACATCTGCCAGATGAGGAACGGCGCGGCGAGGAGGATGCCGACGACCACCCAGACCTTGAGGCTGGTCATGAACGGCTCGGCGGGGCTGAAGGTGGTGAGCTGGTACGAGTTGGCCGGCAGATTGTGCACCTGCTTCAGCGGCCACAGAAGCAGCTTGAAGACCAGGCTGTTGAACACGGCTGCCACGACCACGCCGATGGCGAGGGCGGCGCCCGCCCACATGAGCCGCTTGCGCAACTCGTCGAGGTGCTCGAAGAGAGTGAGCCGCTCGTCGACGTCGACGGGCATCGCGGCTCAGGCGTCGTCGCGGTCGGCGGAGGTGCCGGTCGCGACGATGTCGTCACCGGCAGCCTCGGGCGCTAGCGGCGCGTCGACCGCGAGGTCGGCGGCTGCCTCCGTGGCTACCACCTCGACCGGCGCAGCGTCGTCGCCCGCGGTAGACACGGGCAGCGGCTTGTCGGCCGGCGGCGCGACGACGGCCGCCGCGGCCGCGGCGGCATCCGGCCGCGGCGCGGGAGCGGTGGCGGAGTCGAGGTCGATGCCCAGGGACGACGTGAGGTCCTTGACGCCCTCGGTCACCTCGTCGAGGCCGAGCTCCGTGCGCGCCGTCTCCGTCGCTTTGCGGAACTCACGCATCGCCTGCCCCAAGCTGCGGCCCGCCTGCGGAAGCCGCTTGGGCCCGAAGACGAGCAGGGCGAGGACGAGCACAACGACGATTTCCATGGGGCCGATGTTCACGGGGAGGTTCCCTTGCGCCGGGGGGTATCTATCCCATTCATCTTAGGCGCGCCCGTAGCCGCGGTCAACGCGAGCCCAGGCGCGCGTCCAAGACCGCGCCCGAGGGCCGGCCAAACCGTCGGGCATCGAGAGGAAATGCCTGCAATCATTCGATGATCGGGGGATACCCCGGGAGGTTCCTCGACAAGTTGCGCAGCGCGCGCGGCGTTTGGTATATTCCGCCCCGACGACTCGCCCCGGCCCCGAGTGACCGGCGTGCGGGTCTCCGACTTTCGCATGACGAGCACATACCTCACCAACTGGCTCTATGTCTGGCTCTTCATCGCCGCCGGCGGTGCTCTCGTCGTGCTCATCCTGCTCTTCTCCAAGCTCATCAATCCAAGCCATCTCACGGCGGAGAAACTGGCGCCGTACGAGTGCGGCATCCCGCCGGTGGGCAACCCGTGGGCGCCCTTCGCCGTGCGGTACTACATCTTCGGGCTGCTGTTCCTGGTCTTCGATGTGGAGGCCGTGTTCCTGTTTCCCTGGGCGCTCGTGTTCCGCACCCTGGGCACGGCCGGGTTCGTCGAGATGCTCCTCTTCATCGCCGTGCTGGGATTCGGCCTGCTGTACGCCTGGCGCAAGGGGGCCCTCGAGTGGGCCTGATGCGCTACCCCAAGCTGGAGCACTTCCAGGAACCCAACGTCGTCACCACGACCGCCGACTTCATCTTCAGCTGGGCGCGCTCGCACTCCGTCTTCCCGTTCACCTACGGTCTCGCCTGTTGCGCCATCGAGATGCTGAGCTCCGGCTTCGCGCGCTTCGACGTCGCCCGCTACGGCATGGAGGTCTTCCGGCCCACGCCGCGCCAGTGTGACCTCATGATCGTCGCCGGCACCGTCAACGAGAAGATGGCGCCGGTGCTCAAGCGCCTGTACGACCAGATGTCGGAGCCCAAATGGGTCATCAGCATGGGCGCTTGCGCCACCAGCGGCGGACCGTTCTACGACGGCTACAACGTGGTCAACGGAGTCGACAAGATCGTGCCCGTCGACGTCTACATCCCGGGCTGCCCGCCGCGTCCCGAGGCGCTGTTCCAGGGGCTGCTGGAGCTGCAGGTCAAGATTCAGCAGCACAAGTTCGTCGCCGAGACCCCGGCGCCCCAGGCAGGAAACGCCTGACCGTGGGTCTCGAGATCGGCACCAACCCGATGGACATGGACGTCATCGCCGCGCGCCTGGCCGCCGAGTTCGCCGCCGACCTCACGGACGTGCGTGTGCAGGAGCCCGACACGGTCGTGGCCCGCTGCGCTCGCGCCGCGCTCAAGGACGTGGCGCGGCGCCTCAAGGCGCACGCCGAGATCGGCTACGAGACGCTCAACTTCGTGGCCGGCGTCGACAAGGTCGGGCACCTCGAGAGCGTGTACCACGTGTACTCCTGGAAGACCAACACGTACCTGGAGCTGCACGTGGAGGTGCCGAAGGCCAAGGCTGAGGTCGATACCGTGTGCGACGTGTGGCCGGCCGCCGACTGGCACGAGCGCGAGTCCTGGGACATGGTCGGGATCAGGTACCTCGGTCATCCCGACCTGCGCCGCATCCTGCTCAAGGACGACTTCGTCGGCCACCCCTTGCGCAAAGACTACGTCGACTCGGCGGAGAACCACCCGCATGCTTGACCAGTTCGCTACGCCTGAGCCAGACGAGGCCGTCAAGCTCGCGCTGCGGCGCATCGAAGAATCGACCGCCCGCGGCGAGGGCTCCGACGTCGAGGGCCTGGCCTTCAACGAAGTGGTCGTCAACATGGGGCCGCAGCACCCCAGCACGCACGGCGTGCTGCGGCTCGTCGTCACGCTCGACGGGGAGCTCGTCAAAGACGTCATCCCCGTCATCGGCTACCTTCATCGCTGCAAGGAGAAACTCGCCGAGAAGCGCACCTACTTCCAGTACATCCCCATCGTCGACCGCACCGAGTACGTGGCCGGCATGAACTGTGAGTGGGGCTACGTGATGACCGTCGAGAAGCTCGCCGGCATCCGGCCGACGCGGCGCGCGGAGTTCATCCGCGTCATCATGGCCGAGCTCAACCGCATCGCCAGCCACCAGGTCGCCGTCGGCACCTTCACCGCCGACCTGGCGCCGCTCGGCACCGCCATGGTCTTCTATATGTTTCGCGACCGCGAGTACATCCTCGACCTCCTCGAGGAGGTCAGCGGCGCGCGCATGATGTTCAACTACTTTCGCTTCGGCGGTCTGCGCTACGACCTGCCCGACGGCTGGGTCGAGAAATGCCGCGGCCTCATGAAGCGCCTGCCCAAGCTCATCGACGAGTACGAGTCGCTGGTGCAGGACAACGCCATCTTCCTGCAGCGCTGCGTCGGCAAGGGCGTCATCAGCCAGCAGGACGTGATCGACTACGGCATCACCGGCCCGTGCGCGCGCGCCTCGGGCGTCGCCCATGACCTGCGGCGCACGCGCCCGTACTCCGTGTACCCCGAGCTCGACTTCGAGGTCTGCACAGAGAGCCACGGCGACGTCTTCGACCGCTACCAGGTGCGCATGCAGGAGATGCGCGAGTCGGTCAAGATCATCGAGCAGGCGCTCGACATGCTGCCCAAGGGCCCCGTGCAGCTCGGCTCTCTGCGCGCCCCCTACGTGATCACGCCGCCGCCCGGCGAGTGCTACACCGGCCAGGAGAACCCGCGCGGCGAGTACGGTACCTACATCGTCAGCGACGGGTCGCGGTACCCGTACAGGCTCAAGTTCCGCGACCCGTGCTTCTGCAACCTGCAGCTCTTCCCCAAGCTGCTCTCCGGCAACAAGATCGCCGACGCGGTGGCCATCTCGGGGAGCGTCGACCTGGTGCTCGGAGGCATCGACCGCTAGATGGACTTCCTCCTCGCTATCCTCCGCGCCGTGGTCTTCGTCGTCATCGCCTACGCGGTGGTGTTCGTGGCGGCGCTCGTCAACATCGTCTTCGAGCGCCGCGTCCTGGCCTTCATGCAGGATCGGCACGGCCCCAACCGCACCGGGCCGCACGGCGTGCTGCAGAGCGTCGCCGACGCTTTCAAGATGATGGGCAAAGAGGACTTCCGCCCGACCCTCGCCGACCCGGTACTGTTCACGCTGGCGCCGATCATGGTCATGATCGGCGCCGTCGCCGTGCAGCTCGTGATCCCCTACACCAACGGCATGACGGCCACCGGCCTCGACGTCGGCCTCATCTTCCTCGTCGCCATCACCGGCTTCACGACGATGGCCATCCTGCTGGGCGGCTGGTCGTCGCGCAACAAGTACTCGCTGGTCGGCGCGCTGCGCGCCGCCGCCCAGATGATCTCCTACGAGATCCCGATGATCCTCGGCCTGCTCGTCGTCGCCATGGTCGTGGGCTCCCTGCGCATCGCCGACGTCGTCGCCGCCCAGGCCGGCTACCAATGGATCGCGTTCTACGCGCCCTTCACGTTCCTCATCTTCTACATCGCCTCCATCGCCGAGCTGAACCGCGGCCCGTTCGACCTGCCCGAGTCCGAGTCCGAGCTGGTCTCCGGGTACGGCACCGAGTACTCGGGCATGCGCTTCGGCATGTTCTTCCTCAACGAGTACGCCGGCATGACCATCATGTCGATGGTCACCGTCACGCTGTTCTTCGGCGGCTGGCAGGGGCCGTTCGCCAACGCCGTCGTCTTCTGGGGCGTGTCCTGGATCGGGATCCTGTGGTTCATCCTCAAGAGCTACGTCCTCGTCTTCGCGCTGGTCTGGATCCGGCTGTCGCTGCCGCGTCTCCAGGTCGACCAGCTCATGGCCTTCGCCTGGAAGATCCTCATCCCGCTGGGCCTGCTCAACATTCTTGCGACGGCAGCCGTCATGCTGTGGGTCCCGCACTGGAAGCTGGGCATGGCAGTGTTCAGCTGGGCCGCCTTCTTCGCCTTCGTGGCCCTCTTGGACCCCATCCTCAAGTGGCGCCTGCGCCGGCAGCGTGACCGTCTTCCGGTGGTGAACGCCTGATGCTCGGCATGTTCAAGGCCATGCGGACCACGCTCCGTCACCTGCCGATGAAGAAGGTCACCGTCCAGTACC
>JADGPQ010000071.1 GCA_017882325.1 Thermoleophilia bacterium
CGAGTAGCCGGCCGCGCTGATCGCGGAGAGCATGGTCGGATCGTAGCGACCACCCGAGAGGCGCCAGGCCTGCTTCATGGTCGCCAGCAGGTCGATGGTGTCCGACGACACGATCACAAAGGCCTCCGGCGTGGTGTTCAGCCTTGAGATATCGCTGCCGGGCAGGAACCGACTCCAGCGTCGTTCCAACTCTTCAAGACGACAGCGGGCGTGGGCTTCGGCGCCCTCGGCCGGCTCGACCAGGATCACGTGAGCATCGCTGGCCATGACACGAAACGTCAGCTCAGCGACTGCCACTGGTACTCACCACGGGCGCAGCTGCCGCTGCAGGTGCCGGGGCCGCCGCGTACCCGGACCCTCCTGATGATCCGCCAGACGACGGGACGCTGACGGTGTGCACCACCGCGTGAGGGGTCAAGACGATCGGACGCTTCACCTTGGCTGCAGCGACCTCGCCGGGCGCGGCCGCGCTTCCCTGGCGCACACCCTTCGCGGTGCGTTGAGTCGCCAAGTCCGGCGATGGGGCGGGATCCGCCGCTTGGCTCCGGCCGTTTGCGACCTCCATGTTGGCCACCAGACCCAGCATCGCCGCGATCCCTATTCCCGCCGCGGCGATCCGGCCTCCGGCGACAGAGTGCCGCCGACCGGTGGGGCGAACGCCAGGACCAGGCGCCGTGTCATCGAGGGGAGGCGTCTTCTGTTGGGGGGCCCCAGCCGGTCGTAATGCCTCGTCAGTCATCGGATCCTCCGCCTTCGTGTGAGCCGCCTCCATCGTTGCCCGGCTCGCCGCCTGCGGACGCCGAACTCGCCGAGCTCGGGGCGGGGATCGAGACCCATGAGGTGGAGCCCGCCGACGACGCAGGCGAGGCGGCCTTGGTGATCGGATGGTCGACTCTGGCCGTGATCTTGCCGTGACGGCCCACGACGGCCACGAACGTGTAGGTGTTGGAGCCATGCTTGAACGTCACCGTCAGCTTCATGTCGCCGGTCTGTGCGAGCTCCCACTTCCAGTGCTGCCTGGCGTTCACATCGACAAGCCGCACGCTGGTCTTCGTGAAAGCGACCTTCACGGCGCCGGCCTTCTTGATCACGTACTTCTGAGAATCCGGGGCCTTCTTGGCGGCGGCATACTGCTGAGTCGGCGAGGGCGCACTCGCTGGGACCACGGTCGCCGCGGACAGCTGCCCCACTGGTCTCGAGTCTGCGACGGTCAGAATTCCGAGGTTGGCGCCGACAGCGATGGCGCCGGCGAAAACCACGGCGGCGATCGAGCCTGCGGTGATCAATGCGGTGCGGTGTTTCATTCTCAGCTCCTTTGTCGAGCGGCGAGCCCTAAGGCTCATCTGGGCGAACCCTACAGAGCGGCCATCCAAGGCATGGGCAACGCAGGGTTAGCGTTTGGCAAAGGAGGGTTAGCGTTTGGCAAAGGTGCACGGTTTCGTGCGACTATGTGACCATGCGCCTTCTGGTCGTAGAGGACGATCTCACCATTGCCGAGCCGCTGCGGACTGGTCTGCTGCGCGAAGGCTTCGAGGTCGATCTGGTCGACACCGGGGCCGGAGCGCTCGCTGCCGACGCGTGCGACCTCGTGCTGCTCGATCTCGGTCTGCCGGACCTCGACGGCCGCGTGGTCTGCCGGCAGCTGCGCGAACGGTCAAACGTGCCGATCATCGTCGTCACGGCTCGCGGCGATGAGATCGACCGCGTGATCCTGCTCGAGCTCGGCGCCGACGACTACGTCGTGAAACCGTTCGGGTTCCGCGAGCTCGTGGCGCGGATCCGAGCCGTTCTGCGACGGGCCGGCGGCAACGAGCCGCAGGCACAGCCCGATGTCCAGATCGAAGTCGGGCTGCTCCAGATCGACCCTCGCACCCGGAACGTGAGCTACGACGGCCGGCCCGTGGCGTTGACGCCGAAGGAGCATGATCTTCTCGTCTACCTGGCACGTGACCCGGACGTCGTCCACACGCGGGAGCAGATCATCAAGGACGTGTGGGACGAGAACTGGTGGGGCTCCACAAAGACCCTGGACGTGCACATCGCTTCGCTGCGCAAGAAGCTCGCCCCTGAGACCATCGAGACGGTTCGCGGGGTGGGGTTCCGTCTCGTGGACAGCGCCTCCTCGCCGTGACACGGCGGCTGCTGCTCGGCTACCTGACCGCCGTCGTCATCGTACTGCTCGTCCTCGAGGTCCCTCTCGCCATCTTCTACCAGCAGCGCGAGACCGGCCGCCTCACGGTGGACGTCGAACGCGACGCGACCGCGCTGGCGGCCTACTACGAAGAACCCCTCGAGCAGGCGACTCCTCCAGACCCGACCCCCGCATACGCCTACGCAAAGCGAACCGGCGCCCGGGTCGTGGTAGTCGACAAGACCGGCACTTCACTGATCGATACTGCGGGGCCGACCGGTCGCGACTTCTCGACGCGCTCCGAGATCAGGACCGCACTTGGCGGCGCCCGCGCCGACGGGACGCGACACTCCGACACGCTGAACACCGAGCTGCTGTACGTGGCCGTCCCGGTGGCCTCGGGAGGGAAGATGTTCGGAGCCGTTCGCCTGACCCTCGACACGGAGGAAGTGAACGCACTGGTCCACGGCTATTGGCTGGGCCTGGTCGGTGTGGCGGCCGTCGTACTCATCGCCATGGCCGGCATCGGATGGGCTCTCGCCCGCTCGGTGACCCGGCCCCTGCGACGCCTCAATGCTGAAGCCGCCCGATTCGCCACCGGGGACCTCACCACCACCGAACCAGATCCCGGTGCGCCTCCTGAGATCGCGGCTCTGGGGGCCACCATGAACACCATGGCTCAACGCCTCGAGCGGCTCCTGGCGGAGCACCGGGAGTTCGTGGCTGATGCTTCCCACCAGCTTCGCACGCCGCTCACCGCCCTCAGACTTCGCCTCGAGAACCTGCAAAGCTCGTCAGGCCCTCCCGCCGAAGAAGACGACCTGACCGCCGCCATCGAAGAGACCAGCAGGCTGGCCGGTCTCGTCGGCGACCTCCTCCAGTTCGCGCGGGCCGAAGAGTCCGCCACGCCGGAGACCGTGGACCTCGTTCAGCTTGCCGCCGATCGAGTGGACACCTGGTCCGCCATCGCCGACGTCGCGGACGTGACGCTGGACTTCTCATCCCCGAACGGCACCGTCTTGGTCAGCGCCGTCCCCGGCGGCGTGGAGCAGATCCTGGACAACCTCATCGACAATGCGATCACCGCGGCTCCGCCGGGCACGCATGTCTCCGTCGCCGTCGTCCGCGGCCGCGCCAAGCATCACTTCACCATTGCCGACGAGGGTCCCGGCCTCAGCGACGACCTGAAAGCGCGAGCGCTCGACAGGTTTTGGCGGTCCGACTATTCCGAGCCCGGGTCCGGGCTCGGACTCCCCATCGCCTATGCGCTCGCCAGGGCGTCTGGAGGGTCGCTCCGCCTCCAGGACAGTCCTGCAGGCGGTCTCGCCGTCATCGTCACTCTGCCCGCTCCGGGATCCAGGTCCTAGCCCGGCTGGCTTGCTACCGGCCATTCCATTCCCACTGCAAGATGGCGAACACGAGATCATCAACCCATTCTCCCTTGAACCACAGGCTCTCGCGGAAGTGTGCCTCTTGCCGCATCCCGACCCGCTTCAGCAGCGCCATCGACGCCCGGTTGCGCGGGTCGACGGACGCGAACACGCGGTGCTTCTGAAGAGGTCCGAAGAGGTGGCCCAGCAATCCCCTGACGGCTTCGGTCCCGAACCCGCGGCCTTGGTGACCGCGAGCCACAGTAACGCCGATCTCGACCTGCAGTGGCTCGTCAGGCGGGAAGTGAACACCGAGATCGCCAACGAGCGGGCCGATATCCCGGAGGCGGATGCCGAGCTGGAACCACGTGCCCGGTGTGTCGAAGACGACGGATTGGAAGCCGTCGATGAAATGCAGCGCCTCCTCGCCGGAGCGCGGCACCCACATCTGATAGCGACAGACCTCAGGGTCGGAGCGGTAGTCAAACAGCGCAGGGGCGTCGCCCCTGAGGAACGGAGTCAGGACAAGACGTTCAGTGAGGATCTCTGGGGCTGGCAAGACGCGCACTCCTCATTGTCTGACGAACAAGGTTTCTGCGATCTGCGCATGACCCCAGACGCAGACTGCCGTTGGGCGTGTGGGACGCTACCACCGACCCCGGACGACGGCCAGAGACTTCTTCATGGCGTGGCGTGTTCGGCCCGGTGCCGACTTCGGCGTTGTCGGCACGGGCAGTCCGGCAAACCGCCTCGCAGACCATCGATCTGCGCTTCACAGACGAGCTATGCATGCCCCTACGCAGGGATTGGGGACGAGAGATCACAATACGAGGGAGAGCGTCGCAGACGATTCCTCCGCGCACCACCCACGGGGTGATCGGGAGGCACAACCACGAAGGAGGCAAACGATGATGGTCAGTGAGTCGGCAGGCCAGGGCCACGTCGGCCTGCAGTTCTCGGTCTACCCGCTGCGCCAAGCACACCTGCACGCAGCGATCGAGGCCGCCGTGCAGGCCGCCGCCGAGGCGGGTGTGGACGTCACGGTGGGCCGCCTCGGCACCTTCGCAACGGGAGACGAAGCGTCGGTGTTCGCCGCCCTACGGGCTGCCTTTGTGGCGGCGAAGTCGTTCGGGTCGACCGTCATGGTCGTTACCTTGTCGAGCGGCCTGCCGAGCGAGGGGACTGTTGCCGAGATCCAGGGCGCCATCAACGTCTGAGCGTGGCGGCGCGCCTAGACCTGGTTGAAGAATCGCCCCGCGCGCAGACAGCCGGGGGCCGCGCTCGAAAGCTCGACGTCGTGCGGCGCCAGCAGGACGACCTTGTCGCCGACGTACTCCAGCGTGGCCCCGAGAGCGTAGGTGAGGCCGCTGCAGAAGTCGATCAGGCGCTCCGAAAGGTCTCGCCCACAGCTCTGCAGATCGACGATGACGGGACTATCAGCCCGCAAGCGATCGGCGATCTGCTGGGCGTCGTCGAAGTCCTGGGGCGCAACGAGTGAGAACTCGATGCGCGGCGGGCGCACGATGGCGAGGGGCCTTCCCGCCCGCTGCCCGTCCTGGTGCGAATGCCGAAGGAGCTCGTCGCGGTAGATCTCATCGAAGTCGGCACTGCCGCCGCGCCCACGTCGCTGCGCCTCGTCGCCGGTCTCGAACTCTACCGGTCCCGCGAACGCATCGTCGTCAGCGTAGGCGTCGTAGTCGTCATCGGCGGCGCTGAACTGGCCGACGACTGCGCGAAGCGATCGACCTAGACCCATGGATCCTCCGGCCTCATGTCGCAACACGGCACGCCTGCTCGTCGCGACTGAGGAGGGCTCGCATGTTCTCCGGGAGCGTACCGAGAGACTGCTTCGCCACAAGGGTGAGAGTTGCCTGCAAGACCGTGTCCGCTTCGCGCCGGCCACGAGAACAAGGTCGGCTGAGGCGGCGCCTCGGCAGGTAGCGGCTCCGTCGCGATTTGAGAACAGGCCAAGCCGAGTGCATTCCGGGCAAAGAGGGGCCCGCCGCAGCCTGGGAGGTTGCAGACAAGCCAGCCGTGCTAAGACGTGCCTACCTTGTCGCGCCTCGGCGTATCACGCCACGCTTGACCTTGCCTGTCGTGCCACGCCTCGCCATACCAAGCATCTGCGACGGGCACTCGCACTGTACCACCATCCCGGCCGCAGTCGAGGAGCGGCACCGTTGGCCGCCGCGACGCTAGACACGCCGAACCGCGGGGGCGACGCTTCAACGGCGCGCCGAGGATCGCCCAGCTCGTGGCCGCGGGAACCTGACTGCAGGAGGCAAGCCTCGGACCCCGAGTCTTCGGCAAGTCGAACGGTCGCGGCCGCGGCGACCCGGAGAACGCGGTGGGCGTCCCGTCCGCAGTCACACTCTCCGCGCGACTCACCGTCAGAGCGCTGCTTCCATTGCCGCGCTACCGGGAAAGTAACCTTGTCTTCCAACGAAGAAAGGATCGACATGGATCTTGGACGCCTGCTCCTGCGCCTGGTGATCGGCGGCCTCTTCATCGGGCACGGTACGCAGAAGCTGTTCGGCTGGTTCGGAGGCCCCGGACTGGAGGCCACCAGCCAGGGATTTGAGAGCATGGGGCTTGCTCCCGGGCGGCGCAATGCCCTCGCCGCCGGCATCACCGAGACCGCCGCCGGAACGACACTCGCTTTGGGGCTGGCGACGCCTTTGGCCGCCGCCGGGCTCACCAGCGTGATGTTGACGGCCATCCGCACGTTGCACTGGAAGAACGGGCCGTGGAGCACGAATGGCGGCTACGAGTACAACGCTGTCCTCATAGCCGCGCTCCTCGGACTCGCTGAGGCCGGACCAGGGCGATGGTCACTCGATCACGCCCTCGGCACGGAGCGCTCGGGGCTCGTCTGGCTCATCGCGGCGCTAGCGGCCGGCATCGCCGGCTCGGTGAGCGCAACCGCCATGGCGGACCAACAGGGCGGCGAACAGGAGTCGGCATCAGCTGAGACCGAGTGAGGAGGAGCAGGCGAAGGCGCAGAGCTGGAGCAGAAGCTTTCGCGGCCGGATTGGCCTCACCGTCGCGAGGTCTTGCGGCGTCCAGCGCGGCGAGGGTGACGTGCGAGGGGCAGATGACAAGGCGGACCGCACTGTCCTCGTGATCTTCGCCAAACGCTCGACCTTGGCGCTGCGCGCCGGCATCCACGCCAAGGTCGTCTCGGAGAGACTCTGGCACGCGACCATCGCCATCACCCTCGACACCAACTTGCATGCCATCCCGGCGATGCAGGAGGAGGCGGTGGCGGTGGTCGCAGGGCTAATGTTCGCGGCGAAGTGGAAAGTCTAGGCTCCCCCCGTGGAGAACCAGACGCAAGGGAAAGCAGACCGGCCAACGCCGCCCGCAACATGACAGCCAGTCTTCCATGGCCGCGTCAAAGCTGCACTGAGCCCCTTAGCGATCGTGCTGATCGCTTGTGCCGCTCCCATTCCACTGCAGCGACAGGCTGCGGCCTTCCACCTTGTTCACGAACTTGACCTCGGGATTGCCGATGCCAAGCAGGCCAAAGATCCGTTCGCTCTTCTTCAGGCGCAGTTCCTCTCGCAGCGCGCGGCTGCGATTGAGGATCGATTGATTGCCGACAAGGTTGCGGCATCCCAAGCCCATCGCTTGCGCGACGAGATTCATGTTGTAGGTGGCATACTGGGCGCTCTCCAGATTGAGGGGAGTGCGCTTCTCGCCCACGACCAGAATGAAGGCAGCGGGTCGGCTGGCGAAGGTCACCCCACGCCTGAGCGTGGTCTCGAGCTTGGGCTTCGCGCGCAGGAACTCGGATTCCAGCGACGGAGCAAGGACCTTGGCCAGGTAGCCGACCAGCTTCGGCCGGTAGACGAAGCGATACAGCCTGGCCGTGAACCTCAGCAAGATGCGATCCATGAGATCGATGATCGCGGCCTCATCGACGATCACGATCCGAAGGGCATGCGAATGCGTTGGGGCATACGCCGCATAGGAGGCTACTTCTTCGAGCAGTGTGCGATCGACCCGAGTCGGCTTGAAGGCGCGGACGGTGCGTCGTTCCTTGAACAGTTCGTTCATCTGCTCAGGGGTAGGCATGAGCTCCGGCTCGAACCGTATGGGCGCAACGTTGTCCCAGCTCAGGGCCCGCGATGGGCAGATCGCTACGCATTGGGCGCAGGTGCTGCAGTAGGGGTCGTAGATCTCGACCTTGCCATCGACCACAGACATGCAGTGTTCATGGCAGACGTCGACGCACGTTCCGCAGCCTGAGCATTTCTCGATCTCGACGGTTACCATCTGCCTCCTTCAGGCCAGCCGCCGCAGGCACCCTCGCTCACGTCACACCTCTTCTTCCGGGCGCGCCGCCACCTTTGCTGCTCGCTCCTCGCGAGGCAGGGAGCCGGTTACTGCAGCAGCCAGGGCGACAATCACGGCCGGCCGAGACACCTACTCGCACGCCATCCCAGCAGCCCTGACCCGCTGAGATCGCGCGTACCGCTGGTCCGGACTCGCTGGAGGCCACTACCCGACAACGTCCACGTATCGACTGAAGGCGTCCAGGTGCGGTGCGGGCACCTTCAGCTGACGGCCGGTCTCCACCACGTCGTGGTAGATGCGCTGGAACTCGGGAGCGTAGTCGGGTCGGGTCTGGGCCGTCCTTGTAGTCACCTCCCGCGAGAGCACGCGGCGCACGAACGGCGCCGTCACCAGCGGCGACGACAGGAAGGGACGGGCTTCTTCGACCTTGCCGACGTCAACGCCGCGCGCCCGGCAGATCTCCATGGCTTCGCGACCGGCGGCCAGCGCCTCACGGATCGCTTTGTTGTTGTGCGCGAACGCGGGGAAGCCGCCTGCCTTGGCGGCGGCCGCTGAGTACACGGCGGTGCTGGCGAAGTGGACCCAGTAGGCATGCTCCATGTTCGCCTGGATGTCGGGCTCGAAGCCGGCGCTGCGGAAGAGCTCAGCGACGACGTCCAGGCTCTTGGCGGCGGCCGCTTCAACATCAGAAGGGGTCGGTTGTCCGCACGTCGACGAGCCGAGCACGACGCGGCCTTGCAGCGCCCCGTCGAGGACGTCGTTGACCATCGCCCCGCCCGCGACGGGCAGGCCGAGCACACAGCGCCCCTTGGGAAGGAGCCGGCCGATGGCGTCCAGCCCCTGCCAGTTGTTGCTATAGAGGAGCAGGATCGCTTGGCCGAGGTTGGCGACCAGGTCGGGCAGGACCTCCTCAACCTGGGAGTAGCGCACCGCCTCGATGACGACGTCGTAGCCATCTTCCGCAGCGAAAGACGTGACGATGTGGGGGCGGTAGAGCGCGCCGACTTCCTGCTCCTTTCCGCCGCGAGCGTCCAGGATCTGCAGGTTGATGCCGTTCGTCCAGCGGTCTTCATGACCCGGGCGCACGAGGAGCGAGACCGAGTGGCCGGCGCCTTCGAACGCCCACCCGTAGAGGGTCCCAATGACGCCGGCGCCGAATACGAGAATCTTCATCCTTCAGTCCTCGCTTAGCTCGTGGGCGATGCTCTCAGCCCAGTTTCCGATGTCGTCCCAATCGCGGAAGTCTCCTTCGGGGAACGTGGCGCGGGCGGCCGGCATGATCGCCACCATACGCTCACCGAACCCCGACGGCTTGCCCCGATGAAAGGCGCCGAAGAAGACACGATGGCCGCGGGCGATGACGGCCTCCTCAAGCTCAGCGATCTCCTTGGGGGCGGAGACCGCGAGAAGGTCGTGGCCTTGGGGATCTTCAGCCTCGGTACCTAGCGGGCCGCTGCTGAACAGCCACACCGGCTGCTCGGCCAGAACGGCTTGATTGCGCCGCAGGAAGCGCGCCGCCTCTTTCATCCAATGGAACATGTAGACGGCGCTGCCCACGACGAAAGCGTCATAGGCGGCCAGGTCGCGGACGGCTCTCGCTGGTCGCACCTCGACCTCCAGGCCGGCCGCCCGCAGCCGCTCACCGATGCGCTCGGCGATCCCCTCAGTGGCTCCGTGTTTACTGGCGTACGCGACGAGTATGGACATGGTCCTCGCTCCTCCGCCCTCAAGCCTTCGGCCTCGCACGCGCGGCGCGGGATGCGCCGTCACGCACCCATCCCATGACTGTGCCCAACACGACAAGGACGACGATCGTCCAGATGAGCGACGCACTCAAGTGGAACACCCGGTCGCACACGGCGACCACGATGCCCACTCAGATGATGAGGCCGATGATCCTCCCGACCCTGAAGATCCGCATGCCGCGCTCCCTTCAAGTGGGCTCTTCGCGCTATGCTCGCCGTGAGCCTGTCTATGCGTAAGCGTAGAGCCGTGGACCCTTCGACGCGCCCCCCAGAAGGGCAGACTTCAGGCTGCCGGGGTGAATAGTCTTGCGCCTGGTCAGCTGACCAGGCCATGGTGAAGCGCGATGGTCACGGCCTCGGTGCGACCGCTGGCGCCCAGCTTCGCGAGGATCCTGCTGACGTGGAACTTGGCGGTCGACTGACTCACGACCAGGGCCTGCGCTATCTCTTTGTTGCTCGACCCGCGCACCATCAGCCCGAGGACCTCGCGCTCTCTGGGAGTCAGGTCGCTGCCCGGCTGCGGTCCCTTCGTCGCGCTGCGCACAAGGTCCTGAGCAGCCTCGGGGGCAAGCGTGGCCCGGCCGGCCGCCGCCGAGCGAATCGCTTCACCGAGTGCCTCCGCCGTGACGTTCTTGAGCAGGTAGCTGATGGCGCCTGCTTGCAGGGCGCGTTCGACGAGGCCCTCTTCCTGGAAGCTCGTCAGGGCGATCACGCGAATGCCCGGGAAACGCTCGGTGATCAGGCGGGTGGCCGTGGCACCGTCCATGCGCGGCATCTTGAGGTCCATGAGCACGACGTCGGGCTGCAGGCGCGCGCACAACTCAACGGCCTCGGCGCCGTCTTCAGCCTCGCCGGCCAGCTCGAGGTCGTCGGCAACCTGTAGAAACACTGCCAGCCCCTCCCGCACCATGCGATGGTCGTCGACCAGCAGCACTTGGATGGGGCGCTCGTCACTCATCTCGTCCTCCCTGAACGTTGCTCCAGCTCATCAGGACCTCGGCACCGCTGCCCCGCGCGCTACGTACAGCGAACGTTGCCCCCAACAGCCTCGGCGCGATCGCGCATGATGCTCATGCCGAAGTGCGCGAGGTGCGCGTCGCCTATGGCCGCGAGATCGAAGCCGCAGCCGTCGTCCGCGACACGCAACTCGGCAGCCTCGGCGCTGCGAACCAGACGGACCTCAACTCGCGACGCCTTGGCGTGTTTCTCGATGTTGTGCAACGCCTCCTGAGCGACCCGATAGAGCGCGAGCTGGACGTCGGGCAGCAGTTCACCCTCACCTTCCACCTTGACGTCAACGGGTAGGCGCGAGCGACCTGTGAGGATCTCCGCGAGCTGGCGCAGCAGGTCGCCCAGATCGGCCTGCACTATAGCCGCTGGGCGCAGCTCGAGCAGCAGGGTGCGCATCTCGGCCAAGGCCCCGCGAGTGAGAGCACGCACGTCCTCCAGCCGCCGCATGCCAGCCTCAGGATCGCGCTCCAACAGCCGCGGCAGCACCTCAGCGATCAGGCTTGCCGAGAACAGCGTCTGGGTGAGGGCGTCATGCAGCTCGCGGGCCAGGCGCTGACGCTCCTCGAGCACGGCGGTCTGCTGCGCCTGTTCGTACAGCCTGGCGTTCTCGATGGCCACGGCCGCCTGGTCGGCCACGGCTCGCACCAGGCGGGCATGGTCTGCCGTGTACACGTTCGGCTGATCGTGAAAGACGAGTATCACGCCCACGGTGCGACCGCGCATCACCATGGGAACCATCATCCAGGAGCGCTCCCCCTGGTAGGAGAGTCCGTACTTGGCGACGGCTGCGCGATAGTCGCGGGCCAGCGGATCGTCGCCCTGAATGTCGGCCACGATGCCAGCTTCTCCGGACCGCAACACATCCCAGACGGCGCCGAGACTGTCGAGCGGGATCGCCAGCGGAGGCATCGTCGCATCAGCGTCGGGGGACTCGGGCGCGAGGATGATGGGGCGGTCTTCTGCGGCGACGGCGCGCACCACCATGTGATCCCTCTCGATCCTGAAGAGGATCACCCTGCGGCAGTCGAGCACACTCCTGAGCTGATCGAGGACGACCTTCAAGAGCGGCTCGAGTTCCAGGACGGAGGCGACGTTGTGGGCGACATCGAGCAATGTGAAGAGCTCGGAGGTGCGCTCCGCCACGCGCTGCTCCAGGAGCTCAACGGCCTGGACCTGCTCGGTCACGTCGCGGGCGACCCCGAGGATGAGCGGCCCGCTCTCGTCTTCGAAGACGGTCCCGTGGACCTCCACGGGGAAGGTGCTGCCGTCCTTGCGCACGTTGATGGCCCGCGCGCGCAAGGCCCCCCCGCTGGCGATGGTCTGGATCAGCTCGCGCAGCAGATCGTGTTTGTCGGGGTGCACGAGCAGGGAGACGTTCCGCCCCACCAGTTCCTCGCAGGCGTAGCCGTTCATCTCACAGAAGGCCGGATTGGCGGCGACGATGGTGCCGTCCATGGTGTAGACGACCATGCCGTCGCCTGTCGCTTCGAAGATGGCCTGATGCTCGCCCCTGAGGCGTTCGAGCTCTGAGACGTCGCGGATCACGCAGAGCGTCCCTGTCGGCCGGCCGAGCCGCACACTGTGGATGTGTGCACTTCCACCGGGAGGCGAGCCGTCCCCGCCGTCACGGACTCGCCGTCTGCGTCCGGCAGGAGGCCCGACAAGCTGAGACCGAGCATCTCGTCCGGCGCTGCGAAACCGAAGAGCTCAGCGCTGCGTCCATTCGCCATCGCGATGCTGCCCTCGAGATCTGCTGCGAGAATCGCATCCGTGGAGCTCTCGACGAGAGCTCTGCGCACATCATCGGCGTCTCGCCAGTCCGGGCGAACTGCTGATGGTCTCGTCACTTCGGACACCTGCCTGGGTGTATGCCGTGTGCCGGGACGCCGGTGAGATCGGCTCGGTCTGCCGGCACCAGACCGAAGTCTAGGCTCTCGCGAGAGCGAATGCGATGCCCCCGCTCGAGGCGCTCGTCACGCGGACGGAGACGCGCCCAGCCCCAACGCGGTCGTATGCCGGGGTTCGTAGAGTCCCATTCTGCCGCCGCCCGGGAGGCGGATGTAGGTGAGGCGGCCCCAGCTCTCATCGCTGATCGGGCCGGTGAACAGCGCGCCCTTCTCGGAAAGCCCCGCGACGGTCGCCTCGATGTCGTCACACATGAGGTAGAGCTCGGCGCGGGCATCGCCATCGGTGGGATGCGCGGCCAGCTCGGCCGGCGGCAG
>JADGPQ010000240.1 GCA_017882325.1 Thermoleophilia bacterium
GTGACTTGGCTGGCGCCGCCGGTGAAGCGGATCTCGTAGCGATCCGTGGCCTCGGAATACCCCGGCGTGCCGAGGACATTGCGGCCGCCCACGGCGCCGAGGCGCTGGTCGTCGAACTGCAGCTGGCTGGCGCCGCCGCTCACCTCGGCGCGAGCATCCGTGTTTTTGGGGCGGCGCACCTTGACCTTGCTGGCGCCGCCCGCGATGCGTACCGGAACGGTGCCGACCGGCGCCGGCAGCGTGACCTCGATGTTGCTGGCGCCGCCGCTCACGTGCAGACCGGTGACCTGGAGGCCGCGCAGGTCGGCGGAGAGCTTCCACATGCCGCCGCGCAGCACGATCTCCCACGGCACGGCCGTGCTGAGCGTGAAGTCGGCCGACTGGGCGCGCCAATCGAAGGGGCGGAATCGCCGCCGCTGCTGCACCGTCACCGTGCCGCCATCGACGCGGATCTCGGGGACCGGGCCCTCGAAGGCGGCCCGGTACAGGTCTGTCAGCGAGGAGTCGGCGCCGAGCGTGATCTTGGACGCCCCTTTGGTGAACTCGAGCCGGCCGGCGGTGACGCCGGCGAGCGGGGCGCTGCTCTGGCACTCGTCGGCCGCGCCCTCCGCACCGGCCGCCCCCGCCCCGGGAGCAGCCTCGGCGGTGATCGCCGCTACCTGGCCCTCGTACACCTCCCGCGTCCGCCGAAGGAAGTCGCGGATGACGGTGAGCTGCGTCGCTGAACGCCCCTCCAGTTCTTGACGCGCGGCGAGCTCGACTTCGCCGTGAGCTCGAGCCCCGATCTCGCGGGTCGCGACCGTCGAGACGACCAGCACACGGCGGCGGTCGGCCGGATCGGCGACTCGATTGGCGTAGCCGCCGCGCTCGAGGCGGTCGAGCACCGTGGTGATCGCCCCAGGCGTGAGACCGCTCTCTTCTGCCAGCTCGCCGGCCGTGATGCGTCCGCGCCGGTAGAGGATGCCGAGGCAACGGAGGTCGGTCCGATTCAGGCCGAACTGACCGGCGACCGCCTCGTCGAGCTGGTCGCCGGAGCGGCGGAGCTCGACGAGCTCGACGCTCACTTCATCGATGAGCGCAGAGCGCTGCTCTTCGTCTTTCTTCATCTCTCCTCCCGTCGGTCGGCGGGAATACTCCCGTAAGGTCCGCGGATCGCTCCGCGGTTTCGCCCATGTCAGATATGGTACCACAGAAATATAATTTGACAATCGAACAATCCGACGAGTACACTCTGCTCGCTCCAATGATGACGGCGTCCCGGCAAGGCGGCGCCGAGCGGTACGAAGGGACGGAAGCTATGGACAATGCGATCGAAGCCAGGGGGCTGGTGAAGACCTATCGTGGCGACGTGCGCGCCCTCGACGGTGTGAGCCTCGTCGCCGAGACCGGCACGGTGTTCGGGCTGCTCGGGCCGAACGGCGCCGGTAAGTCGACGACGGTGAAGATACTGACGACGCTTTCGCGCCCCAATGCGGGCGAGGCGCGTGTGGCCGGGTACGACGTGGTGCGAGAGGCCGCCAAGGTGCGGCTCGCGATCGGTTGCGTGGCGCAGAAGTCGGGGCTCGATCCCGCGGCTACGGGACGAGAGAACCTGATGCTGCAGGGGCGGGTGTACGGCATGCGCGGCCGTGAGCTGAAGGGCCGCGCCCAGGAGCTGCTCGAGCGTTTCGGCCTCGATGCGGCGGCCGACCGCACCGTGCGCACGTACTCGGGCGGCATGCAGCGCAAGCTCGACGTGGCCGTGGGCCTCATGCACCGACCGCAGGTGCTGTTCCTCGACGAACCGACCACCGGCCTGGACCCGGAGGCGCGCGTGGACATGTGGTCCGAGATCGCGCGCCTGTCCGGCGAGGAAGGCCTCACCATCCTCCTTACGACGCACTACCTGGACGAGGCCGATCGCCTGGCACGCCGCCTGGCGATCGTCGACCAGGGCCGTGTGGTTGCGGAGGGCGCGCCGGACGAGCTCAAGGCCGAGCTGCGCGGCGACGCCATCGTCGTCGAGCTCGAGGAACAGCCCCACGACGGCGAGGTCACGCGCGTCCTCGCGCACATCGCCGACCTGCACGACGTCGCCGTGGAGGCCCGCACGCTGCGCGCGCGCGCCGAGAGCGGCGCGCACATGGTCCCCACGGTGCTCGCCGCTCTGGAGAGCGCCGGCGTGGCGGTCGCTTCGGTCGGCGTGTCGCGTCCGTCACTCGACGATGTCTACCTGCGCTACGCCGGCAAGGCGTTCTGCGAGGACGACGCGGAGGTGAAACGATGAACAACGCGCTCGCAGACAGCTGGTTCATGACCGTGCGCCACCTGCGCAACCTCTTTCGCCAGCCGGCGTGGATCGCCATCTCGTTGATCCAGCCGGTGGTGTGGTTACTGCTGTACGGCGCCCTGTTTCGCAGGATAGTCGAGATCCCGGGCTTCGGCGCGAGCTCGTACATCGATTTCCTCACGCCGGGCATCGTCGTCATGACCTGCCTCTTCTCAGCCGGTTGGAGCGGCATGGGTCTGATCGACGACCTCGACCGCGGGGTCGTGGACCGCTTCCTGGTCTCGCCGGCCAGCCGCGGCTCGCTGATCGCCGGGCGCCTCATCCAGGGCGCCATGGTGGGCGTGATCCAGGCCGTGATCATCATCGTCCTCGGTCTGGCGATCGGCGCCACCTACCCCGGCGGTATCGCCGGCCTGACCGCGCTCACGGTGTGCGCCGTGCTGCTGGGCACGGCCATCGGAGCGCTATCGAACGGCGTGGCGCTGCTCTCGCGGAGGGAAGAGACGATGATCGCCGTCTCCAACTTCGTGCTGCTGCCCATGACCTTCCTTTCATCGGTGTTCATGGCGCAGGCGCTGATGCCGCAGTGGATGCAGGACGTGGCGCAGTACAACCCGGTGAACTGGGCCGTGCAGGCCGGGCGCGCGGCCCTCGCCGCCAACGGCGACTGGGGCATCGTTTTCAGCCGCATGGGTTATCTGGTCGTCTTCACGGTGGTCTGTACGTGGCTGGCCACGCGGGCCTTCCGCGTGTACCAGCGTTCGATCTGAAGGCCCGGGGCAATCCCCGGCGGCAACGCAAAAGGGCGGCCTCCCGGCGCGGGGGCCGCCCTTTTGCGCCTCAAGGGCTCAGCTGGAGTACTCCCGGCTGGTCAGTGCCGCGACGCCGGCGATGATCTACGCTCCCTCGTGGTGTCTACCCCGCTTCAGTCTGCCGTCGCGCTCGAGCGCTGGCGCCGCCCGTACCCACCGCTGCTGTACGACATGATGTCGAGGAGCAGGCCAAGCGCCACCCAGATCCAGTTGGCGCCCACCACGCCCCCGGCGGCGGGGCTATACACGAGGCAGAACATGATGGTGGTGAAGGGCAGGAAGATGAGGCCGACCAACGGCAGCAGAAAGCCCGAGAAGGCCCGGTCGACGTAGTTCGTGAAGATCCACATCAACAGCAGTGCGATCCGGGGGAAGAAACTCCCCACGGCGGCGAGCAGGCAGCAACCCATGGTCAGGCTCCTCTCAGGAAGATGGCGATGTCGGTGAGGTCGGGGCTTGCGAGGACTTCATCCACGCCGCCGCTGGACGGTCGCCGCGGAATCGCTCCACACGCACGGATCATTTCTCCCCTTTCGACGCAGATCTGAGCGCCGGCCCCCAGGTTACCGCGAGGTAACCAAACGCTGGCGTATCTTATCCCGGGGGGGCGGCATCTGGTAGAGTGACCGAGCGGTAATGGTGGCGGCCATGTGGCCGGCATCGCCTGAAGCCGCGGTCCAGGGATTCGTCCGCCCGCTCGCGGGGCATGACGCCTGGAGAAGACGTCTGGCCGCTGCAGCAGCGGCCCGAACACTGTCCGTATGACCAGCAAGAAAGGGAGCGCAGATGAGTGAACTGATGGTACTCGGCTTCGAGAACGAGATGGAGGCCGACCGCTTCGGCCTCAAGCTCGCGGAGCTGCAGAAGGACCTGATCGTGCAGCTCAGCGACGCCGCCGAGGTCGTACGTGACCCGGACGGCAAGCCGCACGTCAAGCACGGTT
>JADGPQ010000241.1 GCA_017882325.1 Thermoleophilia bacterium
CACGGATGCGTCTGGCCGGGTTGCCTGCGACGACCGACCACGGCGCAACATCCTTCGTGACCACCGCGCCGGCGCCGACGACGCTGTGCTCGCCGATCGAGACGCCGTCGAGCACGACCGCGTTCGAGCCGATCCAGACGTCATCACCGATGATGATCCCCGTGGCTGACAGCGGCTGCTGGAAGACCGGCAGGTCGGGTGCGATGGAATGGTTGAACCCGAGAATCGACGTGTGGGCGCCGATTCGCACGCCGTCTCCCATGCTCACCGTGCCCCGCACGACGCTGAGGACGTTGAACGTGCAGTTGTCCCCCGCGCTGATCGTGCCCGTGATGTAGGCGTGCGCGGCGACATACGATTTGTCGCCCAGTCGGAACACCCGCGGCTCGATCGACGCGAGCGGAGACAGGTAGCACTCCTCACCCGAGCCTCACGTCGGCGCGTTCGGCCAGCTCGCGGTGGCGCACGAGTTGCGCCTCCCGGGCGGACGCCGGCGCGCCCGACCAGTACAGCCACGGCGAGTAGTCGAGCGCGAGGTCAGGGTCGT
Source organism: Thermoleophilia bacterium (assembly GCA_017882325.1). GTDB lineage: Bacteria > Actinomycetota > Thermoleophilia > UBA2241 > UBA2241 > CAIXSE01. Next base: position 548 of record JADGPQ010000241.1, read on the forward strand.
CGCTCACGCGGTGCGTTCCTGGCGCTGCGAAGGATCCGGCTGCCAATGACGATCGAACCAGGCCGTCGTCGAGGCGAGAGCCACCGGCAGGTCCGCCGCCGCCGGGTGCCACTTCTTCTCCCACTCGAGGCAGATCGGGCCGTCGTAGCCGTTGGCGGTGAGCAGACCGGCGAATTCGTCGACCGGAAGCGTGCCGTCGCCGATGGGCACGGGCGTCGCATCGGCGGGCAGGTTCGCGTCTTTGACCTGCACGGCGCCGCGGCCGAGCCACGGCGACAACCGTCGCCAGCTCTCGTCGAGACTCTCGCCGGTGCGCCAGGGATGCATGAGGTCCCAGACCGCGCCGACCGGAGCATCAACCCGTTCCAGGATCCCTGCGATGTCGGCGCCCTGCGGATGTGAGTCGTGCGTCTCCAGCGCCGGGTACACGCCGAGGTCCTCGGCCAGGTGGGCCACCGCATCCAGTCGCCGTGCGGCTCGCTCGGCCACCTCCTCGGCCGGCTCCAGCAGTCTCGGCTTCTCCGAATAGGCGGATGCGTGCACGGGGGCGCCGGGAAACACGCGCACCATGGGCGCGCCGAGGGCGGCCGCGAGGTTCATCGCCGAGGCGAGTGCGCCGATGACCATTTCGTCGTTGGCGGCGCTCGCCACCTGCACGTAACTCGCGATTCCCGTCACCGTGACGCCGGCATCCGAGATCGCCGCCGCGACATCCGCCTGCTGCCTGGCGGTCATGGCGGGGTGCACAATCTCGTTCGGGCTGAGCCGAAGCTCGAGTCCGGAGACTCCGGCTGTCTGCAGCCACGACAGCACCGTCTGCAGGCTGGCGCCCGGTGCGCCGAGTGTCGATACGGTAAGGAAGGTCATGCGGCCGTCTCCAAGTCTGTGATTGTCACCGGGTAGGCGAGGGGTTCGCCAGCGGCGAATCGTTGCACCTCGCGCACCGCATACTCGCCCATCTCCGAGAGTTCGTTGCCCATCGAGCCGGCGATGTGGGGGGTGAGGATCACGTTCGGCAGGTCGTACAGCGGGTCCCCGGTCGGCAACGGCTCCGGGTCGGTCACGTCGAGGATGGCGCTGATGCGCCCGCTCGTGGTCTCCTCACGCAGCGCGTCGTGGTCGACGAGCGCTCCCCGCGCGGTGTTGATGAACGTCGCGCCGTTCGGCATGGCCGCCAGCTGCGCCCGCCCGATCATTCCCCTGGTCCCCTCAAGCACGGGTGCGTGCAGGGAGACGACCGCACTCCTGCTCATCAGCTCGTCGAGGGGCACCAGGGTGGTGCCGAGTTCCGCCGCCTGCTGCCGCGTGAGTTCCGGCGTGGCCAGCAGCACGTCGAACTTGAAGGGCCGCAACCGTTCGAGCACCAGCCGGCCCACCCTGGAGGCGCCGATGATGCCGATCGTCGTGCCGTAATTACCCACGTCAGCGGGCAGGCTTGACTTGCGGAAGTCTCCTTGTGCCGTGGCGAGCTGCGCGGCCGCGGCGAACGCCCGCTTGCCGGCGAGCAGGATGAACGCGAGCGTGTAGTCGGCGACGGGCCCGGCGTTCGCCTGCGCGGCGGTCGTGACCTGCACTCCCCGCTCCCACACCGCGCGGCTCACGTGCCCCTTCACGGTGCCGGCCGCGTGCGCGACCAGACGCAGCCGCGGCGCGCCCGCCAGCACCGCGGCGTCGATGACCGGGCAGCCCCAGCCGGTGATGAGCACATCCGTCTCGCGCAGCACGCGCCTGGCCTCCGGGCTGGTGAACTCCGTCAGCGCGTGCCAGCTCAGCAGCTCCGCCGTGTTCTCCAGCTCGGCGAGAACGGATGCCGGCAACAGCTCTGCCAGCAGCTCATCCGACCGCATGGCGAAGGCCACCGTCGGCCTTCGGCCGTTCGTGTCTGCTCCCGCGCCTGCTCCTGCCGCTTCTGCTGCCAACGCCCTATCCCTTCACGCCCGAGCTGCACGCCACGAGACTCGTAGCCAGCAATGCGGATGCTGCGAGCGCACCCAGAATTCTTCGCTTCATCGTTGTCTCCTTTGACCTCACACGCGCTGTGGAAAGCGTATTCCCCTTATCGAGCCTAGGAGCCCGGGGGAGGGCCGTCAACTCAACTACCGCACGATCCGGCTCAAGTCGCTGTCCGACGGCTACCAGGCCGAGCTGTGCCGCATGGGGCGGATCCAGCGGGGACAGCTCGAAGACATCCGAGGCCAGCGCAACACGTCGGCGGCGATGACGTCGGACTTGCGCTTGCCTGAGATCGCTCCGCGCAGCCTGGCCGCGTGCCGGTCCCGACCAGGGACAGGTCACAGCCGGCGCGTTGCAGCGCGACGTGCAGGCCCAGCCAGGTCATCGACGTCGGTTCCGCGACAGCGACCACACCCGGGAAACAGGAGAGTCGTTCGCCTAGGCGAGACAAGCCAGCGATCGTGGGTGGCACATGGAATCGGGACAGCTGCACCTCCCCCGTCGGACAGAGTCGATCGGATCGTCACGTGATGGTCAGCGACCACCGCGGCATCGGTCCCGACCTGAACCCACGCCAGCGGGGGGTCGGTACTGTGAACAGACACGAGGGTTCCTCCGTTCGCGTTGATCAGAGACACATGTCTCGATTCATCACAATCGCGCCCCCGGAAGGACTCGAACCTCCGAGCCGCGGACTAGAAGGCCGTGGACGTCACCGCCGCCACACGTTGGAGGGCGGCCACGGTAAACTTCGGAGCATCGGCGTTCCAAGATCGGCGGGTCGCCTCGAACTCCCGGAGTTACACCCAAAGCGCTCGTCCGCAGGGTTCCATCCCGCTCTGACAAGCACGGATGCAACAGCCCGGGCAGGTTAAAAACCTGTGGTCCGCCGCAAGTTCGGACAGGTCGAGAGGCGACCCTCCACCATCCCCGGCAAGCCGGTCCGCTACCGCGCCCGCTACGTCGGCCCTGACGGGCAGCTGCACCGTGCCGTGGGGACGTTCCCCACCCTGGGCGCGGCCGAGGCGTGGCTGGAGTCGAACCTGCGAAAGATCACCCTGGGTATCTGGGATCCCGACGACGACGACCCGGCCGCCGACCCCGCCGCGAGATACACCCTTGCCGCCTACGCCGAGGCGGTGATCACAGCCCGCGAGAACCGCCCCATCCACCCGTTGAAGGCGTCAACTGCACACCTCTACCGCACCCTCGTCGACAGCGAGCTCAAGCCGCTGAAGGACAAGGACCTCCGCACGATCACGGAGCGACACGTCCGCGACTGGCACCGCGCCTCCAGCGCGCACAAGCACCCGACCCAAACAGCCAACGCCTACAACTTGCTGCGATCCGTCATGTCGGAGGCTGTGACCGAGCGGCTCGTCGAGTCGAACCCGTGCACCGTCAAGGGCGCGGCCGGCAAGCCCGCCCCCGTGCACCGGGCCGAGGCACTTTCTATGCCGGAGTTGCGCGCGTACTACGACGCGCTCGACG
>JADGPQ010000242.1 GCA_017882325.1 Thermoleophilia bacterium
CGGCGCCTCGCTCGCGGGAGCGCGCTCCTTCACCGCCAGTTCCTCCAACGGACTTCTGTACATGACGGAGAACGTCGTCGCCGCCGGACTAGCACGCCTGCCCATCGTCATGGCGGTGTCCAAGCGCACGATCGGTCCGCCCTGGAACATCTGGGCCGATCACGGCGACAGCCTCGCCCTGCGCGACGCGCCCTGGCTGCAGCTCTACTGCGACTCGCATCAGGACCTGGTGGACACCATCCTGCTCGCCTTTCGCGTCGCCGAGGACCCGCGCGTGCTGCTCCCCGTGATGGTGACACAGGACGGCTTCCTCCTCTCGCACACCAGCATGGTGGTCGACCTCCCGTCGCAGGACCTCGTGGACGAATACCTGCCCCCGCTCGACCTGGCGCTGCAGGCGCGGGCCGACCGCCCGCGCACCTTTGGACAGATGATGAGTCCGCGCGAGACGCAGCGTCACCGCGAGGAGATCCAGGCCGCGATGAAACGGGTGCCCGAAGTGCTCGACGAGGCCAGCGCAGAGTTCGCGCGCGTCTTCGACCGCAGGCCGCGCGACGCCTTCGAGGCGGAGCTCACCGCCGACGCCGACACGGTGCTCATCGCCGCGGGCACCACGGTGAGCACGCTGCGCAGTGTCGTGGAAGCGCGCCGCAGCGCCGGCGAGAAGATCGGGCTCGTGCAGCTCAAGCTCCTCCGCCCGTTCCTCAGGGACGAGCTCGCTCAGACGATCGGCGGCGCACGGCGCGTGGCCGTGCTCGATCGCGACCACTCGCCGGGGTCTGGCGGCATCATGTGGAACGAGATCGCGACCAGCCTGAGGGAGCGGCCCGACGTTCTGCTGCAGGGTTACATCGTCGGGCTCGGGGGCGGCGAGGTCGACCCGCCGCTCATCGAGCGGGTCCTCGACGACCTCACCGGCCGCGAACGCGCAGAGGCGCCGGTCTTCTTCCCGCAGGAGGTGGACTGACCATGGCGACCTCGCTGCCAGCGCCCGGCACGTCGCTCCGTCCTCACCTCCTTCGCCCGGACAGCACGAACTGCCCCGGCTGCGCGATGTCGCTGGGCCTGCAGTGGCTCGATGAGGCGCTCGGTGAGGCGACGCCGACGCTGGTTATTCCGGCGTGCTGCGCCGCCGTCACGCCCGGGGCCTTCCCGGCCAGTGCCTACGGCGTGCCGGCCATCGAAACCACCTTCGCCAGCTCCGCCGCCGTGGCCACTGGCATCGCCCGCGTGAGACAACAGAACGGGGAGACCGACCCAACGATCTGCTGGGCCGGCGACGGCGGCACCTACGACATCGGCATGGCGACGCTCTCCGCCGCCGCCGAGCGCAACGAAGACATCCTGTACATCTGCTACGACAACGAGATCTACGGCAACACCGGGGGGCAGCGCAGCGGCGCCACGCCGCGGGGCGCCAGGACGAGCACGACCCCGCGCGGCAAGGTTGAGTCGAAGAAGGACATCATGGCGATCATGGCCGCGCATCGCGTGCCCTACGCGGCGACGCTGTCACTCGCCCACCGTGACGACTTCCTGCGCAAGATCCGCCTGGCTCTGGGTATGCACGGCTTCCGCTTCCTGCTCATGCTGTCGCCCTGCCCGGCGGGCTGGAAGACGGATCCCGCCGAGAGCGTCGAGCTCGTCCGCCTCGCAGTGGCCTGCGGTCTCTTCCCGGTGTACGAGGTGTTCGACGGCGAGACTTACCGTATCAACGCCCGCCCCGACGGCGCGCCGCTCGACGACTACCTGCGCCGGCAGGGACGCTTCCGCACTGTGGCGCCGGCCCTGGACGATCTGCGCGCCCAGGTGGAACGCGACTGGAAGCGCCTCGATGAGCTGGCGCGGGTGTTCCCTGCACCTCAGACGGCGGGCTGAGCCGGCGAGGCCGGGCCGCGCCCGCGGAGTGACGAGAGTGCCAGTCAACGGGGCGCGGGTGAGCGAGCCGCATGTTGCGGGCAGAAGAGAGCGGAGGCCCGGGACCGACCAAAGGAGACGCCGTGGAGTCCATGCTCGCACTCGTCAAGAACCATCGCGGAGCCGGTCTGGCGCTCGAGAGCGTCCCCGTCCCCAGCGCCGGCGCCGGAGAAGTGGTGATCCGCGTGCTCAAGACCGCCATCTGTGGTACGGACGTGCACATCTACGAGTGGGACGAGTGGGCGCAGCGGACGCTGTCCGTGCCGCTGATCGCCGGCCACGAGTTCGTGGGCCGGATCGTCGAGCTTGGAGACGGGGTGCGCGGCCTCGAGCTCGGGGAGCTGGCCACCGGCGAGGGGCATATCGTCTGCGGCCACTGCCGCAACTGCCGTGCCGGTCGCCGTCATCTCTGCGCGCACAGCGTGAGCATCGGAGCGACCGCCCCGGGCGCGTTCGCCGAGTATCTGGCGCTCCCGGCGGTCAACGTCTGGCCGGTTGACGAGCGGATTCCGCTCGACACCCTCGCCATCTTTGACCCGCTTGGCAACGCCGTGCACACGGCGCTGTCGTTCGACCTGGTCGGCGAGGACGTGCTCATCACCGGCGCCGGGCCGGTCGGCTGCCTGGCGGCGGCCGTCGTGCGCCACGCCGGTGCGCGGCACGTCGTGATCACGGACGTGAACCCGACGCGGCTGAGCATCGCCGAGAAGATGGGCGTGTCGCTCGCCGTTGACGTTCGCACCGCCAGCCCGGCCGAGGCGATGACTACCCTCGGCATGCAGGAAGGCTTCGATGTCGGCCTCGAGATGTCCGGCAACAAGGACGCCCTGCGCAGCATGATCGCCGTCATGGCCCACGGCGGCCGCATCGGGCTGCTCGGCTTTCTGGAAGGTGAGACCCCCGTCGAGCTGGAGCGCGTGATCTTCGGCGGGCTCACGCTCACGGGCATTTACGGACGGGAGATGTTCGAGACCTGGTACAAGATGACGGCGATGGTCGAGAGCGGACTCGACGTCACTCCCGTCATCACCCACCACTTCCCCGTCGCCGAGTACGAGGAGGCGTTCGCGATCGCGCACTCCGGCCACTCCGGCAAGGTCATCCTGGAGTGGCCGGCCGCCCTCGGCGGCGAAGACCGCGAACAACGCCAGCCTGGAGGAGAGACGTGATCACCGACGTCGTCAGGGAGCGGCTCCTGAGCGAGCTGCAAGACACACGCGACCAAGGCCTGTTCAAGGTCGAGCATCCGATCGCCGGAGCGCAGGGCGCGTGGGTGCAGCTCGCCGATGGGCGACGTGTGCTCAACATGTGCGCCAACAACTACCTCAACCTGTCGTCGCATCCGGACGTGGTGGCGGCCGCCGGCCGGGCACTAGAGGAATGGGGCTACGGCATGTCGTCAGTGCGCTTCATCTGTGGCACGCAGACGCTGCACGCCCGCCTCGAGGAGACCATCGCGAGCTTCCTCGGCATGGAGGCCGCGATCCTCTATTCCTCCTGCTTCGACGCCAACGGCGGCCTTTTCGAGACGCTTCTCGGGCCGGAAGACGCGGTCATCAGCGACGCCCTGAACCACGCCAGCGTCATCGACGGGATCCGCCTCTGCAAGGCGCAGCGCTATCGCTACCGCAACTGCGACATGGCGGACCTCCAGGAGAAGCTCGAAGACGCGCGCGGCGCGCGCACGGTCCTGATCGCGACGGACGGCGTGTTCTCGATGGACGGCGTGATCGCGCCCCTCGCAGAGATCTGCGAGCTCGCCGAGCGCTACGGCGCCCTCGTCATGGTCGACGACTCGCACGCGCTCGGCGTGTTGGGCGAGCATGGGCGCGGCACGCCGGAGCATCACGGCGTCGGCCCGCGCGTCGACATCATCACCGGCACGCTGGGCAAGGCGCTCGGCGGCGCGAGCGGCGGCTTCACGTGCAGCTCCCGCGAGATGGTCGAGCTCCTGCGGCAGCGCTCGCGCCCCTACCTCTTCTCGAACACCCTGGCGCCGATGATCGCGGGGGCTTCGATCACGGCCATCGAGGTCGTGCAGAGGTCGCAGGAGCTGCGCGCGC
>JADGPQ010000243.1 GCA_017882325.1 Thermoleophilia bacterium
GACCTGCGGCATGGCGAGCAGCCGCCGCACGGAGTGGTTGAGGATCGGCTCGCCGCCGAGCAGCAGGAACTGCTTGGACTCGCCGTCAGGCAAGCCCATACGGCGGCTTTCGCCGGCCGCGGCGACGATGACCCAGAGCTCTTCGGTCTGCTGTTCCTCCATGTGCGCCCCCCAGTGGCCGGCGGGTGCTAGGCCAGTACCCGCGTGAAGATCATCTTGCCGGACGGGCCCTGCAGCACGCTCGTCACTTCCGCTTTGACGCGCGACCCTACCAGGGCCGCGCCCGACTCGACGACGATCATGGTGCCGTCGTCGAGATAGCCCACGCCCTGGTCCTGCTCGCGTCCTTCGCGCAGGATCTTGACTTCGATTACCTCGCCCGGCAGCACCGCGGGCTTCACTGAGTTGGCGAGGTCATTCACGTTGAGCACTTTGACGCCCTGGATCTCGGCGACCTTCTCGAGCGTGTAGTCGGTGGTGACGATCTGCGCGCCAAGGTCGCGGCCGAGGCGCACCAGCTTGGAGTCGACGGCCTCGATATCGGCGTAGTCCTTGTCATCGATACGCACGGCGCCGGAGCCGCTCTGGAGGCGGCGCACGAAGTCGAGCCCGCGCCGTCCCCGCACGCGTTTCTCGGCGTCGGCGGAGTCGGCGAGGTGCTGCAGCTCTTCGACCACGAAGCGCGGCACGAGGATCTCGCCCTCGATGAACCCCGTAAGGGCGATGTCGAGGACACGGCCGTCGATGATCGCGCTCGAGTCGAGAAGCTTGGAGGGCGTGAGCCCGGGCAGCACGTCGAAGGCGCCGCGAAGTCCGAGGAGCCTGAGGATCTCGACGTGCTTCTTGGCCGCGAGATAAGCCGTGAAGTAGCCCGAAAGCAGGTAGATCGGCACCGTGATGTAGACGCCCACCAGCGGGATGCGCACGAGAGCGATGCTGATGAGGGTCGCGATGACGAGGCCGACGACCACGCCCCCCATGGCCACGACCACCTCGGCGCCCGTAGCGCGTACCATGACCTCGTCCACGCTGTCGAGGCCGCGCTTGAGGGCGCGCGACAGCAGGACGCCGAAGGCGTAGCCGAGCGCGAATCCGGCGGCGGTGAAGGCGAGCAGCCAGACGATCCTGCCGAGCTGACCGAGGTCCGGGGCATACGACGAGGTCCGAAGGCTCTCCGCGATCTGGTACCCGGCAAGAGCGCCGAGCAGCGCGAGAAGCAGGCGGACCGCAGGGGCAAGCACGCCCCTGGTCTTGCCGGCCGGGCCGGCCGGGCCGGCGTCAGACGACGGTGGCGGGCTCGAGGGGCTCGTCGACAACCGGAGGCCCATCGACGTGGATGTTCTCGAGCACCTCTTCGAGGAAGGCGTTGGCCTGGTCTTCGCTGAAATCACGCGCGTACATGAGCTCGCTGGCGAGGATCTTCTTGGCCTTCGAGAACATCTGCTTCTCGCCGGTCGAGAGTCCCTTGATGGCGTGCCTGATGGCGAGATTGCGAACGACCTCGGCGACCTCGAAGATGTCGCCCGTCTTGAGCTTGTCGCGGTTGTGCTTGTAGCGACGGCTCCAGTTCTTGGGCATCTTGGTGGGGTCGCCGCGCAGGACTTCGAGGACCTGGTCGACGACGTCCGACTCGACGACCTTGCGCAGGCCGGCGCGATCGGCGTTCTCGACCGGGACCATGACCGTCATGTCGTTGTGCAAGATCTGGATCGTGAGATAGTCGCGCTGCTGCCCGAGCACATCTTTCTGCTCGATCTTCATGATCTTGCCCGCACCGTGATGCGGGTAGACGACCTTGTCACCGACTGAATACAACGTACTCAAACCCCCCTGTGGTCGTTCGTGGCCCCGGCGGCAGGCTGGGGTGGCGGGCCCTCGCGGAGAAGCGAGGCGAGGACGCCACGCACGTCAGCCGCGCCCACAGATATTCCGCCGACGCGGCGTGCGTCGGCGGCGGGTACGACGATGCGCTCGAAGCCGGCGCGACCGGCTTCGGCGACACGTCGCTCACTCTGACTGCAGGAACGAAGTTCGCCGGTCAGGCTGATCTCCCCGATTGCTGCGACCCTCGGTGGAAGCGGTACGTTGCGCTCTGCAGAGGCGATGGCGAGGGCAACGGCGAGGTCGGCCGCAGGTTCATCGATGCGAATTCCTCCTGCAATTGTAACAAAAATGTCGCTGTTTGACAACGGCAGCCGGGCGTGACGACCAAGGACGGCGACGAGCATGGCCAGGCGGTTGCGGTCGAGGCCCACCGCCACGCGACGTGGCATGGCCAACTCGGTACGGTTGACGAGGGCCTGCACCTCCACCGCGAAACAGCGGCTGCCCTCGACGGCGACGTGCACGGCCGCTCCCGCGGCCGGCCCCGATTCGCCGAGAAACAGCGACGAGGGATCGGCGACGCCCTGAAGGCCGGAGGCCGTCATCTCGAAGATCCCCAGCTCGTTGGTGGAGCCGAAGCGGTTCTTCGCGGCGCGCAGCGTGCGATAGAAACGGTAGCGGTCGCCCTCGAACTGCAGCACCGTGTCGACCATGTGCTCGAGCACGCGCGGACCCGCGATCGCGCCTTCCTTGGTGACGTGGCCGACAAGGAACACCGACGCGCCGGTGGCCTTGGCCAGGCGAAGGAAGCGTCCCGCCGCTTCGCGCACCTGGCTCACGCTGCCCGGCGCCGACGTGAAGGCGTCGCTGTACAGGGTCTGCACGGAGTCGACCACGACGAGCGCGGGGGCGGCCGCGGCGACGCTCTCGAGGACCGACTCCAGCTCGGTCTCGGCGAGCACGGAGATGCTGCCGGAATCGTCGCAGATGCGCTCGGCGCGCATCTTGACCTGGGCGGCCGATTCCTCGCCGCACACGAGCAGCACCGGGCGGCCGGAGGCGGCGACATGGTCGAGGACCTGCAGCAGGAGCGTGGACTTGCCGATCCCGGGCTCGCCGCCGACCAGCACCAGCGAGCCCGGCACGATCCCGCCGCCGAGCACGAGGTCCAGCTCCGAGATGCCGCTGGAGAAGCGCGCCGTGGCGGACGAGACGACGTCGGACAAACGCACGGGGGCGGCGCCTGCGGCGCCGCCCCCGTCACTCGCCTTGCGGCGGGCCCTGCCGGCGTAGCCGGCGCCGCCCGCCGGGATGACCCTCTCTTCGACGAACGAGTCCCACGCGCCGCAGTCGGGGCAGTGGCCCAGCCACTTGGCCTCGCGACGGCCGCACTCGCCGCAGGTGAAGACAGTCTTCTGCTTCGCCACGGCCGCCGTCAGACGCCGGCAGCCGCGCCGCCGGCGTCGGGGCTGTCGACGCCCGTCGACGGCAACGAGGCCTGAGCCACGCCCTGGGCGACCGGTTCGTCGAGTCCGACCATCGGCAGCTCGACGCGCCCGCCGACGACCTCGCCGTTCACCGTGAGCACAGTGTCTTCCTCCTCGCCGTCCACCAGGATGACCGTGCCCTCCGGGAACTGCCGCTCGAGCATGGCGTCGCTGAGCTTGTCCTCGATGTAGCGCTGGATGGCGCGCCGCAGCGGGCGGGCGCCGAGCATGGGGTCGAAGCCCTTCTCGACGAGCACCTCGCGGCCGGCGTCTGTGAGCTGCAGGGTGACCCCGCTGGGGTCGAGCTGCTGCTGCAGACGCGCGATCATGAGGTCGACGATGGCGCCGATCTCGGAGCGCTCGAGCTTGTGGAAGACGATGACCTCGTCCACGCGGTTGAGGAACTCGGGCTTGAAGACGCGCTTGAGCTCGCCGGTGATGCGGCCCTTCATGTCATCGTAGGTCATCCCCTTGATGGCGGTCTGTCCGAAGCCCAGCGGCGTGTCCTTGGTGATCATCTCCGCGCCGATGTTGCTGGTCATGATGAGGATGGCATTGCGGAAGTCGACCGTGCGGCCCTGTGAATCGGTGAGCCGCCCGTCCTCGAGGATCTGCAGCAGGATGTTGAACACGTCCGGGTGCGCCTTCTCGATCTCGTCGAAGAGGAT
>JADGPQ010000244.1 GCA_017882325.1 Thermoleophilia bacterium
GGCGGCGCGGTCCTCGTGCGGGGGATCCCGGCGGGGGTCGCGAGTCGCAGCTTCGGCGGATTGCTCGGGTTCACGCCATTGGCCGAGGGGCTGGCTCAGATGGCGCTGGAACTCTGCACCACGCCCGACTGCGGACTCGTGCCGCCCACGGCCAAACCGAAGGGAAGCGGGACATGATCGAATCTCCGGCCGTGGCCTCCGTGCCCGAGGGCGGCTTGTCAATAGCGCCGACCCAGAGAGCGAGCGACGGCGGCTCTCATCGAGCCGCCGTCGGTTTCAGGTGCGGATGCGCGGCGCGAGGCCCGGCGACCGCCAGGTTAGGCCGTCGGCTCTGCCTCCGGCTCGGTGTCGGCGAAGGTGCCAGGATGGACGCGCTCCTCGGCATCCTCCTTGGGCGTCGTCTCTTCGCCTGCGGCGAAGCTGCCGCTTGCGTGGACGCGCTGCTCGGCATCCTGATCAGGCGTCCGCTCCTCGCCTGAGGCGAAGCTGCCGCGATGCTGGCGGTCCGCGGCATCCTTCTCGGGCGTCGTCTCCTCGCCTGATGCGAAGCTGCCACGAGGCTGGATAGACTCCTCGGCGGCCGTTACGGGTGTCGGCGCCTCGGCTGCAATGACGGCGCCTGTCGTGGTCGTGGTGATGGTCGTTTCGTGCGTTTCGGTCTCGTTCATGGTTCCCTTCTCGGCCCCGCTGGGCCCGTGCTCTGGGCCGGGATCTCCCGACTCACTCGTTCGAAGTGCCGAGGACGTTGCCTACCGATGGGAGCGAGGCGCCGGTGGACAATGGCCGCTATCGGGTCTTCTAGTAGTCCATGTCCCCGCCATACCCGCCGCCGGCGGGAACGGCCTGCTTCTTCTCCGGCAGGTCAGTAATGAGCGTCTCGGTCGTGAGGACCATCGCGGCGATGGACGCCGCGTTCTGGAGTGCCGATCGCGTCACTTTGACGGCGTCCACGATGCCCTTCTCGAACATGTCGCCGTAGTCGCCCTTGAGGGCATCGAAGCCGTGACCCTGGGGCAACGCCTTTACATGCTCGACGATGACTTCGCCGTGCGCGCCGGCGTTGTCGGCGATCTGGCGGAGCGGCGCTTCGAGCGCGCGGCGCAGGATGCCGAGGCCCACGGCCTCGTCGCCCACGAGTTCGACGAGATCGAGCGCCGGGATAGCCTGGAGCAGGGCGACGCCACCGCCCGCGACCAGACCCTCTTCGACCGCCGCACGGGTGGTCGAGAGCGCGTCCTCGATGCGGTGCTTCTTCTCCTTGAGCTCGACCTCGGTGGCCGCGCCGACCTTGATGACCGCGACACCACCGGCAAGCTTGGCCAGGCGCTCCTGGAGCTTCTCCTTGTCGTAGTCGCTGGTGGTGTCCTCGATCTGGGCCTTGATCTGGCTCATTCGGGCTTTGATCTGCTCCGGCGAGCCCGCGCCGTCCACGATCGTGGTGTCGTCCTTGGTCGCCAGCACGCGGCGGGCCTGGCCGAAGTCCTCAGCTGTGACCGAGTCGAGCTTGCGGCCAATCTCCTCGCTGATGAGCGTGCCGCCGGTCAGCACGGCGATATCGCGCAGCGTCTCCTTGCGCCGGTCGCCGTAGCCCGGCGCCTTCGCCGCGAGGACCGACACCGTGCCGCGGAGCTTGTTGACGACGAGCGTCGCGAGGGCTTCACCGTCGACATCCTCGGCGATGACGAGCATCGGCTTGCCCTGTCCGACCGCCATCTCGAGCGCAGGGAGCATGTCCTTGACGCTGGAGATCTTCTTGTCGGTGATCAGGATGAGCGGGCTCTCGAGGACCGCTTCCATGCGGTCCGCGTTGGTGACGAAGTACGGTGAGAGGTAGCCGCGGTCGAACTGCATGCCCTCGGTGTACTCGGTCTCGAGGCCGAGTGACTGGCCCTCCTCGACCGTGATGACGCCGTCCTTGCCGACCTTGTCCATCACCTCGGCGATGATCGTGCCGACCTCGGGATCGGCGGCGCTGATCGAGGCCACCGCCGCGATCTGCTCGCGGTTGTCGACCGGACGCGACTGGCGCTTGAGCTCGGCGACGATCGCCTCGACGCCCTTCTCGATCCCGAGCCTGATCGCGATCGGGTTGGCCCCGGCGCTGACGTTCTGGAGGCCTTCGGCGACGATCGCCTGGCCGAGGACGATGGCGGTCGTGGTGCCGTCACCGGCCACGTCGTCGGTCTTGGTGGCAACTTCCTTCAGCAGCTGCGCGCCCATGTTCTCGAAGGGGTCCTCGAGCTCGATCTCCTTGGCGATCGTCACCCCGTCGTTGGTGATCGTTGGCGAGCCGTACTTCTTGTCGAGGACGACGTTACGGCCCTTCGGCCCGAGCGTAACGCGGACGGCCTCGGCGAGGCGGTCGACGCCGTGCTTGAGGCCTCGACGCGCGTTCTCATCAAAGAGGAGCTGCTTGGCCATGGCGTGTCTGTCCTTTCAGGAGGTGCGCAAGGCGCGCCGGCAGGGCCGGGAAGTGCCGGAGTCGAAGCTCTGATCTGCGGTCAGCTCTCGACCACCGCGAGGATGTCCTTGGCGCTGATGATCAGCAGGTCCTCGCCGTCAAGCTTGAATTCGCTGCCCGCGTACTTCGCGTACAGGACCTTGTCGCCGCGCTTGAGGTCCATCTGTTCGCGCTTGCCGTCGTCGAGGATTCGACCCGGACCGACAGCCAGGACCTTCCCCTCCTGGGGCTTCTCCTTGGCTGTGTCCGGGATGACGATGCCGCTCTTCGTCGTCTCTTCGTGTGGACTCGGCTGGATGACCACGCGGTCGCTCAGGGGGCGGAGCTTCTTCGTCGTTGGCGTTGCGGCAGCGCGCGCGGTCGACTTCGAGGCGCGGACGGGTTTGGCTTTGGTGGTGGTGGCCACGGATGGTTCCTCCTGAGGGTCGTTCTGCGCTTAGGGTTCCCGGCCTGCGGCCGGCCCGGACTCAGCCGTGCGCAACAAGTCCGACGACGTGGAGAGCTGAGTCAGGCGGGGGAGGCGCGCCGTACCGCAGCTGTACGATCGAGCGGGCCTTCCTGGGACCGCGCCAGAGCCCGCCATCTCGAGCGGCGCCCGCGTCGTGGCCCTCTCGCTGGTGCCGCCGGCCGCCCATAGCATGGGCTTGACTCTTGAACCGCCAGACGTCGATCGCATGAGTCTGAGACCAAAGCATCTCGTGTCTCGCCAGGTTGGGCCTCCCTGTCCGCTCCAGAACGAGGTGGGCGGCCGCCTGGAAGCGAAGGTGGCTCGTGCGCCGCGATGCGAGGAGGCGCCTGCCGAAGAGCACGACGACGGCACCGGCGACAACGAGGAGAACGCTCTCGACGTTGAGGCCGTTGACATTCCCACGGTGGAAGAGCTCCGACGAGGCAAAGCCGCCGACCAGCCCACCGACCACGCCGAGGATGACCGTCCCGATCAGGCCCTCGCGGCGTCCGGCGATCATGTTGACCACATATCCGGTGATCGCGCCGAGCACGACCCAGGCCACGATGTCCATGGTGCAGTCCTTCCGGGACGGCAGAGAACGCTCTCTACTTGGCTTTGTCATCTCTGCGGAACCGTTGTTTCAGTATGGTATGGTCTGGATGATATGTCAATCAACACGACTGCGGCACCCCCGGCCCACTTGACCTCGACGTCGTACCTCGTGCTTGGCCTGGTCGAGCGAGAAGGTCCATCCACGCCCTACGAGCTCAAACGCCACGTGGCGGCGACCATCGGCCATTTCTGGTCGTTCCCCCACGCCCTCCTGTACAAGGAGCCGGCGCGCCTCGTCGAGCTGGGCATGCTGACCGAAGAACGCGAGGCCGATGGGCGGCGGCGGCGGCTGTTCACGATCACCGACCGCGGCCGGGGCGCGATCCAGGCCTGGCTCGCGAAGCCCTCGCTGGAACCGACCGAGCTGCGCGATGCCGGCCTCCTCCAGCTGTTCTTCGCGGACCTGGGGTCAGCCGACGACCGCCGGGCTCTTGCGGAAGC
>JADGPQ010000245.1 GCA_017882325.1 Thermoleophilia bacterium
GGCCGACATCTTCGGGGTGAGGATGCAGGCGGCGCAGTCGAGCGTCGGGAAGGTCTTGTCGAACATGGCCATGTGGCCGCCGATCGACGGGTTCTTCTCGACGAGATAGACCTTCTTGCCGGTGGCGGCGAGTTTGAGCGCCGCCTCGATGCCGGCGATGCCGCCGCCAACCACAAGGACGGCGGGGTTGACCGGCACCTCGATGGGATCCAGGGCCTCGTTGAACGGCAGGCGATGGATCTGGGCGCTCAGGATGCGCTTGGCCTTCTCGGTGGCCTCGTCCTTGTCCACGGTGACCCACGAACAGTGCTCGCGGACGTTGGCCATCTGGAGCAGGTAGGGATTGAGGCCGGCGTCCGAGGCGGCCTTGCGGAACGTGGGCTCGTGCATGGTCGGCGAACAGGCTGCGACCACGACGCGATTGATGCCGTGCTGCTGGATATCTTCCTTGATGAGGTCCTGACCCGGGTCCGAGCACATGTACTTGTACTCGCGGGCGATGGCCACGTTGGGCTGCTCGGCGGCCCAGGCGACGACCTTGTCGACGTCGACCTTGCCGGCGATGTTGCTGCCGCAGTGGCAGATATAGACTGCGATCTTGTCTTCAGCCATCTTCGTCTCCTCCTCGCCGCTCACGCCGGGATCGCCGCGACCACGCGGTCGCAGGAGACGATCTGTTTGTCGATGGCGAGCTGCTTAGGGTCGGCGCCGAACGCCAGGCCGGCCAGCTGGGTGAAGTACATGACCGGGATGTCGAAGTTCGTGCCAAAGGTCTTGTTGACGCGCGGCTGGTAGCCTTCGACGTTCATCTCGCAGAGGGGACACGCGCAGACGATGACGTCGGCGCCCGCGTCTTGGGCGCCCTTGAGCAGCTCCTGGCAGAGGCGCAGGGCACCCTGTTCCTTGGTGAGCATCATCATGCCGCCGCAGCACTTCACCCTGCCGGGAAAGTCGACGGTCTCGGCGCCCAGGGCCTGGAAGAACTGGTCCATGGTGACCGGAAACTCGGTGTCGTCGAAGGCGCCCATCGGCCGCGAGTACTGGCAGCCGTAGTAGCAGGCGACCTTGAGGCCGGTGAGCCGGTGCGTGACCTTCTCACCCAGGGCTTCGAGCCCTATGTCGTTGATGAGCACGTCCATGATGTGACGTACCGGCTTCTGCCCGCTGTATGACCGGTCAACGGCCCCCAGGGCCCCGTTGACCGCCTCGAACACCTCGGGGCTGTCGGCCATGTAGCGGTTGGTCTTGGCAAGCGTGGTGTAGCAGGCGTTGCAGATGACGCAGAGGTCCTCGTCGCCCTGCTGCTCGGCGATGGCGAGGTTGCGCGCCGCGATGGCGAACGAATCGAGCTCGCGCACGCTGAAGTAGCTGGTGGCGCCGCAGCAGTTCCAGTCGTCGAGCTCGACGAGCTCGACGCCCAGCTTGCCCATCAGCGCCCGGGTGGAGATGTCGTAGGCCTTGCCGGTGGCTTCGGAGGAACAGCCGGGATAGTACAGATACCTCATTGGGCCTTCGCCTCCTGAGCATCGAGGTAGGCGCTGATCTTGTCGAGCTCGTCCTTGCCCTTGATGTTCTTCGCGAACAGGGGCAGGCGCCCGGCCGTGAACAGCTTGAGACCGGTGCCGGCGAACTTGAATGGCAGGCCCCAGTCCTTGGTGAGCATGAACTTGGTCATGAGCTCGACCTCGTGGTTGCGGCCGTGCTTGTGCACGCTGTCGACGAAGTACTTGGTCATGGCCGGCGCCTTACCGTCCTTGGGCGCGAGGTCGTACTTGATGGCCAGCCGCTTCAACTCGTACATGAGATCGGTGATCTTGATGCCGGCCGGGCAGCGCACGGTGCAGGAATAGCACGAGGTGCACAGCCAGATGGTGTTGCTCTTGACGACCCGGTCGATCATGCCGGCGCGGAAGGCGGCGATGATCTCGCGAGGACCCCAGTCCATGAGGTAGCTCGTGGGGCAGGAGCCAGTGCACGTGCCGCACTGCTGGCAGATCTTGATCTTCTCCCCCCCGGGCATGCTCATGACGTCCTCACAGAACTGCTTGTGAAGTGCGAGAGCCTCGGATGTGGTGGCTAGCTCCGTCATTCTCCTCTCCAGTTCGTCAACTGCCTGGCCGATGCACGAGCCCCGCATCCCCCAAGGAGTCGGAGCGTGAAGACTTACTGCGGGTGCTTGACGCCTCTGAAGCCAGAGACGACGCCAACATGGACGGCTGGGCTGCGTTCACATGGCTCCCCTTGTGAAAATTATAGCAAAGCCGCGGAAAAAACTCCACAGCGGCCGCAGGGGTTCCCCCACGCGACTACTTTCACACGTTAGAAGGTACCACGGGGCACGCGTGGCGGCCTCTCCCCTTCTGTACAAAAAGTGCTAGACCACAGTCCCAGTTGTCGCAGGGATGCGACTCGGCGCCGGGCCAAGATGGCCAGCACGCCGCGGAGGCGAGCCGCGCCTCACTCGAGGCCGGTCAGACCCTCCCGGATCGCGTACTTCACGAGGTCGGTGACCTTGTGCAGGTTCAGCTTCTCCATGATGTTGCCGCGATGCGTCTCCACGGTCTTGCGGCTGAGGCAAAGCAATTCGGCGATGTCCTGGTTGCTGTTGCCCTCGGCGATGAGCTTGAGGACCTCGCGCTCGCGAGCCGTGAGCTCGTCGGCAGGTCTGCGCGCGGCGGGGTCGTGCACGCGCTGCAGGTAGTCGTGCAGCACCGCCTCGAGGGCGACGGGCTGGAGCACCTGGGTGCCGCCGACGACGGCGCGCACGGCGGCGACCAGCTCGGCGATGGTCACCGTCTTGAGCAGATAGCCGGTGGCCCCGGCCTGTACGAGCCGCAGCACGCAGTCTTTGCGGTCGTTGCGAGTGAGGGCCAGGACCTTGAGCTGCGGGTAGCGTCGCAGGACCTGGCCGGTGAGCTCGAGCCCGTTCATGCGCGGCATGATCGTCTCGGTGACGATGACGTCAGGCGAGGTGGAGCCGACGAGGGGGAGCGCCTCGAGACCGTCGGGCGCTTCGCCCACGACGGTCATGTCTGGCTGGGCGTCGAGCAGAGCGCGCACGCCCTGACGCTCGATGGCGTGGTCGTCGACCAGCAGAATGCGGATGACGGCTCCCGGGCCGTTCACGCTTCCCCTCCCCACGGCGCCGCGGCCGGAGTGGCTGCCCTACGCGGCGCTGGTGCTCCTTACAGCAGGATTCTAGGGGTTAAGCCCGAGGCAGGGCAACGCCCTGCCGGTATCCGTTTGGCCCGAGTCGGCGTCCGCCATGGGACAGGACGGCGATGCGCCGCGGACGGAGAGCGGCCGCCCATCGCCCAGGAAGCGTTGCGAGACCAAAGCGCGCCGGGCCGGTCGCCCTCAGGCGGCCGGCCCGGCGCCGGATCGATCGTTGCGCAGAAGACGCGTCGATCTATCTACTTCACAGTGACGGTCTTGACGGCGGAGGTGTGCGACGCGCCCGAGTGCGTGACGCGGACGCGGATCTTGTACTTGCCCTTTCTGGCGGGGGCCTTCCACTTCAGCGCGTAGCTGCCAGCAGTGAGATTGACGTACGATCCGTTGATCCACTTCGTCGACGTGGAGCGCCGGCTTTGGAGAGTCGCCTTCACGGTGTGCGCCGGGGTCTGCGGCTCAGAGCCGGTGACCTTGATGGTCTTGCCGGCGAGCACGGACGCCGGTGCGCTGATCGACAAAGTCGAGGAGTGGCAGAGGCTCGCCGTGGCGTTCGTGCGCGGCGCGGTGACTCCCGCGACCAGCATCACGGCGCCCGCGACCACGACTGCGGCCAGTGTGGAGATGGTGATCGTCTTCTTCATTCTCCCCCTTAGGGACATGGTTTGGGGCGACGTCGACCCTCGCCGCGTCACACTCGATCCCGTCGCATGACGGTGTGTCGCCCTCTGACTAGTTTCGAGACTCTAGGGGCTCAAAACA
>JADGPQ010000072.1 GCA_017882325.1 Thermoleophilia bacterium
GATGGGCCGCTCGTAGGCGGCCGCCTCGAGGTGCCGCGCCGAGATGTGCGGGTTGTGCAGGTCGATGATCGCCTCCTCGACGCCGCGGCTCAGGAGGCGTTCGGGCTCGCGCATGAAGTACTGGTCAAGAGCGTCCTGGCCGGCGACCAGCACGGCCCAGCCGTGGCCGGTCCGTCCGGCCCGCCCCCAGCGCTGCCGCAGGCTCGTGACCGTGCCGGGAAAACCGGTGACCAACGACACGTCGAGTGTGCCCACATCGATGCCCAGCTCCAGCGCCTGCGTGGCGATCACCGCGTCGAGCTCGTGGGCGAACAGCCGGCGCTCGATGTCGCGGCGCTGCTGCGGCGTGTAGCCGGCGCGGTAAGGTTGCACGCGCGCCGCCGCGCCGCCCGGATCGCGATCTTCGAGGCGGCGGCGCACGTGCCCGAACACCAGCTCCGCCGCCTTGCGCGTGGGCGCGAAGGCGATGACGCGGGCCCCGGCGAGCACGCTCTCGGCGGTCACGTAGCTGGCTTCGGCGAGCGCGCTGCGCCGCTCCCCGCGCGCCGGGTCCACGAGCGGCGGGTTCCAGAACACCACGGTGCGCTCCGGCCGCGGCGCCTGGTCCTCGTCCACGACCGTGAAGGGCAGACCGACGAGCTTCTCGGCGAACGCCTGCGGGTTGGCGATGGTGGCCGAGGTGAGCACGAACTGCGGGCCGGCGCCGTATTGGGCGCAGATCCTGCGCAAGCGGCGGACGACCTGCGCCACGTGGCTGCCGAACACGCCGCGGTACACGTGCGCCTCGTCGAGCACCACGAAGCGCAGGTGGTGGAGGTACTCGGCCCAGCGCTCGTGGCTGGGGAGGATGCCGACGTGCAGCATGTCTGGGTTGCTGAGCAGGACCGTGGCCGTGCGCCGCAGCAGGGCGCGCGAATCCTGCGGCGTGTCGCCGTCATAGATCGCCGGCACCGCGGGCTTGAGCCCGGGCGCGCCCATCCTGAGCGCGCCCAGCTTGCGCGCCTGGTCCTGGGCCAGCGCCTTGGTGGGGAAGAGGAGGAGCGCGCGGCTCTGCGGGTCGCGCGCGTACCCGTCGAGGACGGCCATCTGATAGCAGAGGCTCTTGCCGCTGGCGGTGCCGGTGCTGATGACCACGTTCTCGCCGGCCCGCAGGGCGTCGTAGGCCGCTCGCTGGTGGCCGTGCAGCTGCTCGATGCCGGCCGCGCGCAGCGCTTCGCGCAGCGCGGCCGGCAGGTCCGCGGGCAACTCCGCCGCGCGGCCCTTGCGCGCGGCCTCGTGCGCAAGGGCCACGACTTGCTCGTGGCCGCCCTCGCGGAACAGCGCGCGCAGCCGCTCCTGGATGGCAACATCGCTCACGCCGCCATCCTACTCGACGGGTCGATTGCCGACGCGACACCGTCTTTCCGGCCCAGCAACGAGGAAGGGCGCCCTCGGCACCCTTCCTCTCACTCGCGACTCTGCCTCCGGCGCTGCTACTGGATGCGGCGCCCCACATCAAAGCTGACGTACTCGGTGCCGCCGCACGTCACGGCGCCAACCCCGATGTCGCGGAAGCGTGAGAAGAGGATAACGGCGCGGTGCGCGGGGGAATTCATCCACGCCTTCACGGCGGCGCTCACTGTGAGCTCGCGGAACGCGGCGTAGGTGCCGCTGATCTTGAAGATGTTCTCGCCGGCCGCATAGTAGCTGTAGCCGGACCTGGTGTAGCCGTGCCTCACAATGCGCCGGCTCCACGTCTCGCCGGTCGGCGAGTTGTGGTCGAAGTACTTCATCGCTCCCATCTCGGCCGAGTGGAAGCGGGCCGAATCCACGAGACGGGCGTTGACGCGCAGACTTGCCAGGTGGTGCCCGGTGCGCACCTTGTTGATGCTATTCACGAGTTGCTGCTCGTAGGAGTTGAGGGAGACGCTGGCGGGGGCCGCCGCGGGCACGCTCGCGAAGAGCAGGGCGGCCAAGGCCACCAGCACGATCACGATCCCGCAGCGAGTCTTCACGGCTCACCTCCGAGCCCAGCAGTGGTGTGCGGATGCCCACTCCTGGTACATCCGTCCACTGGTGGTATCGGCGGCAGAGGGGAGAAAATGAGCGCCGCGGAGCAGGTTCTTTCGCCTGCTCTGGCAACACCGCGCGTGGAGGCCCGAGCAGGTCTGCGGGGTGACGGGGCCGCGGCAGGCGCCAACGGCCCCCGGCTTGCGGCCTCGCGAGCGGCACTGTAAGTTCAGTCGGACATGCACAGAAGCCCGGCTAGTCAGCGGCGGCGCGCGAAGGTCCGCCGCCGCGATCAGATGAGGCGCCGGCGTGCGGTCGCGCTGGTCGTTCTCGTGACCCTTATCGTCCTCGCCGTGTGGGCCGCGTACGCCATCCCCGGGCAGACCCCGGCACGCGTGCCGCAGAACGCCGCCATGCCTACCGTCGACGGCAGCCCCACCGGGCCCGGCGACGTCGTCGTCGCGAGGGTCGAAGGCCTCGACTTCGTCCTGCCGGTCGCCCGCGACGCGACCACGGCCGTCGCCTATCACCCGGTGGACAACGCCGGCACCGTGCCGTTCGCCCCCTCCGGCGGCCGCCTGAGCGGGGGTAGCCTGGGCCAGCGGCTCGGCGACATCTTCGCCAGCGGTGGCACGATCCAGTACTACCTCATGGCCGGCGCCGGCGACGAGCGGTCGTCGTCCACCGCCGGTCTGGACGTCGGTGCCGTGCCGGGTTCCGCCGTCGTGAGCCCCGCGGACGGCAAGGTCACGGCCATAAAGACATACAGCATCCTCGGCCGCTATCGGGACGTGGAGATGCACATCCAGCTCGCGGAGGACCCGTCGCTGCTTCTGGTGCTCACGCATCTCACGCGCCCCAAGGTGGAGATCGGCGACGTCGTGGCTCGCGGCGACACGGTGCTGGGCGCCGTGCGCGGGTTTCCGACGACGCTCGATCAGGCGCTCAGCCGCTACACCTCCGACAGCGGCGACCACGTGCAGCTGATGGTGTTGCGCGTCACGCCCGAGCTGGCGGGACTCTGAGCGTGGCGGCCGACGCAGTCCCCGCCGCCACACGCGCCGTCATCGGCGGCTCCGGCTCTCTGGCCGCCGACTTCCCCGGCGACTTGCACCCCAAGGCGCGCGTCGTCGAGCGCGACCTCGTGTTCGAGACTCCCTGGGGCGACAGCCCGCCGTTCACGCTCTTCGAGCTCGGTGGGCGCACGGCCCTGCAGGTGCACATGCACGGGTGGCGCAAGGGAGTCTCGCGTGGGCGCGCCTCGCGACAGGTGTTCAGTGTGTTCCATCGCGCCGGCGTCAAGAGGATCCTCTCGGACGCCGGCGTCGGCAGTCTCAATCCTCTGCTCGACCCGGGTGATCTCGTGGTGGTCGACGACTTCGTCGACCAGACCACCGACCGCGACCGCTACGGCGCGGTGGTCGGCGATCACCTGCTCATCATGCGCGACCCGGTGTGCGCGGCGGGGCGCGAGGCGCTGGTGGGCTCCGCCCGGCGCCTCGCCTCCAATCGCCGCGTGTTCCAGCGCGGCACGTACGTGGTCACCGAGGGGCCGCGCTTCGAGTCGCCCGCCGAGGTCAGGCATCTGCAGAGTATGGGCGACGTGGTCGGGCAGAGCTTCTGCCCCGAAGTCTGGCTGGCCCGTGACATCGGCGCCTGCTACGCGGGCATCTACCTCATCGTGAACTACGGGGAGGGCGTGGTGCAGGAGTGGGAGCACGACGTCCTGGCGCAGATCTTCCACGAGGATGCCGGCCTCGTGGGCCGCATTCTCCTCAGCGCTCTTGCCGCTCTCCCGGACGGTGACGATTGTCACTGCCGGGAGCTGCGCAAGCCGACGCTGCTCCGTTAGCTAGCCGCTCAGCGCAGCGCCCACGCAAGCACCGAGAGCGCGTTGAACAGGGCGTGAAAGGCGATGCACGTCCACAGCGAGCCGGTGCGCTTGTAGACCCAGGCCAGCGCGAGCCCCAGGGCGAACAGCGGCACGAAGACGTCGAGCTGCAGGTGCGCGAGGCCGAAGATGGCCGCCGACACGAAAGCCCCCGCCACCCATCCCCACGAGGACGAGAAACCGCGAAACAGGAAACCTCGAAA
The DNA here is from genome assembly GCA_017882325.1 of Thermoleophilia bacterium. Lineage (GTDB taxonomy): Bacteria > Actinomycetota > Thermoleophilia > UBA2241 > UBA2241 > CAIXSE01. Next base: position 4,084 of record JADGPQ010000072.1, read on the forward strand.
GAAGATCTCCTCGAAGAGCGGCGCCATGAACACCGCCAGGATCACAAAGAGGACGATGCCGGCGGCGGTGCGCGGGAACTCGCTGATGATGGCCTGCTGCTTTGGGTGCACGACCAGGTCGTGCAGGAAGCTGACTAGATAGACGAAGGCGAGAGCCACGGGGATGGTCCAGAAGAAGGCCTTGTTAGGGGTGGTGAAACCCCAGAGGGCCAGCCTGCGGCCGGCAATGCGCAGCGAGAAGTACCACGCCGCGAGCGTTTGCCAACCGTAGATGATGACGGATCCGATGACGAGGGCGACGGCCGAGCCGAGAGTCACCTTGCCGGCGCTCGTTGACGTGCCCACCCCGAGCGCGACCGCGTAGAGCAGGGCCTCCGGGCCGAAGCCCACCAGCAGGCCGGCCAGGCTGAGGCCCCAGCCCCAGCCGGTGCGCCCATCCGCCGCCGCGGGCGGGGGCGCGGGTGGCGCGCCCGTAGGGACCGGGGACGGCGGGAGCGGTCCGGCCTGCGGCCGGCACGGCCTGGTCAGTCCGCCATGCCGCGGCGCGTACGGCGGAGGCACGGGCGCGCGCCCGTCCGCCGCCGCCGGTTGCGTCGCCTGGGCTTCATCGTTGGGCTGCTCCTCGATGGATCGCTCCTCTCCGAGCCTTTGCTGTCCTATCCCACTATCGGCCGGGGAGCCGCCGGGCGCCACCCCGTCCGTTTCACTTCCCCGCGAGGGAGAAGCTCTCACCCATGAGACTTCTCAGCGGCGCCAAACGTACAAAGACACGGTATCTCATCGAGGTCCCCCACGACCCCGACGAGTGGCTGCGGGTCATGGACGAGATCATCGGCCGCGGCCCCCAGTACGCGCAACTGTTCTGGTGGGGCTGTCACGTGGGCGAGCATCGCGCTTGGGCGCTTCTGGACGCGACGGGGTGACAGGAGGTCCTCGAGGAGACCCTGCCACCGGTGTTGCGCGGGCGCGCCGTCGTGCACCGCGTCTCTCACATCGACGGACCGGAGTTGCGCGACTGGCACGAGGCGCGGGAGGATGCTCGCGCGTAGGGAACCTGCGACCCGCGCTTCGGCGTGCGGCCCGCCCGCCGCGTTTTGCCCGCCCTTCGAGGTCTGCTATACTCCGCCGCCGTGGCTGGCGCGGCGTGACGTTCGCGCCCGCGAGCCGTCTTGGTCGCGTTGACCCTGAAGGCATACCCTTGGTATCCTTGTATGCTTCTTTCTGAAAGGATGACGACGTGCGTCAACTCGTCACGCTCGCTTGCCAGGACTGCAAGCGTCGCAACTACCATACGAACAAGAACAAGAAGAACGACCCGGACCGCATCGAGCTCAAGAAGTACTGTCACTGGTGCGGGACGCACACTGTGCACAAGGAGACGCGCTGAGCGTTCCCCCCTTGTGTCTGTAGGGCTGTAGCTCAATTGGTAGAGCACCGGTCTCCAAAACCGGGGGTCGGGGGTTCGAGCCCCTCCAGCCCTGCCATTGACCATCGGAGCGGTTGAGTGGCGAAGACTGCGAACAACGACAAAGGCAAGCCGGGCAAGGGCAAGCCCACGCCGAAGCAGGCGCAGGGCGGCAAGGCCGTGGCTAAACGGCCCGCCACCAAGCCGGCACGAGGCAAGGCGCAGCAGAAGCCCCGCCAGCAGGCGCGCGCCACCAAGCCCGCCGAGAAGCGCGGCCTCATGAAGTTCTTGCGCGACGTGCGCATCGAACTGGGCAAGGTCACCTGGCCCACGCGCAAGGACCTCATTCAGTCCACGCTCGTCGTGCTCGTCGCTGTCGCCATCGCGACCGCCTACTGTTTCGGCCTCGACACCGTCTTCGCGAAGACCGTCGACACGATCCTCTCGGTCATCAAGTGATCGGGGCAGCGCGTGTATAGCTGGTATGTCGTCAACACGTATTCGGGGCACGAGAACAAGGTGAGAGCCAATCTCGAGCATCGCCGTCAGTCGATGCGTCAGGAAGAGCGCATCCACCAGATCGTCGTGCCCACCGAGCAGATCGTCGAGACCAAAGACGGCGAGAAAGTCACGACCGAGCGCCGCGTGTTCCCGGGCTACGTCCTGGTGCAGATGGAGCTCACCGACGACACGTGGTCGCTGGTCAAGAACACGCCGGGCGTCACCGGCTTCGTCGGCGCCCAGAACAAGCCCGTGGCGCTCTCTCGCGCGGAGGTCGACCGCATCATGCACACGGCCTCGGTCGAGCGGCCCAAGCAGAGGGCCGAGTTCGCGGTGGGCGACGACGTACGCGTCACCGCGGGCCCTCTGAGCGATTTCTCCGGCGAGGTCGTCGAGGTCAACCTCGACCAGAGCCGGCTCAAGGTCATGGTGTCGATCTTCGGCCGCGAGACGCCGGTCGAGCTAGCTTTCGACCAGGTCAAGAAGACATCCTAACCAGGCAGTAAGCGAGGCAGCAGTGGCCAAGAAGGTCCTCACCAAGATCAAGTTGCAGATCTCCGCCGGCGCGGCAAGCCCGGCTCCGCCGGTCGGCCCCGCGCTGGGTCAGCACGGCGTCAACATCATGGAGTTCTGCAAGGCGTTCAACGCCCAGACGCAGGCTTCAGGCAGCACCATCGTGCCGGTCGAGATCACCGTGTACGAGGATCGCTCCTTCACCTTCATCACCAAGACGCCGCCGGCCGCCGTGCTGCTGCGCGAGGCTCTCGGCATCGACAAGGGTTCCGGCGAGCCCAACCGCGACAAGGTCGGCACGGTGACCCGCGAGCAGGTCCGTGCTATCGCCGAGATCAAGGCGCCAGATCTCAACGCCAACGACGTCGACGCCGCGATGAAGATCATCGAGGGCACGGCCCGGAGTATGGGCGTCGAGGTCGCAGACTGACTACTGATAAGGCCGGGCCGCAGGCCCGGCCGCCGACGTGGGAGGCGACCAGGTCGCCGCTTGCACCACAGGAGGTCCGCGTATGGCCAAGCAAGGCCGCACCTACACCGCCGCCAAGCGCTCCATCGAGCCCGGCCTGCTCTACGCCCCCCTCGAGGGCATGCGCCTTCTCAAATCGCTTCCGGGCGCCAAGTTCGACGAGACCGTTGAAGTCCACTTCCGACTCGGCGTCGACGTGCGCCACGCCGACCAGATCGTGCGCGGCACCACCGTGCTGCCGCACGGCACCGGCAAGGAGATGCGCGTCGCCGTGTTCGCCGAGGGCGACAAGGCGCGTGAGGCGCAAGAGGCCGGCGCCGACATCGTCGGCACCGACGATCTCGCCAAGCAGATCCAAGAAGGCGTCTTCGACTTCGACATCGCCATCGCCACTCCCGACGTAATGGGCACCGTCGGCAAGCTCGGCCGTATCCTCGGCCCACGCGGCCTCATGCCGAACCCCAAGTCCGGCACCGTCACTTTCGATGTGGCCAAGGCCGTCGCCGACGCCAAGGGCGGCAAGGTCGAGTATCGCACCGACCGTTCCGGCATCGTGCACCTCAGCATCGGCAAGAAGTCCTTCACCGAGGAGCAGCTGGTGGAGAACTACGCCGCAGTGCTCGACGAGATCGTGCGCGCCAAGCCCGCCGCCGCCAAGGGCAAGTACATCAAGAGCGTCAACATCGCCGCCACCATGAGCCCCAGCGTCGAGCTCGACCCCTCGCGCACGAAGGACCTGCTCGAGGGCTGAGCCCGCAAGGCCGGGCGCGGCCACCCGCAGTTGCGGCCGCGCCCGTATCCGACATATACTGCCGCTTCGCGGCGTCACCACGCCGCGGCCGATGAAGGTCGGTGCTCCTCTGGGAGCCGAAGGGATCCACACGGGTCCGCCACCCGAGGCGAGACGAGCCAGCGCCGCCGCCTGTGCCCGCTTCCCCTTCGGGAGCGGGTTTTTGTTTGCGACTGAGAGGTCGATATGCTGAGAAACGAGAAAGACGCTGTGATCGCCGAGGTGGCGCAGCTGCTGACCGACACGGAGAACCTGTTCGTCAGCGGCTATCGCGGCCTCACGGTCGCCGAGCTCACGGAGCTTCGCGGCAAGCTGCGTGAGAGCGGCGCGAGCTTCAAGGTAGTCAAGAACACGCTGGGCGGCATCGCCGCCGACCGCTCCGGCCGCGAGGCGGTCAAGGACCTGCTCAACGGCCCCACCGCGGTCACGTTCTGCGGCGACGACCTTGTCGGCGCCGCCAAGGCCCTGGCCGACTTCGCCAAGACGCACCCGCGGCTCGAGGTGCGTGGCGGCCTGCTCGAATCGAGTTTCATCGACCCGGCGGGCATCACGGCCCTGGCCGGCCTGCCGCCGCGCGATGTCCTCATCGCTCAGCTGGTCGGCACCATGGCCGCGCCCATGACGGGCCTGGTCACCGTGCTCCAGGGTACGGTGAGCGGCTTCGTGCGCGCACTCAACCAGGTGGCCCAGCAGCGGGCTGCAGCCGACGAGGCGTAAGACGCCCGGCGGCACCGACACTGTCCAGCAAGGCTTTCAAGCCCTACGCGAGGTGAAGTGACAATGGCAGACAAGACCCTTACGAAGGACCAGCTCATCGAGGCCATCAAGTCCATGACCGTCCTCGAGCTCAGCGACATGGTCAAGGCGCTCGAGGAGGAGTTCGGCGTGAGCGCCGCGGCCCCCGTGGCCGCCGCCGCCCCGGCAGCCGGCGCCGCCCCGGCCGAGGCTGCCGAGGAGCAGACCCAGTTCGACGTGATGCTCACCGCCTTCGGCGACCAGAAGATCCAGGTCATCAAGGTCGTGCGCGCACTGACCGGTCTCGGTCTCAAGGAGGCCAAGGACGTGGTCGAGGGCGTGCCCAGTGCCATCAAAGAAGGCGTCACCAAGGACGAGGCCGAAGAGGCCAAGGCGAAGCTCGAAGAAGCCGGCGCGAGCGTCGAGATCAAGTAGAGCGCCGCAGCGCATCACTCAAGTGAGGCCCCGAAGGGCCCCGGCCGGCGAACGCCGGCCGGGGCCCTTCGCGTCGGTGCGCGCAGCTGCGCCGACGGGTCCTCAGGGAGGTCGGGCGCAGCCGCGCCGGCGGGTCTGCGGAGAGCTGCGCCACCATTCCTCTTGCGTCGGATAGTCCGATGTGGTATCTTTTTCGGCCGTGCGCTACTTGCGACCATGCCACTCGACCTCCGGTATGGTGTGCTCTTTTCCCTTGGTCCACGCTAGAAAGAGGAGACTCGCTTGAACGAGCCCAAGGCGCCTCGCGTTCGTACGTCGTTCGCCAAGCTCGACCAGCCCCTGCCGCTCCCCAACCTCATCGACATCCAGAAGAAATCCTGGGAGTGGTTCCTTAGCGACGGTCTCAGCGAGACCATCGCCGACATCAACCCCATCAAGGATTACTCCGAGAAGCTGCTCGTGCAGTTCGGCGAGCACCAGTTCGGCGAGCCCTCCAAGCCCATCGCCGAATGCCGCAACAAGGACATGACCTTCTCGGCGCCGCTCACGATGAAGGTCTCTTTCATCAACGAGGAGACCGGCGAGATTCGCGAGCAGTCGGTGTTCATGGGCGATTTCCCCATGATGACCGAGCGCGGCACCTTCATCATCCACGGCACCGAGCGCGTGGTCGTCACGCAGCTGGTGCGCTCGCCCGGGGCCTACATCATGGAGCCCAAGCAGGCCGAGCGCGAGAAGCAGGTGCTGGTCGCCAACCTCATGCCGCAGCGAGGCTCCTGGCTCGAGCTCGAGATCGACAAGAAGGGCACCGTCAACGTGCGCATCGATCGCAAGCGCAAGTTCCCGGTCACGGTGCTGTTGCGCGCCATGGGCTACGGCAGCGACGACGAGCTCGCCCAGCTGTTCGACGAGTCCGTGTACATCAAGAACACCATCGAGAAGGACGCCACGCACTCGCAGGAGGAGGCGCTGGTCGAGCTCTTCCGCAAGCAGCGCCCCGGCGAGCCGCCGACGCTCGACGGCGCCACGGCGATGCTCCGCGGCCTGTTTTTCGACCCCAAGCGATACGACCTCTCGCGCGTCGGTCGACACAAGCTCAACGTGCGGCTGCACAACCATATCAAACCCGAGCAGCGCCCCGACGCGGACGTGCGCGTGCTCGTGAACGAAGACATCATCGAGCTCATCAAGCGGCTCATCTCGCTGCCCGGCAAACTCGGCGTGCCCGAGGACTCCAAGGACTTCGCCGCCGAGGCGGTCTCGCTCCTGCCGACGCGCCGCGAGGAGATCGCCCACGAGATCGACGAGTACGAGCACTTCGGCAACCGCCGGCTGCGCACGGTCGGCGAGCTCGTCCAGGACGCGTTCCGTATCGGCCTGGCCCGCATGGAACGCGTCATCCGCGAGCGCCTCACCACCGAAGACCCCGACACGATCGTCCCGGCGACGCTGGTCAACATCCGCCCGGTCGTGGCCGCCCTCAAGGAGTTCTTCGGCTCCTCGCAGCTGTCACAGTTCATGGACCAGACCAACTCGCTGTCCGGTCTCACGCATCGCCGTCGCCTGAGCGCTTTGGGCGCGGGCGGCCTCACGCGCGAACGCGCGCCCATCGAAGTGCGCGACGTGCACCCCACGCACTACGGCCGCATGTGCCCCATCGAGACCCCCGAAGGCCCGAACATCGGCCTCATCGGCTCGCTGGCCTCCATGGCGACCGTCGACGAGTTCGGCTTCATCCGCGCCCCGTATCGCAAGGTCGTGCGCGGCAAGATCACCGGCGAGATCGTCTACCTCGATGCCTCCGAGGAAGAGCAGGAGTTCGTCGACAAGAAGACCGGCGAGGTGCGTTACGTCACCATCGCGCAGGCCAACGCGCCGTTCGACCCGGACACCGGGGAGTTCAAAGAAGACGTCGTGTTGGCGCGCACGCGCGCCGGCGCCGACATCGTCAAGGTGCCGCCCGCCGAGATCGACTACATGGACGTGAGCCCGACCATGCTCGTCTCGGTCGCCACGGCTCTCATCCCGTTCCTCGAGCACGACGACGCCAACCGTGCCCTCATGGGCTCGAACATGCAGCGCCAGGCCGTGCCGCTCCTTACTCCCGAGGCGCCCTACGTGGGCACCGGCATGGAGTTCCGCGCCGCCGTCGACACTGGCGACGTGATCATGGCCGAGCGCGGCGGCAAGGTCAGCTATGTGGACGCCGACAGCATCGAGGTCGACCACGGCAAGGGCGCAGTCGACACCTACAGCCTGACCAAGTTCATGCGCTCCAATCAGGGCACTCTCATCCACCAGAAGCCGCTCGTGTTCCCCGGCGACAAGGTGCAGGCTGGCGACGTGCTCGCCGACGGCTCGTCCACCGATCACGGCGAGATCGCCCTGGGGCGCAATCTCCTCGTCGGTTTCATGAGCTGGGAGGGCTACAACTTCGAGGACGCCATCATCCTCAGCGAGAAGGTCGTGAAGGATGACCTCCTCTCCTCCATCCACATCGAGGAGTACGAGGTCGACGCGCGCACCACCAAGCTCGGCGACGAAGAGATCACCCGCGACATCCCCAACCGCTCCGAGGAGTCGCTCAGCGACCTGGACGAGCGCGGCATCGTGCGCATCGGCGCCGAGGTCAACTCCGGCGACCTCCTGGTCGGCAAGGTCACCCCAAAGGGCGAGACCGAGCTCACCGCCGAGGAAAAACTCATCCGCGCCATCTTCAAGGAGAAGGCCCGCGAGGTACGCGACACCAGCCTCAAGGTGCCGCACGGTGAGGGCGGCAAGGTCATTGACGTCAAGATCTTCAGCCGCGAGAACAACGACGAGCTGCCGCCCAGCGTCAACGAACTGGTGCGCGTCTACGTCGCCAAGAAGCGCAAGATCGCCGAGGGCGACAAGCTCGCCGGCCGCCACGGCAACAAGGGCGTCATCTCCAAGATCGTCCCCGAAGAAGACATGCCTCATCTCGAGGACGGCACCCCGGTCGAGATCATCCTCAACCCGCTGGGCGTGCCGTCCCGCATGAACATCGGCCAAGTGCTCGAGACGCATCTCGGCTGGGCGGCCCACATGGGCTTCCAGGCCGACGGCGTACGCAGCAACACGCCGGCCCGCCTGGCTTCCCCGGTGTTCGACGGCGCCACCATCGAGGAGATCGACGATCTACTCATCCGCAGCAGCCGGGAGAACCCCGACAGCCCGGTGCAGTTCAAGATCAACGAGAAGGAGCCGCCGGGCCGGCGCTGCAGCGGCAAGGTGTGGATGTACGACGGCCGCACCGGCGAGCGCTTCGACAACAAGGTCACCATCGGCTACATGTACATCCTCAAACTCTTGCATCTCGTGGACGACAAGATCCATGCGCGGAGCACAGGCCCGTACTCGCTGGTCACGCAGCAGCCGCTGGGCGGCAAGGCCCAGTTCGGCGGGCAGCGTTTCGGCGAGATGGAGGTCTGGGCGCTCGAGGCCTACGGCGCCGCCTACATACTGCAGGAGATGCTCACCATCAAGTCGGACGACACGGTGGGCCGCGTGAAGGCCTACGAGGCCATCGTCAAGGGTGAGAACATCGCCAA
>JADGPQ010000073.1 GCA_017882325.1 Thermoleophilia bacterium
ACTACGCCTCGCTGCCCTACGGCGGCGGCATCCCGCAGGCTTCCATCGACATGACTATCCCGGTGCCCTTCAACGACATCGAGAACATGACCAAGCGCATCGAGAAGCTGGTCGAGGAAGGCCGCCCGCCGGCCTGCGTCATCATGGAACCGGCGATGATGAACCTCGGCGTGGTGCTCCCTGAGGCCGGCTTCCTCGAGGCCGTGCGCGCCATCACCGCGAAGCACGGCATCGTGCTGATCTTCGACGAGGTCAAGACGGGCATCTGCACCGCCCGCGGTGGCGCCGTGGAGCGCTGGGGCGTCGTGCCCGACATGATCTGCCTCGGCAAGGCCATCGCCGGCGGCACGCCGTGCGGCGCCATCGGCGGCAACGAAGAGATCATGGCCAGGGTGAACGACGGCACCGTCTTCCAGGTCGGTACGTACAGCGGGAACCCGCTCAGCATGGCGGCCGCCCGGGCCAGCTTCGAGCAGGTCATGACCGACGACGCGTACAAGCACCTCAACTACCTGAACGACCGCATCATCGCGGGCTGCGACGCAGTCAGCGAAAAGTACCGCTTCCCCACCTATACGGTCGGCATCTCGTCCAAGGGATGTGTCAACTTCGCCGACGGCAAAATCACCGACTATGAGTCGTTCATCAAGTACCAGGACCACGAGCTCGTGGCCCTCGCCTGGCTCTACAACTTCAACCGCGGCATCGTCATCGCCCCCGGCCGCGAAGAAGAGTGGACGCTGTCGATCACGCACACCGACGCCGACATCGACCTCTATGTGAGCGCGTTCGACGACCTGATCAAGGACGTGAGCGCCTGACGGCGAGGGTGCGAGCCGGCGGGCGCAAGGCCACCCGCGAAGAGCGTACGCAAGGGGCGGGCGGAAGCGCCGCCCGCCCCTTTTCATTGCACCTCGGCGACACCCGAGATGCGCGGATCTCGGGGGTGGCACGAGGTTGCTAGAGACTACCCCAGTCGAGTCCGGCCGGGCCGTCGTGCGGCCGAGCCTCGCCGGACGGCGCCGCGCCGGACTCGTCGGCGATGTCGTCCAGGAGCTGGCTGACCTCCGCCCACACGCTGTCGCGGTGGGCCTGCAACTCCACGTCGTCCGCGGCGCGGCTCTGGCGCTCAGCCTTGACCAGCAGCACGCCGGCCTCGGCGAGCTTGCCGAGGACGCTGACAACGGTGATCTCCTCGAGGCCACTGGCGGCGCCAATCTCGGCCACGGTGCGTTGGCCGTCGACCTGCATGAGCACCATGAATTCGTCGCGCCCCAGGGTGAGCGGCTTGCGCGGCAGCGTGTGGTAGTCGCCGTTGCGCACCAGTACCGTGTTGGACTGCCCCAGCATCTCGACCGCCAGACAGTACTCGCCGCCCAGGGCGGAGATGTCGAGGAGCACGGAGTGGGTGTCGATGGTGATGAAGTCGACGGGCTTGGGGCCGGCGTCGACCACGAAGACGAAATTGCCTGTAGTCTCCAGCTTGGCAGCCACCAGCGTGTTGGCGACCTGGCGCGAAAGCACCTCTCGCAAGTCCGCCTCGTCGACGTGATCGCTCTGGACGAGGATCGTGCCGAGCGGGCAAGGCTCCGCTTCCTGACGCGCCAGGGCCTCTCTGAGCTGGGCCTCGTTGATGAGCGACCGCTTGAGCAGCTGGCTGCCGATGACAGTGTCGCTGGCCACGCGCGTCGAGTCGCGCGTCTCGGCGATGCGCCCGAGCACGAAGTGGACGTCGATGAGCCTCTCAGGACACTCGATGTGCAGTGTGCCTGAGCGCCGCGCCCGGCCGAGCATCTGGAGGATCTCGACCACGCCAAAGGTGTCGAGGGTGCCCTGCATGGTGGCCCGCAGTCTATAATCGACGCGCATGAACGTCGACCTGCACACCCACACCTACCCTGCCTCCGACTGCTCGCACATCAGCTTCCGCGACTACATCGCCTGGTGCGTCGAACACGGCGTCGACGCCGTGGCCCTCACCAATCACGGCGACGTGGCGGACAACCGCAGGCTCGAACCGGCACTCGCCGCCGAGGGCGTGCTGCTCATCCACGGCGTCGAGATCAGCACGTTGTTCGGCGACTTCGTCGTCTTCTCGCCGGACATGGATTTCCTGAGTACGTTCGCCGACATCCAGGACGCTCCGCGCGCCGGTGAGCTCCCGGACGACGCCGCGGTCGTGTGGGTGCACCCGGCGGCGGGCGGCGGGCGCAGCGGGTCCGCCTACTACCCCGGCCTCGAACGCATGGTCGCCGGCGCTGTCGACGCGGTGGAGGTCTACAACGGCAGCTGGCTCGGCGAGCGGTACGTGACGACCGCCGAGCAGATCGCCGCCCAGCTTGGCGCGGCGCGCACCGGCGGCAGCGACGCCCACGAGGCCGGGCACCTCATGGCCTGCTACACGGAGGTGCCGGACCCGGTGCGCTCTACGGCCGACGTCGTCACCGCGCTTAAGCAGAGGCGCACCATCCCACACCGTCCCGAGGCGCCCCGCAAGCGCCGTTTCGGCCGTTTCTAGGAGGTCGCTTCATGGCTGGCTTCGAGGTCCAGACCCGCGAGCACGTGGTCTTCGTCGACATCACGTCGCAGGTGGCCGCCGCGGCGGTCGAGAGCGGAGCGCGCGACGGCGTGGTGGTCGTCTACGTGCCCCATACCACCGCCGGCGTGACGATCAACGAGAACGCCGACCCGTCGGTGCGCGCCGACATGAAGCTGGCCCTCGAGCGTCTGGTGCCGCGGAGCCTGCCGTTCACGCACCTTGAAGGCAACGCCGACGCCCACGTGAAGGCGAGCCTCACGGGCAGCAGCGTCATCGTGCCGCTGGCGGACGGCCGCTTGCAGCTGGGCACCTGGCAGGGCGTCTACTTTGCCGAGTTCGACGGACCCCGCCGGCGCCGTGTGCTCGTGAGCGTGCTCGCGGCGCGCTGAGCTCCGAGCGCGCCCGGCCTCAGCGGCCCAGGGCGCGCTCGAAGTGGTGCCGGAGAGGGTCGGTGTCGAGACGCCCGCCGCCCTGCTTGAGGAGCAGCTTCTCGGCCGTGAAATGCTGGCCGTAGGACCACAGCTCCTTGAGCCAGGCGCCCGCGGCATCGTTGCGGAACCAGTCCATGCCGTGCCGGTCCTGCAGCATCATGCGCAGGGCGCCTTCGAGCATCCCGGCGCGCAGGTAGCTGGCGCAGTAGAACCCGTCGTCGACGTCGGCCAGATACATCGCCTCGGGAACATCGACCATGGTCGCCTCGCTGAGCCTGCGGCTGTACTCGGCCGCCACGCCGCGCAGCTCGCCGGCGTGCGTGTGCAGCTCGGTCTCGTAGGCCAGCTTGGCCGCGTAGCGGCGCATGAAGTAGAGATCGTTGACGCTGGCGAAACGCACGAAATCGTCGGCCTCGGTGAACTGCAGGTAGTGTGCGAGCCAGCGGCGGTTGACCACCAGATGATCGAAGATGAAGGCGAAGGCTTCGGTGACGGCGTTGTCGCCGAGATGGCGGTACTCGAAAGGGAGATCCCGCGACGTGTGCGCGAAGTGTTGGGTGTGCCCCGCCTCGTGCAGCAGCGCGGCGTAGTCGTCCTGGCCGCCGTGAGGCAGGACGACCAGATAGATCTCGTCGGGCACGCGCACCGGCGCGCAGAAGGCCCGTGGTGACTTGAGCTCGCGGACCTCGGTGTCGAGATGCACGTTGGCCTGGGAGTCAAGATCGATATGCATGCCCGCGAGGGTGTGACGGAGCGCGGGGACGAGGCCGTCGGCGGTGAAGACGTCGTCGAAGCCGGGGGCCCGCCACAGGTACGGCAGGTCGGCATACGTGAGCTGGGCGAGAGTGATGCCAAGACGCTGACGAGCCAGGCGGTCCATGACGCGCTCGTAGAGACCGGCGGTGTCGCGCAGAAAACCCTCGAGCTCGGCGCGCAGCAGACCGTAGTCGAGACCCTTGACCTCCGAGTAGAGCTCCATGTAGTTGGGGTAGCCGAGGTCTGCGGCGAGGTCGTGACAGCGTCGCCAGTGGCGCTCGAGCAGGGGGTTGAGATGCTCCTCGGTGGCAGCCAGCCGGGCGCCCTGGATGCGGGCCCGGCGGGCGGCGCCCGCCTCGTTGCCCTGCACGACTCCGGCCTGGCGCAGGCCGATGGTCTCGCCGTCGACCTCGATGGTCGTCGAGCCCTCGGTGTTGGCGATCTCGTCGACGAGATGCTTCGTCTGCTCGCCCATGAACCCGTCGACCGTGAAAGCGCTGAGGTAGGCAAGACGTCTCTTGGCGTCTTCTTCAGCCGTGCGATGATACAGAGCATCCAGCTCGACGACGGCCTCGCGTGTGAACAGCTCGGGGTAGCGGTCGTAGACTGCCGTCGTGTCGCACACGGGCTTGCGGCCCGAGAAGTGCTCGTAGTACTCGCTGTCGAGGGCGCCGACGAATTCTTCGGCTCGGCGGCGGTACGTCTCGAGGTCGGGCACGCTCACTTGTCCCTCCTTGAACGACTCATCAGGACTGCGGCCGCGGCAGACCCCGGCGGCCCGTCGTCGACTCTACCAGCTTGCGGCCGCCGTCCACAGGCCGCGAGGGGTCCGGCGGGTGGACAATCGCGCCGGTTCGCGGCGCGCGCGGGCAGCGGGTACACTGGCGCCCATGCCGCCGCGGCCCGGAGACATCGTCGAGCTCGACATCGCGACCCTCGCCTACGGCGGGCAGGGCGTGGCGCGCCTCGACGAGTTCGTCGTCTTCGTGCGCGGGGCCGTCCCCGGCGACCGCGTGCGCGTCAAGGTCACGCGGCGCAAGAAGAACCACGCCGAGGCGCGGGTCATCGAGCTCCTCTCCCCTTCCCCGCGCCGCATCGCGCCCGTGTGCGAGCACACCGAGGACTGCGGAGGCTGCGAATGGCAGACCCTCGCCTATGAGGCGCAGCTCGAGTTCAAGCAGCAGCAGGTCGTCGAGGCGCTGCAACGTCTCGGCCACCTCGACGGCTACGAGCTCGAGCCGATCCGCGGCATGGACGTTCCGTGGCGCTATCGCAACAAGATGGAGTTCTCGTTCGGGGAGGCCGAGGACGGCGAGCTGCAGCTCGGCCTGCACCGCCGCGGCTCGTGGCGCGAGATCGTCGAGACCACCGACTGCCGCCTGGCCTCGGCGCGCATCAACCGGGCGCGGCAGGCTGTGGCCGACGCTGCTCGAGCCCTCGGCCTGCGCCCTTATGAACGGGAACACCACCACGGGCTGCTGCGCCATCTGGTGGTCCGCGAGGGCCTTTCGAGCGGCGATCTCCTCCTCAACCTCTTCGTCTCGGCCCGCTTCTCCGAGGAGGCCGAACTCGTCGCCTGCGTCGCCGCCGATTGCGGCTGCTCGTCGTTCGGCCTCACGGTCAACGAGACTCCGGCCGACGCGGCGGTCGGCGACGGCCCTCACATGCGGCTCGGGCCGCCGCACATCCACGAGCGCCTCGCCGGCGTCGAACTGCAGGTGCCGGCAGCGGCGTTCCTGCAGACCAACAGCGCCATGTGCGAGACCCTCTATGCAAAGGCCCTGGCCTTTGCCGCCCCCGACCCTGCGCGGCCGGCGGCCGACCTGTATTGCGGTATCGGTTCGCTCAGTCTCCCCCTAGCGCGCGGCGCGCGACAGGTGCAGGCGGTGGAGATCCAGGAGGATGCCGTCGTGGCGGCGCGCGACAATGCGGCTCTCAACGGCCTCGCCAACGTCGACTTCTACGCCCGCGACGTGCGCCCTCTGCTGAAGTTCCCGCCTCACCCCACGCTCGATGCGGAGCGCGACGACGCCTCCCAGCGCCCGGCGGTCGTCATGGTCGACCCGCCGCGCGCCGGGCTGGCCCGCAGGGCGCTGCAGCGCGCGGCGGCGCTCGGCGCGGAGCGGTTCGTCTACGTGTCGTGCAATCCCGCGACGCTGGCCGGCAACGGCGCCGAGCTCGCGGAACTGGGCTACAGCCTACGGCGAGTCGCGCCGGTCGACATGTTCCCGCAGACGCACCACATCGAGACCGTCGCCCTTTTCACGCGCGACGCCTGACCACAGGCGTCGGCCGCTCAGGCTGCGCCCGCCGCCGCCCCGTCCCGCCGCAGCTTCCGCCACAGCAGGTCACCGTTGACTGCCAGGAAGGCCACCGAGAGCAGAGGCAGCGCCGGCAGCGCCGTCCACCACATCGCCGCCGCGATGGTCGCCAGGAACGAGACGACCATGGCCACGGCGCTCCACCCCACGCGCAGCCCGAAGCGCCGCGCCGCGCCCAGATAGAGCGCCAGGAAGATGACGTCGCTGATCCCCAGCCCCGTGTACGCCTCGCTGTAGCTGTAGCCGGCCCACGTGACGGCGACCGTGAAGTAGCCCACCACCACCGGCCCCTGGCCGAGGATGGCCTTGGTGGGGCCCGCCGCCACGCTCACGACGTCGACCACGGCCGAGATCACGGCGACGACCACGATCCAGCTCAGTTTCTCGAGTTCCTCGGCGATCCACATGCCCAAGGCGGCCGCGGCGACGACCTTGGCGACGTTGGCGAGCGGTACCCAGCCGAGCCATACGAAGAGAATGGCCAGCGGCAGAGCCGCCGCCGTCAGCAACGGCAGGCGGCGGCCCAGCGTGTGCAACGGCAAGAGGCCCCACACCAGCACGGCGACGAGCGAAAGCACGAGCGCCGAGGAGAGCATGATGTCCGCGCGCACCGGCGGCGCCGGGAGCCTGCTGCTGAGGAACCCCCAGAGGACGATCAGGGCACCCGCGACGAGGGCCGGCGCCAGGCGCTTCATGACCTCAGTAAGGCGGGATGTTGTCGTACCACTCGCCGAGACGGCGGAAGGCGCGCCAGAAGGCGGCCTTCAGGCGCTGCTCGTCGAGGGAGGCGTCGATATCGGGGGTCACGAGCACCTCGGTGCCCGGTGTGAACTCCACGATCTCGCCGGGCTCGTAGGCTAGCTCGCGGGCGAGGGGGACCTTGGCGCGATTGAGCGCCTGCAAAGTCTCTTCACCCATGGCCACGACGAGCTTGGGGTTCACGATGGCGAGCTCGCGTCGCAGGTGCTCGAGGCACTTGGCCTCGGGCTGACCACCGCGCACCTCCCCGCACTTGACGACGTTGGTCCCGTAGAGCTGGAGCGGATCGATCTTGAGCCGCTGGCAGCTCTTCATGAGCGCCGTGCCCGCGCGCCCGAAGAACGCCACGCCTTCGTGCAACTCGGACGGGCGCGCCTGGTACTTGAGCATGAAGATGTCGGCCATCGGATGGCCGGAGCCGATCACCGGCATGGTGCGGGCGTGACTGCACCTCGAGCACCTGAGGATCTCGCCGGTGAGCTCGTTGATCTCCCAGATCGCCCGGGTCAGGTACTTGTCGTAGATCTCATTGGGTTGTGCCACGCGGTACCTCGGTTCGGGGTGTCCGCTAGGTAGTTCGCGCCTCTCCGGCCAACTCCTCGCGGCCTCCCCTCAAATCCGGGGTGGGCCGCGTTATCCGCGCGCTATGCAGGGGAATCCTCCTGCCCCGTGCCCCTGGACGGCCCGCCGATCGTCGTCTGGATGAACTTGAGCGATTGCAGGTAGATGAGGCTCTTGGGGCGGCGCACGATACGGCTCTCGGCGAGGGCCGCGACGAAGTCCCTCGGCCCGGAGAAGTCGTCGATGCCGCACAGAGCCGTGCCGATGCCGGGGAGCACGTGCGAATCGCTCCCCGCGGCCGCCGGGATGCGGTAGCGCTGCGCGAAGCGCTCCGCGAGCTCGTTGAACCCGGGGAAGGCGAGGCGCGAGTTGAAGACCTCGAGCACGTCGACGTCGGCGACGTTGGCGCGCAGCACCTGCGGGCTGGGGATCCTGTGCAGGCGGTCGAACGGGTGCGGCACGTAGACGATGGCGCCCTGCTCCCTGATGGCAGCGATCGTCTCGGCAAACGTCATGCCCCCGAGGATCGTCCTTTCCAGGAAGAGTCCGATGACCTCGCCCTCGCTGGTCTTGACCTCTTCCCCGACGATGACGCGCACGCCGTAGCGGTCGGCGATCTCGCGCGCCTCGAGGCCGCCGGCGGCGCTGTCGTGGTCGGTGATAGCGACGACGTCGAGCCCGACCTCGCGGGCTCGCTCGAGGATCTCGGCCACCGCCATCACGCAGTCCTTGCTGTGGTGCGTATGGATGTGAAAGTCGGCGAACAGCTCGCGCTGCTGGCGACGGCGGCGCGGCAGCGGCTGCCGCCGCCTCCCCGCCACTTGCTCGTAGACGCCCTCGATCTCGCCGGCCACGCGCTCCCAGTCGTAGCGGCGCACGGTGCGCAGCCCCTCGTGCGCCAGGCGGCCGGCCAACGCAGGGTCGTCGAGCAGGCGCCGCAGGGCTGCGGCGAGCTCCCGCGGCCGCCGCGGCGGTACCAGCAGGCCGTCGGCGCCGTCGTAGACGACCTCGTCGTAGCCGGGCAGCCGTGAGGCTACGACGGCCGCGCCACAGGCCATAGCCTCCAGCAGCGCCACCCCGGCGGTCTCGGGGCCCAGGGACGGCGCGCAGAACACGTCGGCGCGCCGGTAGAGGTCCGGCATGGCGGCGTCGGCCACCCGCCCGAGAAAGCGCACGCGGCCAGCGAAGACGGGTGGGACGAGCCGCGCGTAGCGCCGCTCCTGCCGGTCGGCGCCGCAGACATCGAGCGTCAGCTCCGCGGCGCGATCGTCGAGATAGCGGAGCGCTCGGAGCAGCACGCCGAGACCCTTGCGCCGCGATTCGACGCCGGCGAAGAGCACGCGGAGCGGGCCGGGCTCCCTGCCGTCGCCGGCCCGGAAACGCTGCAGGTCGACGCCCGGCGGGATGACGCGGTAGGCGCCGGGAAAGGTCAGCGCGGCCGTGTCTCTCGTCGCCCGCGAGGATGCGACGGCGGCGTCGAGCGAATCGAAGAGACGGCGAAGCTGCGGCCGCGTGGCCCAGAACGGCGCCATGCGCTCCGGGTTGGCGTGGAACGTCGCCACCAGGGGGCAACCGGCATGACGCAACGCCGTCCATCCGAGGCCGGGGACGAACGGCTCGTTGAGGTGCAGCACGTCGAGGTCCTCGGCCTCGAGCAGCACGTCGATGTTGGCGATCAGATCCGCCGGAGCGGCGATGAGCTTGAGCGAGCGACTCTCGCGCACCGCATAGGTGGCGCCGGCGAAAAAGAAGCGCGGGTACGGCTCGTCCGGCAAGAAGACCGTCGGCCGCTCGCCGTTGAGCACTGCCTGCACGCGGCGCTGCGCCTCGCCGACCGCCAGCCGGTCGGCGCTGGGGGCGATCACCGTGACGCGGTGGCCGCGCGCCGTGAGTCGCTCGACGAGCGCCTCCACCTGGCGGTTCACGCCCGAGGGCGTGGTCCAGAGAAAGGGCGTGAGGATGCCGATCTTGTGGCCCATCACGCCCATGCTACCGCACGTGGCCGGGCAGGCGCCGCCGGCGTGAGCCGGCCGGGGCGAAACGGCGGACGGGCCGGGGCCTTTCGGCCCCGGCCCGTCCGCAAAGGATCCTGGAGAAGAGGCTCGCCGCGGCGGGCGTCAGCCCTGGCAGACGGCGATGGCGCCGGGGCCCTCGCCGGCGATGAACTCTTCGGTCATGCGACGGCACTCATCGTCGGGGTGCTGTACCGGCGGCGACTTCATGAAGTAGCTGCTGGGGCCCTCGAGCGAGCCGGCGAGCCCGCGGTCGAGGCCGATCTTGGCGCAGCGCACGGCGTCGATGACGATGCCCGCCGAATTCGGCGAGTCGACGACCTCGAGTTTGAGCTCGATGTTGAGAGGCACATCGCCGAAGGTGCGACCCTCCATGCGGATGTAGGCCCATTTGTGGTCGTCCAGCCACTCCACGTAGTCGCTCGGACCGATATGGACGTTCTTGGCGCCCATGTCGTAGTCGAGCTGGCTGGTGACGGCGTTGGTCTTGCTGATCTTCTTGGACTCAAGGCGCTCGCGCTCGAGCATGTTGAGGAAGTCGGTGTTGCCACCCACGTTGAGCTGGCTGGTACGCTCGAGCTTGACGCCGCGCTCGCGCATGAGACGCGTGAGCACGCGATGCACGATCGTGGCACCGACCTGACTCTTGATGTCGTCGCCGATGACCGGCACGCCCGCTTCGAGGAAGCGCTTCTGCCAGTAAGGCTCGCGAGCGATGAACACGGGGATGCAGTTCACCATGGCACAGCCGGCCGTGAGGATCTGCTCCGTGTACCATTTGGTGGCCTCTTCGCTGCCCACCGGCAGGTAGTTGACCACGACGTCGGCCTGCGTCTCCTTGAGGATGCCGACGATGTCGGCGGTGGCGCCGGGCGCCTTCTCGATGATCTGCGACAGGTACTTGCCGAGGCCGTCGTGAGTCATGCCGCGTGCGACCTTGATGTCCTTCTTGGGCACCTCCGCGAACTTCACCGTGTTGTTGGGCTTGGCGAAGATGGCCTCGCTGAGGTCCTTGCCGACCTTGTTCTTGTCGATGTCGATGGCGGCCACGAACTCGATGTCGCGGATGTGATACCCGCCGACGACAGGATGCATGAGGCCGGGGACGAAATCTGACTTCTTGGCATTCTTATAGAACTCCACGCCCTGGACGAACGACGAGGCGCAGTTGCCGACGCCGATGATCGCGACGCGTACCGGATTACCCAAGATCGGTCTACCTCCACTTGCAGCGGCCGCGTGTGCGGCCGCCTCGATGCGCACCGCCCGCGGGCGTGCGCCACACTCCCCGCGGGCTCAACGCTAACGCGCGAGAGTATATCACGCAGCCGTGCGAAGCTTGCGCATCACGTGAACCATTCGATGCAGCACGGTCAGCGAGGTCAGCACCGCGAGCAGGTACAAGATCCAGACAAGGACGCTGGCGCCGCCGATGTGCCAGCCTGAGAACAGGAAGCCCACGCCGAGCACGACGAGTCGTTCCGGGCGCGACATCAGGCCCACCTTGCAGTCCACGCCCAGCGCCTCGGCGCGAGAGCGCGTGTACGAGACCATCTGGGCCGCCCCCATGAACACCAGGACCGCGACCGTGGGCCACCACTGCCCGAGACGCGCGAAGTAAACGGTGAGGGCCCCCGAGACTAGGAACTCTGAAATCCGGTCGGTCGTCGAATCGAGGAACGCGCCGGCCTTCGTCGGGCCGACCCCGGCGCGCGCCACGGCGCCATCCAGGGCGTCGCAGATCGCCGCGACCACGCCCACGAGCAGCGCCCACAGGAAGTGGCCGGTGAGGATGAGCGGCACTACGCCGACGTGAAGCAGCAGCCCGAAGATGGTGAGCATGTCGGCCGTGAGGCCGACTCGGGCGAGCACGACGCCGACCTTGAAGAAGCCGCGGCGCGCTCCGTCGGTGTACCGGGTCTTGAGGTTCGCCACGTCAGCCGTCGCGCTCGCGCACCGTGACGGCGCGCGTGCCCGTGACGTCGCTCGCCTGGAGACCGGCGGCGAGGACGTAGGCGGCCAGCAGCACGAGCACGCTGCCGACGGCATCGACGATGAAGTGGTTGCCGGTGGCGACGATGGCGAGAAGCACCAGCGCCGGGTAGGCGAAGCCGCCCAACCGCAGCCAGGTTTGGCGCGCCAGCATGAACAGGGCGAGCGCCACGAAGAGTGCGTAAGCGAAATGGAGGCTGGGCATCGCCGCGAAGGGGTTGGCGAGGAGACCGTTCTCGAAGATGGACGGCCGCTTGCCCTGCAGGAAACTGATGTCGGCGACGCCGGAGGTGAAGATCATGCGCGGCGGCGCCGTGGGCAGCAGGAAGTAGAGGATAACCGCCATGAAGTTCATGGCGAGGAACCAGTTGCGGAACTGCGTCCAGCGGCTGCGGCGCTGCGTGAAGATCCACACCATGGTGCCCATCATGAGCGGCAGATGCAGGGCGCCGTACGACCAGACGAGGAAGTCCATGAGCGGCGGGAAGGCGCTGACGCGGCCTTGGACCCACGGCTCCCAGAAGATGCCCAGGGCCTTCTCGAGGTTCATGAAGAAGAGGCCGTTGGCCATGGCGACGGCTTCATGGCCGACGACGACGGCGCGAGAGAGATCGTAGGCCGCATAACAGGCGAGCATGATGAGGCCCTGGCGCAGGACGTCTTCGCCGCCGCGTGGGGCGAACGAGAAGCGGGCGTCGTCCAAGAGGCGGCCCACGGAGGGCTTCATGCGGCCGTTTCACCTTGCCGCGACGCTCGACTACGTCGCAAGCGGCGCTTACCGCAACGAACCGAGTTTTCAACGTTTCATCCAGAAGCGCACAGACGCGTTGCGCGCGGATGGCGCAAATACCGACCTGTGGAAATGAGGTTCTTGCCGTGCCTCGCGGTGGCAGCGCGAGGCATCTGATGCAGCTGCGCGCCTTCAACTTTGCATCAGCTTCCAGTATTGGTACTTCAACGTAGCTGCACAACCGCTGACCATCGCCATGAAAGTCACGATCGAACCCAGCGCAAGGGTCGAAAATCCGCTAACACCTTGACCGATGGTGCACCCCATGGCGGTCACGCCGCCGAAGCCCATCAGCGCCCCGCCCAGCATGTGGCTGTTTAGGT
>JADGPQ010000246.1 GCA_017882325.1 Thermoleophilia bacterium
CGCCGCGGCGCACCGCGTTCAGCGCGGCATCATCGACGAGAGCTGGCTGACGGCGGCGCCAAACCAGCGCGCCGCCATCGTGAGAGAGCTGAGCGGTGGTCTCCACTGCCAGGTAGTGCGCGTGACGGTCTCGTGGGCGCAGGCCGAGCCGCACCCGGGGCAGTACGACGAGGCCTACCTGGGGGCCGTCCGTGAGTCGCTGGAGGCGGCCCACGGGGCGGGGCTCCAGCTCATGGTCATGGTCTGCGGGACGCCCGAGTGGGCCAGCGACCGCGCCTTCTGGCACGACCCACCGTTCCCCGGTCAGAAGGCCGGCGTCTACTACTCCTTCTATCCGGTGGCCAAGGCGGCGCTCGACCACTGGCAACGGTTCTCGCGCCACGTGGCCCAGCGCTTCCGCGGCCTGGTGCGCTACTACGAGTGCTGGAACGAGCCCAATCTGTGGCATTACATGTACCCGCAGCGCACCGCCAACGAGCCGTACCTGGCCGTGACGCGCTACGGCTGGCTGCTCAGGCGCTTCTACCTTGGCGTGAAGGCGGCCGATCGCCGGGCCATCGTGCTGGGCGGCGTGACGGCGCCCATCGGCAGCAACGACAAGCACCGCACCAGCCCGCAACGCTTTGCTCGCGCTCTGGTGCGGCGGGGCCTCATGCGTTACATGGACGGCTACTCGCACCATCCCTACGCCGTCGGGCCGAGCAAGCCGATGCCGCCGCCCGAGGTGCGGCCGCCGTTCTCCGCTTACACCATCAGCCTGGGCAACATCGCCGCGCTGCTGCGGCGTGTGCCCAAAAAGCCGATCTACCTGACCGAATACGGGTACACGACTCGCCCGGTGGCCGAGTTCGGCGGCGCCCAAGTCAGCGAAGCGACGCAGGCCGCCTACATGAAACGTGCCTTCCGCTACGCGGACAGATTCCCGCGCATCAAGCTGCTGATGTGGTTCCAGCGCATCGACGTGTCGCCGTCACGGTCGGCGAGCGACCAGGCAGGACTTTACTTCGGCCTGCGCCGCCTGGACGGCACGCGCAAGCCGAGCTGGTACGCCTTCGCCAGGTTGCGGGACCGCTGAAGAACGAGGCGGCCGCCCGTTGATGCAGGGCTTTCGCCCCGCGTCACTTCTTCGTGATGTTCTTGGTGAACCTGACGGTGTGGCCTGGTCTGGAGCCGGCCTTGAAGTACGAGGTCCTGTAGCCCGACTTGGTGATCTTGACGGTGTACCTGGTCTGCGGCTTGAGCTGCAGGCCGTTGAGCGTCGCCACGCCCCTCTTGTTGGTGGTGGCGCTCTTGCCGAAGCACGAGACCTTCGCGCGCCTGATCCTCTTCGAGCCGCTCTTGACGGTCACCTGGAACCTGGTGCTCTTGACGGTGAGAAGGAACGTCTTCACCTGGAACGCGTCGAGGCCGAGCAGCTTCTGTCCCCTCCTGTCCCACGGGTGCGTGGCCGTGATGGCGTTGCCGGCGTAGGTAAGCGGGGGGCCCGGCAAGGTGAGGGAGTAGGTGCCGTCTGCCGCAGTAGTGGCCGTTTGCACGGCACCCTGGACCGCGATGGTGGCGCCGGAGACCCGCCTCGACCAAGCCCTGCCGCCGCTGCCGCCGTGGCCGATGACCGCGCCGGTGATGGTGACCGTACCGGGCGTGGCGCGCAACGACTTCTGCCCAGCTCCGGCGGCGGCCGCCATGGTCGCGCACAGCGCCACGAGCGCCACTCCGGCGATCGTTATCTTGAAGAGCCTGCCCTTCATCTTGCACCTCCACGTTGCGTGACCCATGCGAGCCGGCGGCGCCGGCATGGCGCTGCAGAGCTCCGTGACCCCCGGCGCGCCAGGCGGCGCCCGCCGTGCCGCTTCTTGCCGTCGCCCGAGCTGCCCTCCGCGCAGCACTGGCCATAGTCGTATCAGGGATACTACTCCATGCCGACGTTGTGGCGCATGACCGCGACGGCCTTCCCGCACGGCCGCCACAACTGATAAGGTGATGCCCGGCGAGTGCCGGACTCTGGTCCACTTCCTCATGAGGTCATATGCGTGGAGATAGTCTGAACGGTGGCGGGTACGGGGGGGGCGGCGGCGGTGTGCCGCCCCGTCTTGGCAATGAGCAGCCCTCCTTCATGCCCGAGCCCGAGCAGGAGGGCCTCACGCTGCGCGACTACATCAACGTGCTCTGGCGCCGCAAGTGGATCATCCTTCTCGTCGTCGTCGTGGCCACCGCCTCCGCGTTCTACTTCTCGTACCGCCAGGCCAAGGTGTACGAGGCCAACGCCGACCTCATCTACGAGACGCCCCTCGACATCTCCAACCCGCTCACCGGGCAGAGCTACACCGACCCCAACGAGCGTTCGCTGGAGCTCAACAGCGTCGGCAGCGTCCTGGCGAGCCCCGACATGCAGAGCCGCGCCGGCAAGCTGTTGCAGGCGAAGGGCGTCACTGCGACCGGCTTCGCCGTCAGCGCCGCCCCCGTGCAGGGCACCACCGCCGGTGCCACCGGCACCAGCGGCAACATCGCGCGCATCACCGCGACGAGCGAAGACCCCCAGCTGGCGGCCGCTGCGGCCAACTCCTATGCCAACGCGTTCATCGCCTGGCGCCACGAGCGCGCGCTGCTGCAGATCAAGAGCGGCATCGATGCGCTGAAGAAGAAGCTCGCCGGCTACCAAGGCCCCACTCAGAAGAGCACCGAGTACCTGGTGATGGCGCAGCGCCTGCAGGATCTTCAGCTGCTCAAAGCTACGGCCACCGGCAACTTTCGCTTGCTGGTGCCGGCCACGGTGCCCGAGACCCCGGTGTCGCCGAAGCCGCTGCGCAGTGCGATCCTCGGCTTCGGCGTCGGCCTCTTCGCCGCCATCGGCCTGGCTTTTCTGCTGGAGCAGTTCGACACGCGCCTGCGGCACACCGACGAGGTGGCCCGGATCCTGCGGCGGCCCATTCTGGGGCGCATCCCGCGGATCTCCAAGAAGATCCTCGGCGAGGGCCCGGTGGTGGCGCTCTCGCAGCCTGACGGGCAGCCGGCCGAGGCCTTCCGCATGCTGCGCACCAACCTCGAGTTCATGCGCGTCGACGACGACGTGAAGAGCCTGGTCATCACGAGCTCCGCGCAGGGCGAGGGCAAGAGCGTGTGCGTGGCCAACCTCGCCGTGACCTTGGCCATGGGCGGCAAGAAGGTCTTCATCGTCGACGCCGATCTGCGGCGGCCTCGGCAGCATCACTACTTCGGGCTCGAGAACGCGGTCGGCCTGAGCACCGTGGCGACCGGCCAGACGAGCCTCGACGACGCCCTCCAGAAGGTACGGCTCGAACCTGTGACCGGCGCCAACGACGTCGATTTCGAGACGTGGGCGCGCGGCAGCGAGTCGCTCTCGCGCATCTACGTGCTCACGAGTGGTCCGCTGCCGCCCAACCCCGGCGAGATCGTCTCATCGCGGCGGTTCGCCGCGGTCCTCGAAAGGTTGGCCAAGGTGGCCGACGTCATCCTCGTCGACTCGCCGGCCATGCTGGCCGTCGGCGACGCCGCCGCCCTGGCGTCGCTGGTCGACGGCCTCATCTACCTGGTCGACATGCACGTGGCCACGCGGCCGATGCTGCAGCAGGCCGCCGATCAGCTCGTGCGGCTGCCGTGTCGGTCGCTCGGTTTGGTGATCCGCGTCGACGGCTCCAAGAGCGGCGGCTACTCCTCCTCGTATCGGTACTACGAGTACTCGGACGGCAGCGGTAAGCGGCGCGGCCAGCGCAGCAAAGGTGCCGGGTCGCCGAGTTGACGTCTCGCGGCGGGCGCCTACCCTTCGCCCGACGAAATGAAGAGAGCGCCTCCCCCACGGGGAGGCGCTCTGTCGATGACGCTCAGATGGTGTGGAGGTAGAGCTAGGCGCGGCGGCGCAACAGCGCACCGCTGCCGATCAGGCCGGCGC
>JADGPQ010000074.1 GCA_017882325.1 Thermoleophilia bacterium
CCGCGGCGTGGCGGTCGAGCGCTTCGACCTCACCACGCTCGACGCCGGCGAGCTCGCGAGCTCGCTGGTGCACGCCGGCACGATCGTGCTCGGCACGCCCACGGTACTCACCGGGCCGCATCCGCTGGCCGCCTACGCGGCCTTCCTCGCCAACGCCCTCAGGCCGCGTGCCAAGTTCGCCACGGTCATCGGCTCCTACGGCTGGGCCGGCAAGGCGGTCGAGACGCTGGTCGGCATGATGCCCAAGCTCAAAGTCGAGCTGCTCGACCCGGTGCTCGCCAAGGGCCTGCCGCGTGAGGCGGACTACGCGGCGCTCGACGCCCTCGCCGACACCATCGCCGAGAAGCACAAGGACATGGCGACGCGCAACTTCGCCGACCTCACGGTGTGCGGTACCGACCCATCCTGACGCCGACAGTCGCCGTCACATGAGCCAGGCGCCGTGCTGACCGTCCTCACCGGCCTGCTGGCGTCCTTCTCCTACGCGAGCAGCGACATGTTCTCGCAGCGCGTGACGCGCGAGACGCGTCCGCTCACGCAGATGGCCTGGGTGCTCGCGACCGGTACGCTCGTGGTCTTGCCGGTCACTCTGCTGCTGGACGGACTTCCGCACGGCGGAGAATGGCGCGGCGCCGAGCTTGCTGCGCTCGCCGGCGCCCTCTACTTCGGCGCCCTCTTCTGTCTACTGCACGGCCTGCAGGTCGGCGACCTCGGCCTGATCTCGGCGCTCACATCGCTGCAGGGCGCTTACGTGGCCGTAGTCGTGATCGTGCTGGGCGTCCCGGTCACGCCGCTGGTCGGCGTGGCGCTCGTCCTCTGTGCCGGCGGCGCCGTGCTCACGTCGTTCGAGGGTCGCGCCAAGTCGACGAGGGGTGCGCTGTGGGCGGTCAGCGCCGGCGTCCTCTTCGCCGGCGTCATGCTCTGCTACGCCTACGGCGACATCAGCTGGCTCTCGCAGGCGGCGATCTCGCGCACGGTCTCGCTCGTGATCACGCTGCCTGTAGCGCTGCTCACGGGCAGCGTCGCGGTACCAGGGGCGATGCGCGTCCGTGCCGTCGGCGCGGGTCTGCTTGAGCTCGGCGGCGTGCTCCTGCTGACCATCGCCTTCGCGATTGGTCCGCCGACGGTCGCCGGCGTGACCACCACCCAGTTCGGCACGTTCGCGGTGATCCTCGGCTACGTCCTCCTGCACGAGCGCCCGAAGCCGAATCAGTGGATCGGCATCGCCTGCACGCTCGCCGGCGTGAGCCTGCTGGCGGCCGTCGTCTAGGTGTAGACTGCGTTTCACCCTCCGGGGACCCGGCCCCACACCCGTGGGTCGCCGTGCCGCGCCCGGCCGTTCGTGAAGGAGTCGAGAGTCCCATGGACGACAACCTCATCGACGACAGTCACCTCGTCAAGACCCGCGAGATGTTCGCCAAGTGCCAGGAGGTCGTCTCCGGCGGTGAGTCAAGCTACGCGCGTCTCATCGGTACCCGCCCCATCGTGATGGAGCGCGGCGAGGGCGCCTACTTCTACGACGTCGACGGCAACGCCTACATCGACTGGTGCATCGGCTACGGGCCGATGATCTTCGGCCACCGGCCCAAGCCCATCCTCGACGCGATCGTCGCGCAGATCACCCAGGGCGGTATGCTCTACACCTTCCCGCACGAGCTCGACTACGAGGTCGGTCGGAAGATCGTCCAGGCGGTCCCCGGCATCGACCAGGTGCGCTTCGCCAACTCCGGCAGCGAGGCCACCCAGGCGGCCATGCGCCTGGCCCGCGCCTACACCGGCAAGGACAAGATCCTCAAGTGGGAGGGCAGCTACAGCGGCTTCCTCGATTGCCATGCTTTCTCGCACGTGCCGGCACTTGAGGCGGCGGGCAGGGAGCGCTTCCCGCGCACGCTGCCGTCGCAGGCCGGCATCCCCAAGGCCGTCGAAGAGACCATCATAATCGGTTGTTTCAACGACCTCGACAGCGCCGAGACGATCATCAAGCGCAATGCCCACCAGCTGGCCGCCGTGCTGAGCGAGCCCATCCTCGCCGACGCCGGCATCATCCCTCCCGAGCCTGGCTTTCTCGAGGGCTTGCGCCGCATCTGCGACGAGAACGGCGTGCTCCTCATCTTCGACGAGATCATCACCGGCTTCCGCGTGTCGCTGGGCGGCGCCCAGGAGCTCTACGACGTCATCCCCGACATCACCTGCGTGGCCAAGGCGGTCGGCGGCGGCACCCCGGGCTCGGCCGCTTTCGGTGGCAAGAAGGAGATCATGGAGCTGGAGGCCGACGGCGTGGTGCTGCACGGCGGTACGTACAGCGGCAACCCCATGACCCTCGCGGGGATGAACGCCGCCCTCGACATCCTGATCAACGACCGCGAGCGCGTGTACGGCCACCTCAATACGATCGCCAACGCGATGGTGCAAGGTATGCGCGGCATCTTCGCCGAGAACGGCGTGCCCGCGTACATCAGTCAGGTCGGGCCGATGTGGCAGGTGTTCTTCGGGCACGAAGGCCCGGTCACCCGCTATCGCCAGGCCCGAGCCAGCGACACGCGCTTCTTCGGCATGTTCCAGACCGAGTGCCAGATGCGCGGCGTGTACTTCCACAACTTCAACTTCGAGCGTTTCTTCGCCTGCACCGCGCACACCCAGACCGAGGTCGACCGCAGCCTCGAGGTGATCGCCACGGCGACCAAGATCGTGAAGGACCGGCTGAGTACGCTGTCCGCCGGCGTCTGACGCCCGCGTCAGAAGCTCAGCACCCAGAACGCCTGATAGGCGACGACGGCGGCGAAGATGCCCGTCAGCAGCGCCGCCGCAAAGAGCGCCGTGCGGTAATGACGCAGGCGCCACAGGAGCAGGGCGCCGACTGTTACGATGCCGAGCTTGAAGGCGATCGCCGGCACCGTCCCTGAGCGGAAGAAGTAGCCCATCACACCGTTGGACTCTTTCGCGAATCCCAGCCACAGCGAGTAGCGCGTGAGCAGCAGGTCGGCGATGTTGAGGAGCCACAGCTCCACGAGAAGCCAGAACAGCACCCTCACCCCGAACGGGCCTAGCAGAGGCGTCCGGCGGCGCGCCCAGGCGGTCATTGGGGCACCTTCGCCGTTTCGATCGAGCTGGCCTGCCCGTGCCGCACGAGCCAGGCGACCGTGTCGTCGCCGGCCGCCGTGGAGAGTACGCGGCCGTCGACGTCGCGAATGATGAAGGATGGGCCGCCGCCAAGGCGGCGGCCCATGACGCGACTAACAGTGGTCGTCGCGAGCGTCTCGGCCCAGACCACCAGATCGCCGTCGATCGACGGAGCCGAGGTGAGCGTCGCACCGTCAGTCACCTGAGCGACGATGAGGCCCACGCCGTCGTCCACGCTCTGAGCGACGACCCGACCGCGTCCGCTCGCCGGGTCGGTCTCGCCCCACACGAGGGTGTGGCCTGAGAGGTCGTAGCCGAGAAAGTGGGCGTTGCGCAACGTCGCGGCCGGCACCATCGACCAGCGCCGGTCCCGAGCGAGGTCGACGAGCGCCCACGCGGCCGGCATGCCGGTGGGGCCGGTCCGCGTCGGCCACGTCACGAGGTCGCCGTCGATGACCGGCACCCCGTACTCGGGGGCCACGGAGGACTGTTTGCCTGTAGGGATGTCCACTGCGACGATGCCGGGACCGCCGCCCTGCGTCGTGGTGCACCAGGCCGCACGGCTCCCCGAAGCCGAGGGCAGCGACAGGACGTCGCCAAGGGTGGTGACCTGGCGCCGTCGCCTTGTGGCCGAGTCATAGATCCACGCCGAAGCCTCGCCAGCGCTCGCAGCGGCTGCCTCGAACCACACGACGTATCGCCGCGAGACGGCCGGGTCCCACGTGGCTCGGGAAGCGGGGCCAGGACCTAGCAGCTTGAGTCGGCCCGAGCGCAGGTCCATGAGGACGATCGAGGGGCCGCTGGTCCACACGAGACTGTCACCGCCGAGCGCCATACCGTTGAACGGCACGCGATGCGTCTGGACGACGCGCCATCCGCTCGCCGTGCGCGTGACCTCGGGGCGCCACGTCGAAACGCCGCGCTCCACGAAGAAGCCGGCGGCGCCGAGAGCGACGCCAGCGAGCAGCACGAGCGCCGTGAGAAGCAGCGCGCGCGCCTCAGACGGGTGCGGTCTGGCCTCCGTGCCCGAGCCGGGCGGCGAGGCCACGCGCGATAGAGCGTCCGGTACGCTGGAGCCGGGGGTCTCGCCGGCTTCCGCAGGCTTCTGACTGCCGGTCGGCCTGTCGCCGCCGGGCGCGCCCGGCGTGATGCCGCCTGTCAGCGGTTCCGGCACAGGTGCAACAGGTCGGCGTACACGCCGTAGGCCGTCTGCGGGACGAGCCCGGCGATCTCGCAGACGAACACGTCGGCCATGAGGTCGGTGTGCAGGATGGCGCCCAGCGACTCGCTGCCCACGGGCGCCAGGGGATGCTCGATGTCGAGCGCGGTGGCGCGCACGCGGCCGCGGACGGGGCCGGCGGGCGAAGCCGGACCGGCCTCGGGAGCGTCGCCCACAGACGCCCTGCGCCACACGGTCGTCACCAGGCGCAGCCGCTTGCCGTCCGAACGCGCCTGCAGGATGCGCTCCACCGGCACGTCCCTGAGGCTCTCCTTCTCGATGTCGGCCGGAGTGATGCCGGCGTCCATCGCGACGTTGGCCAGCGCGGCCGCTTTGCAGGCCGCGTCCCAGCCGTCGACGTCGTGCGACGGGTCGGCCTCGGCGTAGCCTTCGGACTGCGCGTGCGCCAGGGCCTCGTCGAACGAGCGGCCGGTGCCCATCGCATCGACGATGTAGTTGGTCGTGGCGTTGAAGACGGCCTCGAAGCCGAGCAGGCGGCAGTCCGGCAGCGCGAACTCGAGCAGGCTGAAGACGGGCAGGCCGTCCATCACGGTGCTCTCGAAGCGGATGCGGCGGCCCGCGGCCGCCGCCGCTGCCGCTACGCGCCGCCAGTTCCAGGCGATCGGTCCCTTGTTGGCCGTGACGACGTCCATGCCAAGGGCGAACGCCGTCTCGATGTGGCCGGTGGCGACGGGGGCGAAACCCTCCTCCATGACCGTGAGCTCCACGAGCACGTCGGCCCGGGAGGCCAGCAGGAGGTCATCGGCCGGCCGGGCCGCCTGCGGCGGGGCCGGCCTCTCACCAATGACCGCCAGCACGGCCGCCGGCGTCATGCCTGCCGGCGCCAGCAGGCTGCCGTGACGCGTGCCGGCCGCGGTGATCAGCACGCGCACGCCGTGCCGGTCGGCCAGCACGCGCTCCTGCTGGGCCAGCAGGGCGCAGAGGGCGCGCGCCACGCTCCCGAAGCCGAGCAGGCACAGGCGGATCGTGCGCAGGCCGGCGGCCGAAGACTGCCCGGCCGCGCTCACCGCGCCGACCGTGACAGGTCTCCGACCGCCGTCACGAGCCGCTCGAGCTCACCCTGCGTCGTGTACGGGGCGAGGCCCACACGGATCAGGCCGCCGCGCTCGGCCAGGCCGAGCAGCCGAACGAGGCTTGCGGCGTAGAAGTCGCCGTCCCAGACGAACAGGCCGCGGTCGCCGAGCGCTCGGGCGGCCTCGCCGGCCAGGAACCCTTCGAGCGTGAACGACACGGTCGAGGTACGCGGGCTGCCCTCCGGCGGCCCATAGATCTTCACGCCGGGGATGCCGGCGAGCTGCTCGCGAAGCCAGGTCGCCAGCGGCTGCTCGTAGACCTCGCCGGCCAGCATGCCGGCCACGACCGCCCGGCGCCGGCCCTTCAGGCCGGCGGGCAGGCGGTCCTCCACCAGCGCCACGTTCCGGTCGCCGAGGTCGGCGATGAAGTCGATGGCGGCGGTCGTCCCCGCCATGCCTTCAAAGTTCAGGGTGCCGGTCTCCCAGATGTACGGCGGCTCCGCGGTCTGGGTGGCCAGTCGCAGCGGCTCGACCTGCGCGGTGGCTTCCCGGCGCGCATACATGAGACCGACATGGGGACCGAAGAACTTGTACGCCGAGCAGAGCAGGAAATCGCAGCCCAGGGCGCGCACGTCGATGGGACCGTGCAGGGCGTAGTGCACGGCGTCCACGACGCTCCAGGCGCCGGCGGCGCGGGCCAGCGCGGCCGCGCGCGCGACGTCGTTGACGGTGCCGACGGCGTTCGAGGCATAGCCGACGGCGACGACCTTGGTGTGCCCCGGCTGGACGAGCGTGTCGAAAGCCGTCCAGTCGAGCGTACAGGTCGCGAGGTCCACGGGGACCTCGCGGACGACGACGCCGCGCTCCGCGAGCCGCAGCCAGGGGCTGCGGTTGGCCTCGTGGTCGAGCGCTGTGATCACGACCTCGTCGCCCGGCTTGAGGCGGCGCCCGAGCGCTTCGGCAAGGAAGTATGTGAGCGTGGTCATGTTGGCGCCGAAGCTGACCTCGGCCGGCTCGCAGCCGAGGAGGTCGGCGCCGGCGCTGTGCGCCTCGGCGATCGTCGCGTCGGTCTCTTCGCTGGTGGCGAAGCGGCCCCCCAGGTTGGCGTTGTGATCGGCGAGGTACTCGCGGACCGCATCAAGCACGCGCCGCGGCGTCTGCGTGCCGCCCGGTCCGTCGAGATAGGCAGCCGGGCGCCCGTCGATCGTCCGCTTGAGGGCCGGGAACTGGCTGCGCACGTAGGCGACGTCGTAGTGGGTCATGGGCTCCCCTCGGGCGGGCCTGTACCAAGACGCCGGCCGCGGCCGGCCCGACCAGTCTATCGCGACGTCGTGCATGAAGTCGGCGGATGAGGCAGGATTGGGGCGACATGTTGCCCCGCGATGACACGAGCAAGGCGCTGGACCGCGAGTTCGCAGTCCTCTGCTTCAGCTGGAACGGGACGGTGGTGGCCGACCGGGAGGTGGACCCCATGGCCGTGCGCAGCCGAGTGGAGCGCCTCTGCGCCTTAGGGGTGGACATCGCCATCGTGAGCAGCGCCAACGTCGCCACGGTCGACGGGCAGCTGCACGCGCGCCCCGACGTGGAGGGCCGTCTGTTCCTGTTTCTCTCCTCCGGCTCCGAGGTCTACGTGGTGGGGCCCAATGGACCACGGCTGCTGGAACGCCGCCGAGCCACGGAGGCGGAAGAGGCGCAACTCACCACGGCCGCCGAGGCGCTGCGCGACAGGCTAGCGGCCGCCGGCCTCGACATCGAGATCATTTACGACCGCCTGAACCGGCGTGGGGTCGACCTTATTCCCGAGTGGCCGGATCCATCCAAGCCGCCGACCGCCGAGCTCCAGGAGCGGGTGGACGCTCGGCTCGCACGCGCCGGCATCGAGGGCGTCGGCGAGGTGGTTGAGCTGTCGCGCGCTCTTTCGCGCGAGGCGGGCCTCGCTCATCCCCATATCGCCAGCGATACCAGGCACGTCGAGATCGGACTGACCGACAAGAGCGACAGCATGCGGCATGTGCTCAAGGCGCTGATCCACGATCGCGGCCGTCGCCCGCAGGACATGATCGTCCTCGGCGACGAGTTCGGGCCGATCAGGTCCTCTGAGGGAAGCGACTATCTGGCGCTGATCCCCGAACTGCGGCGCTCCACGTTCGTCAGTGTCGGCGTGGAGCCCAACGGGACGCCGCCGCGCGTGCTGCACGTCGGCGGCGGCCCGGACGAGTTTCTGCGCATCCTTCACGACCAGCTGGCGTACCGCGAGGAAGTGGCGTACGCGAGCTTCCCCGACCCAGCCCGCGACCGCGCCTGGCGCTTCGAGGTCAAGGGCTTCGACCCGTTCCGCGAGCGCGAGGTCGAGACCTGGCTGACGGTGGCCAACGGTGAGTGCGGCACGCGCGGGGCGCTCGAGGAGGGCTCTGCCGTGTCGACGCCGGCCACGCTCGTGGCCGGCGTCTTCGGCGACGGCACCGACGAGCCGCGTCTTCGGCAGCCGGTCCCGGCGCCGGACTGGACCGGCCTCCGCCTGCGCGCCTGGGGCAGCATCGTCAATCTCTCGAACGGGGAGCTGATCGAGCACGAACGCGTCCTCGACATGCGCCACGGCGTCGTGTACCGGTACTGGCGACAGCGGCTGCGTAACGGCCACACGCTGCGCGTGCGGACCGCTCGATTCGCGTCCCTGGCCGACCGCGAGATCCTCGCGGTCCGCGCCGAGGCGACCCCCGAGGACGCTCCGGGGCGCATAGTGTGGGCCGGAGCGGTCGGCGTGACTCACGCCGGCGGGCCCACCAAAGCGACCGAGTTCGAGAAGCTCGACGAACCCGGCTTCATCGCTCGTACGAGGGGCCGCAACGGCGGCGGCCACGTGCTCGCGGTCACCACGCGCCCGGCGCCCGGCTCGCCCGTCGTGCGCCACATGGAGCAGGCGCGCGACGTGATCGGCGGGCGCCTCGAGCCGGGCGACCCGGCCACCGTCGACCGGCTGGCGGCGCTGGTCTCGGCGCGCACGAGGGTGCCGTCCGCGGACGCGGCTCGCCGCGCGCTGGCGCGGGCGGAGGAGCTTGGCTTCGACGAGCTCCTCCGCCGTCACCGCGCGGCGTGGGACGCGCGCTGGCGCGACGCCGACCTGGTCGTCGACGGCGACGCCGCCGATCAGGAGGCCCTGCGCTTCAGCATCTACCACATGATCAGCACCGCCCATCCGAGCAAAGACACGGTGTCGGTGGGCGCCCGTGGTCTCGGCGGCATGTCGTACTTCCTGCACGTGTTCTGGGACACCGAGATGTTCGTGCTCCCGTTCTTCATCTACTCGCACCCGGAGACGGCGCGTACGCTGCTTGCCTACCGCTACCGCAACCTCGACGGGGCGCGCGAGAAGGCGCGTCACATGGGGCACCGCGGCGCCCTGTACCCGTGGGAGTCTGCCGACAGGGGCGTCGAGACGACGCCGCCGTATGGCCTGGGCCCCGACGGCGAGATGGTCCCCATCCTCAGCGGCCTCATGGAGCACCACATCTCGGCCGACGTCGCTTGGGGCGTGTGGGAGTACTGGAAAGCGACCGCGGACGACGCCTTCATGGCGTCCATGGGCACGGAGATCATGCTCGAGACGGCACGCTTCTGGGCCTCGCGGTCGTCAGTCGGTGACGACGGTCGCTACCACATCCGCCTGGTCGTCGGGCCGGACGAGTACCACGAGGGCGTGGACGACAATGCCTACACCAACGTGCTGGCGCGCTGGAACATCGGCATGGCCGTGGAGGCCCTGGGCTGGCTCGACCACGTCGATAGCGGCTACGCCGAGGAGCTGCGGCGCCGGCTCGACCTCGATGACGCCGAGATCTCGGACTGGCTCGACGTGATGAGGAACCTCGAGGACGGCTTCGATCCCTCGACCAAGCTGTTCGAGCAGTTCGCCGGTTTCTTCCAGCTGACCGACGTGCCCATCGAGAAGCTGCGCCCTCGGCCGATGGCCGCGGACCTGATGCTCGGCCGCGAGGTCACCCTACGCGCCAAGGTGGTCAAGCAGGCCGACGTGGTGATGCTCTGTCATATCCTCTCCGACGAGTACGGCGACGACGTGGCGCGCGCCAACTACGACTATTACGAACCCATCACCAGCCACGGTAGTTCCCTGAGCCCGGGCATCTACGCCGCCGTGGCGGCGCGGCTCGGGGACATGCCGACCGCCGTCGAGGACTTCAAGATGGCGGCCGCCATCGACCTGGCCGACAACATGGGCAACGCCGCCCGCGGCCTGCATATGGCCACAATGGGTGGCCTTTGGCAGGCCGCGGTGATGGGCTTCGCCGGCCTGCAGCGCCGCAACGAGGCACTGCTCATCGACCCCCACCTGCCGCCCTCGTGGAAGAAGGTCCGCGTGCCGCTGTGGTTCCGCGGCGCGCGCGCCGAGTTCGAGATCCGCCGCCGCAGGGCGGGGGACGAGGTGGGTATAACCATAGAGCGCACCTCGCTCAGGGTGATACTGGACGGGGTGGAACGCGAACTCCGTCCCGGCAAGCACCGCCTGCGGCGCGCGGACGGTCAACCTTGGCAGGAGGTCACGCGATGACGCTGCTCATCGCCGTCGCCGATAGTTCGGCCGACGGAGAACTCGTGGCCAGCGCAGTCAATCTGGCGAAGGCCGCCGGCTGGGACGCACGTGCCGTTCACGTGCGGGAACCCGGCGGCCCAGAGTCTGGCAGCGCCTACGCAGAGGACTTGGAGATCGTGGACCTGGAGGGCGACGCATCCGCCGAGCTCGCGCGACTGGTCGGCAAGGCCGACGTCGACGCCATCGCTCTCGGCCTGCGGACGACGCAAGCGCCCGGCATGGGTCACGTCACAGAGGCGCTGCTCGAACGCCCCACGGCACCGTTGCTCCTGGTGAGGCCGGGTATGCGCCCGCTCACCACTCTGCGGCGCCTCGTCGTCCCGCTAGAAGGCAGCCCCTCTGCATCTACCGCGATGCGCCACGCGGACGACGCTCTGTGCGCCCGCGGCCGCGAGATCGTCATGCTTCATGTGGCCACCAAGTCCACGCCGGGCGAACGCGGCAGCTTCCCGGCGCCGCGCATCGTCGACCAGGAGCACTACGAGTGGACCGACTGGCAGGAGGAGTTCTGCATGCGCTTCTCGCAGTGCCCCGAGGGCGGCCGCCACCGCGTGTGCGTGCGCGTCGGGGAGCCCGTGTCGACCATCGTCAAGGAAGCTCTGGAAGACGGCGCGGAGCTCATCGTGCTGTCGTGGAAGGGCAGCTTCGCCGAGGGTCACGGCGCCGTGGTGAAGGCGCTGCTCGACACGGCGCCCTGCCCGCTGCTGATCGTCCCGGCCGGCTGAACCCGGTCTTCGACATCCGAGTCGGTCACCCAGCCGCTGGTCGTCGGCATGCGCCACAGGTCATGAAGAGCTATGACGCCAGAGCCAGCACTTTGCCGCCGATCGGCTGGCCGGGTCCACGCGCCGCCGGCACCCACGCGAGAGGCGGCTCTCGCATTATCATAGGAAGTGGACCAACGAATAGGGCCAGGTCAGGAGTGCTTGACGCCGTTGCCGGCGAGGACGTGCCGACCGGCGCGCCACAGGTGTAGTATGCGCTGCGTCGCACGCCCGCGACGCCAAAGAGGAGCCTCTCCTTCGTGGACACCACGGCCGTCCATCGCGACGACAGCTCGACGGTCGGGACCGGCGACGATCCCGCGGGCCGACGCGACGCCTCATCCGAAGGCGGTCGAGTCGTCCGCGCCCTGAAGCTCGTCGCCGGTCTGGTCCTGCTCGCCTGGACGCTCTGGGCGTTGCAGCGCGACGGAGTACTCGGGGCGGGTGTGGTCTACCTCGGCTTCACGAGCTTCGTCTTTCTCGGGACGGGCCACTTGGCACTGCGTCTCGCCGGCCTCGACGAACGCCACCTGACCTGGCTCGGCCTGCGCTACATCGTGGGCTTCGCGCTCAGCGCGTTCCTCATCACCCTCGCCGGGAGTCTCGGCCTCGCCGGCCTCGCCCTGTGGCTGGCCCTCGTCGTGGGCGTGGCCGGCTGGAGCCTCGCTGTGTGGGAGCTGCTCGCCCGGCGCCGGCCGCTGCCCGGAGGGTCGCTGGTCGGCGGCGAGCTGCTGGTGGGCGCCGCGCTTCTGCGCATCGCGGTCGAGGGCACCAGCTTCTGGCACGTCGCCGGCCATACCAGCGCCTTCACGCAGTACTTCGACATGCTGTACCACCTGGCGGTCGTGAAAAGCGGCATTGACCGAGGGCTGCCGCTGAGCGGCTGGGTCCTCGAGACAGGCGTGCCCCGGCCCGGCTACCACCCGGCGTTCGACACCATGGCCAGCGTGCTCATCAAAGGGCTCCACCTGCCCGTCGACGCCGCCTTCTTTCGTCTGGTCCTGCCGGTCACACTGTTCGCCATGCTGGTTGGTATCGGCGTGCTGGCCGCGGCCTGGGCGCGCTCGCGGCGCGCCGGCCTCGTGGCGCTCGGGTTCGTCGGCCTCACGTTCGCTGTGACCGTGCTGCCTGGGGCGGCCACCGCGGCGGTCGGCGACGTCGGCCTGAACAACCTGCGCTACTTCATCTACAATCCGCCGTCGGTCCTGGCGGCGATCGCCGGCACGGCCTGTCTTGGGGTGGTCGCGCTGGCGGACGGGCGCCGGGCGGTCGGCGCCTGCATCCTGGCCGGCCTGCTGGCCGGCGCGACGACCATGATGAAGGCGAACTTCGCCATCGTTCTTCTGCCCGCCTTCGCGCTCGCGCTCGCCGTACCCGCGTTGCGCCGCCGCCGCGCCTGGCCGGACGCCGTCGCCGGCATCGCCGCGGCGGCGCTGGCCGCCGCCGTCTCCTACCCGACGACCACGGGCGCGGTACAGCCGCTGGCGCTGGGTCTGGGAAGGCTGGGCACGCACCTCCCGCTTGTCGCCAGCGGCGGAAGCTCGCGGACCTCGTACAGTGTCCTGTTCACCGGGCTCGCCGGTCCGCTGGACCGGCTCGGGCCGATCGGCGACGCTCTGCTCGTGTTGCTCTATATCGTGGTCGTCCCGCTGGGCTGGTGGCTGATCGTGACGCTGCTGGCCA
>JADGPQ010000247.1 GCA_017882325.1 Thermoleophilia bacterium
TCGCCGCCGGGTAGTCGCTGAGCCCGTCGAACGCCGAGACGACGGTGGTCGTCGAGCCGATCTCGGCGACGAGGGCGTCGACGGGGCGAAGCTCCGTCACGTCACATCCCGCGCTCGCGCATCGTCTTCACGACGAAAGAGGCGACGCCGATGCCTTTGGCGCGGCGCCCGAAGCCGGCGTCCATGCCCCAGCTGCGCGCGAGCTCGTCGGTGACCTGCGTGCCGCCGCTGATGAGCAGCAGCTTGTCGCGTACGCCCTTCTCAACCGCCAGATCGGCAAGCTTCTCCATGTTGTTGCGGTGCATGTCGCCGTGCGTGATGATCGTCGAGATGAGCACGATCTGCGCGGCGTGCTCGATGGCCGCGTCGAGGACCTTCTCGACCGGCACCGAGGTGCCCAGGTACTCGCAGGCGAAGCCCCATTTCTCGAGCCCGCCGTGCTTGATGTCGATGATCTCGCGCATGCCCACCGAGTGTTCGTCCTCGCCCACCGTGGCGGCCACGCACTTGAGCTTCTTCCCGGTGACGAAGGCCCTGATCTCGGCGTCGCTGATCACCACGGGCTCCGGAGGGATCGTAAGAGTGGCCGGATCGACGACCACGTCCAGCCGGCCCTTGAGCTCGATGAGCGTGCCCTCCGCCGGGTGCATGACCTGCCGGTTGATGACCTCGCAGTCCTGCAGGTTCATGGCCTTGCCGAATTCGAGCGCCGCGAACTCCGCGACGCGCGGCGCCGCCGGCAGGAACATCGTCACGACCACCCAGCCGTCGGCGGCCCACTCGACCTCGGGCCGAATCAGGCCCTGGGCGCGCAGGTCGGCGGTCTGCGCCAGGCGCGCGGTGACGTTGTCCTCGGGGTCGAGCTCGTCGATGAACGGCACCTTCTCGGCGTCGCACAAGGTGCAGCCGCCGATGAGGTCGCAGGGCTTGCCGGGGCCTTCGCCGTCGCCAAGCCCGTCCGGCAGATGGTTCTCGCCGAAGTGGTGGCAGACGGGCGCAAGATAGTCGGCGGCGCGTTCGACGATCGTGCCCGCCGCCACGCCGCCGTCGCTCTTGCGGGCGATGCCGTCGTCGTGGGTCTCGGGGTAGATGCCGGAGTCGACGAAGTACGCCTCCTCGACGGAGGCGAAGTAGCCGCCCTCGCGCAGCATCGCCTCGAGGAAGAGCACGGCGCGCTCTTTGATCTCTCGCACCTTGGCCTTGAGCTCGGGCGCGTCACGGTCGAGCTTGACCATCTCGCGCAGGCCGTCCATGCCCACGAGGCTCTGCTTGGCGGTGTTCACGGCGGCGACGTTGTTGTAGTGCCAGGGCACGTTGCGGCCCTCGTCGGGAGTGATCGTGCTCTGGATGTCGGCGCTCGTGAGCCGGCTGATCATGAGGTTCATGACGTGCGACACGGTCGCGTCGCGGCCGTCGGCCTCCATGTAGCGAGTGTTCTCCTGGGCGCGCATCTTGTACTCGCCGAAGAGGTCGCGGAGCGCGACGGCATAGGGCAGGTCCATGCGCATGCAGGGCGCCGGGGCCGCGTCGGGCGGCACGGTGCTCAGGCAGATGTCTTCTTTGGGCATGCCCACGCTGACCGAGTAGGCGCTGTTGATGGCGTGCTGCACGAGCAGCTCGGGCATCACGTTCCAGGCTTCGACGGCGGTGGCGTTGGCGTTGTGGGCGCCGTCGATCTGGGCCATCCCCACGCTGCTCATCACGTGCTTGGCCACGGCGGCGTCGACGAAGCTACGGTACATGTTGATGTTGCGGTAGAGGACGTTGTACTGCGGGTCCTGGTGGGCGCCGTTGACGCCCTCCTCGGCGAACATGACGGCCATCTCCGGGCCGGCGACTCCACTCACGTAGGAGTGGAAGTTGATGGGCCGGCCCACCTCGTCTTCGATGAGGTCGAGCGCCTTGCGCGTAGCACGCACCTGCTTGCGCGTGACGGCGATGCCGCCGACGCCCTCGGGCGTGCCCTCGAGGAGCCCGTCCATGTGGCTCTGCCCGGCGGTGCGGATGACCATCATGTGGTCGGCGCCGTGCCAGGCCGCCATGCGCATGCGGCGGAGGTCGTCCTCGAAGCGGCCCGAGGCGATCTCGGTGGTGACCACGCAGTCCGGCTGCGGGTCGATGTCGCCGAAGTAGTGGGCCGCCGGCAGCGGGATGCTGTTCTTGAGGCCCTTCGACGTCTCCTTGTAGACGAACTTGTGCAGCTTCTGCTCGGGCACCTGCTCGCGCCAGTGCCAGCCCTTGCGCCGCGGGCGGTAGCTCTCGATGCCCTCGAGGAGAGCGGCGACGTCGAGCTTCTCGTTGGGGTCGAGCGGCGGCAGCGCGCCGCCGGCCGGGCGGGGGGCCTGATCGCTCATGCCGCTCCTCCCCACTTCTGCGCGACGACGTCCCAGCCCTCGCCGGCGGCGAGGCGCCGCGCGGCCTCGGGCGCGGGAATGCTCCACTCGCGAGCGCAGCACAATACGACAGATCCACAACCGTGCTCCAGCAGGCCGCGCTTCTCGCACTCGCCGACCACGGCCATGCAAGTCAGCGAGTCGACGCCCATGCGCATCAGCACCGAGCGCTCGATGCTCGGTGAGGTGTGCGTGCGGGCCAGCTCGACCAGCGGATCCACGACCTGCTGGGCGAGCTCCCAGAAGCGCGCCTCGAGCTGCTCGTCGCTGAGCGCGTCGAGGTGCCCGCGGATCTGAAGGTACGTGTCCTCGCGGGCCATCTCAGGCCTCCTTGAGCTCGGCGAGGATCGCCTCCACGGCGGCCGCGTCGCTGTTGGTGTCGGCGGCCAGGAAGGCGATGTCGTCGCCCGTCGGCACGTAGCCCTCGGGCGCCTGCTTGAGCGCGTTGCGCACGTAGCTCTTGTGCATGCGGGCGACGTCGAAGTCCTTCGCCTCGATCTGCTCGGGACGCTCGGGGATGACGATGACCTTGCCGGGGACGTTGTCCTTGGGGTCGCCGGAGCGCACCTCCACGCCCATCTCCTTGGCGAAGTTGAGCTGCGCCCAGTGGTGCTTGCCGGCGCCGGTGTACTCGGTCTCCTGCACGACGACGGTGCTCTCGCGCGGCAGGTCGCGGGCAAGGCTCACCGCCGCGGTCATGGCGGTGTTGCCCGCCGGGCCGCGCTCCAGGCCCTCGATCTTGCTCATCGCCTCGGTGATGTAGAAGACCTCGCCCTGCGTCACCGTCAGATAACGGTCGATGTAGCGCAGCGAGCGGGCCGCGTTGCGCGGCACGTCGGCGCGGTCGGGCCAGGTTGCGAAGGGCACGCCGAAGCCGGTGTGGCCGGTGGTGAAGCTCTTGCGGTTGAAGTCGTTATCACTGGCCATGTGCAGGCCGCTGAGGTCGACGGATGCGCTGATGATCTGCGTGTCGGTGGCGCCGGCCCGCTTCAGGCCGTGGGCGGTGCCCGTGGTGTTGCCGCCGCCGGCGTGGGTGATCACGCAGTGCGTCGGCGGCGCCCCGGTGAGCGCCGTCATCTCGTTGGCGATCTCCAGGCCCAGCGTCTCGATGCCGCTGACCCCGAACGAGCTGTACAGGGAGGCCGCGAAATAACCGGTGATGTCGAGCAGCTCCACCATGTGGACGAACAGCTCAGGGCCGACCGTCATCTGCACCACTTCGGCGCCGAACGCCTCGCAGATGCGACTCTTCTCGACGATCTCCGGCTGGCCGATGTGGCGGCTGTCGAAGGCCTCCTGGCAGATGATGCATTTGAGGCCGTAACGCGCCGCCTGGCTGCTGACGGCGGCGCCGTAGTTGCCCGAGGTGGCGGCGATGACGCCCTCGTAGCCCTTCTCCTTGGCGACGTGGATGCTCACGCTGGCGCGGCGGTCCTTGAAGGCGCCGGCCATGTTGGCGGCCTCGTC
>JADGPQ010000248.1 GCA_017882325.1 Thermoleophilia bacterium
AAGGCGACGACCCGGCATCACGCTGACGTTGTGCTCCGCCTGGCTGCCGACGCGCCACGGCCGCAACAGATCACGCAATGCGACGGGGGCGCCTGTGGCGCCCCCGTCGCATGGTGCAAGGTCTGTCGTCGTGGCTACTCCGCGGCGGCCTCGGCGCCGTAGCGCACGAGGTCCTCGGGATGGATCCACTCGTCGACGAGCACTGCCCCGTTGGCGCCCTGGATGGCGTCGCGGAGCGGAATCGCCCAGCGGTGCTCGAGCATGATGATGGCGGCTGTCATGCCGGGCGGGATCTCATCGGCGAGCACCCACACCTGCTCGGGGTCGTACATCTTGCCGTCGGCCATGGCCTCGGCCCCGGCCACTGCGCCGGCCACCATGCCCTCTTCGCCGGCGGCGCCGAGACCCAGCAGGGCGCCGACGAGAGCACCGTACTCCTCGAGCTCAGGTCGATCGCTCATCTCGACCTGCGTGACGTTGCCGTCGTCGTCCTTGGCGACGATGAGCACGTCGACCAGATGCACGATGTCGTGCTCGGCCAAGCGCTTGAACTCTTTGATGATCTCGCCGGTGAAGTTCGGTTCGTCAAAGCCCACGGTCAGGAGCTGTACCGGACCAAGTGCCATCGTTCCTCCTTGTGGTTGGTCGCGTCCTGGCCGTTCCTACATGCTCATCAGGATCTTCTGCTTCTGCATGTCGAACTCGGCCTGTGTGAGCACGCCCTGGTCGAGCAGCGACTTGAGCTGCGTGAGCTTGGCCATGCCGTCCTCGCTGCTGGCCGGAGCTGCTGCCGCCGGAGCCGCCGGAGCTTGTTGAGCCTGCAGGTCGGCGATCTGCTGGTTCTGCGCGGCCTCCTGGTCGCGCGCTTGCTGACTCTTCGTGCCCATGTGGTGGGCCACTCCGCCTACGACGGCAGCGCGCAGTAGAAATGGCATGCTCTCCTCCTTGGTCAGTTCATCGTCACGAGACGGGCGAGGCGTCGTAGTCGGCCGCGCACTACGTGGCTGATACCCTTGGACTTCCTCTCGCAACCTCGATCGTCCGCCGATGGTAACCAAGGGGTAAGGCAGAAGTCCAGTAGCGGGACCCCAGAGAGTTGCCGCTGCGCGCGGCCTCGTGTGCGCTTCGTGTACCATCGGCGCCGAACCCGAGGTACCGCGAGCGAATCGAGACGCACCATGGACGACGACAGCGCCCTCCAGACGGCCGAGCTCTCGGCGATCTACGACGCTATCTACGCCGACCGCGACGACGCTGGGTTCTGGGAGGCGATGGCCGCGGCGGCGGGTGACGGCCCGATCCTCGAGCTCGGCTGCGGCACCGGCCGTGTGCTGCTCCCGCTGGCGCGGGCCGGCTTCGAGATCACCGGGGTCGATCTCTCCGCGCGGATGCTTGAGCGCTGTCGTGCCAAACTCCAGGCCGAGCCACCGGAGGTGCGCGATCGCGTGCGGTTGCTCGCCGCCGACATGACGTCGTTCGACCTCGGCCAACGCTTCGCGGCGATCATCTGCCCGTTCGCTGGGTTTCAGCAGTTGCGCACGGTGGGGCAGCAACTCGCGTGTCTCGACCGCTGCCGCAGCCACCTGCTGCCGCACGGCAGGCTCGTGCTCGACCTGCCCAACCCCGATCCGGCGCCGGCAGAGTACGCCCGGGACGAGACGGGGGCAGGGGAAGCGGCCGCGCAGCTGGTCGACTGGACCGACGGGCGGCGGATCCGCTGGTGGATGACGGTGAGCGGCTACGAACGCATGCAGCAGTGCAACGACTGCGAGGTCACGTACGAGATCATCGAGGCTGACGGCTCGACGCGCCGGCTGACCGAGACGATCTCCCTGCGCTACACCTTCCGCTACGAACTCGAGCACCTGCTCGTCCGCGCCGGCTTTCTCGTCGTCGCCCTCTACGGCGACTATGACTGCTCGCCGTTCGCGGACGAGTCACCGGCGATGATCGTGGCAGCCGAACCCTCGGGCGCCTGAGCCCTACCCTGTCGCAGACACCGGCTACGTCCGACGGCTGTGCCGCCCCCGGAGAGCCTACTTGTCGTCGTCCCCAAGGCGCAGCGGGCCGATGCTGCCCTGCGCCGCGGCGGCCTCACTCTTGCCCCCGCCCGGTCCCCGGAGGATGTAGGCGAAGCCCACGGCGATCAGCGCTCCCGCTATCGGGCCGACCACGTAGGCCCAGTAGTTCGTGAAGTCGAGCAGCGCCAGGTCGGGACCGAAGGAGCGCGCAGGATTCATGGAGGCGCCGCTGATGGGACTCGACCAGAGGCCGGCGAGGATGATGTAGCCGCCCACTCCGAGGGCGCCGAAGACGCCCACGTTCTGCGCCCCGGAGGCGGTGCCCAGGATGGTGGAGACTAGCCCGACCGTGAGGATCAGCTCCATGAGCATGGCCTGCGTCGCGCTGATGCCGGGGCCGGGCTCGGTCGCGCCGAGCATGCCGAGCTTGCCGAGGACGGCCCACAGGAACAGGCAGGCGAGGGTCGCTCCGAGCAGCTGCACGATCACGTAGCCGGGCACGCGCCGCCAGGGGAAGTCGCCGCGCGCCGCGAAGGCGATGCTCACGGCGGGGTTGAGGTGCGCGCCGGAGACGGCGCCCATGAAGAGGATGATGGCCATGACCATGAGGCCAGGGGCCGTCACGGCGGCAGCGCGGCTGATGGCGCCGCTGGACTGCGCGTTCACGACGGCGCCGCCGGCGCCCACGAGCACGAGGAGGAAAGTGCCGAGCAGCTCGGAGAAGAGACGCCGCCACTCGTGGCTCGGGTCGTCGAAGTCACCGGACCTGCCGAACTCGAGCTCCATGTGCCGGTGGGTCCGCCGCGCGACTTCTTCCTGAAGGGGCGTGGTCTCGGACATATGCTGCTGATCGTCTGCCATGTCCTCACCTTCTCTCACACGGCTTCGATTCGTGCCGTGACCTTTGGACCGACACGCGGTGTAGGTCATCCATGACCGCCTGCCATGACTTGATCGCACGCACGGTGCCCTCGTGCGTCGTCGACGCGACGCTGCTCTTGTCCACCGTGCCTTTAGCCGGACTTCTGGGGGCTTCCGGCGTCCGCTGTCTGGTACTCGCCGTGCAGCCGGATCTCGTCGTCCTTTCGGGGGAACAAGAAGAAGACGACGCCTGCGCCGAGGATGATCGAGATGATGCCGGCGGCGTAGGCCCAGTCCGCCCCCTGAAGGAACGACGCCTTCGCGGCTGCCGTGATCTGGCTGGCGTACTGCGGGTACTGCTGCGCCACCGCCTCGGCGCTGGCGAACGACTTCTGCAGCTCCGCCTGGACACTCTGGCTGATCTTCTGGCTGTCCGGCGCGGCGGCGATTGACGCGGCAAAGGCGGCCGCGTAGCCGGCGGTGAGCACGGCGCCGAGGATCGACTGCATGATGGCGCCGCCGAGGTCGCGCTGCAGGTCCGCCGTGCCCGAGGCCATGCCCACGCGCCGCACCGGCACCGAGCCGGTGAGGGCGCGTGCCGCAGGCGTGCCGGCGAGCCCGACGCCGATGCCGATGAAGGCGAAGGCCAGGCCGACCGGCCAGTAGCCGATGCCTTCCTTCCAGAGCGTGAGCATCACGATGAAGCTCAGCAGGCAGAAGAGGTCGCCGGCGAGCAGCGTGACGCGCGAGCCGAAGCTCTCGATGAGCCGCGCGGAGATGGGCGCGGCCAGTACCATGAGGACCGCCGCCGGCAGGATCGCAGCCCCCGCGGAGAGCGTGGAATAGCCGAGCACGTTCTGCAGGAACTGCTGGCCCAC
Source organism: Thermoleophilia bacterium (assembly GCA_017882325.1). Classification (GTDB taxonomy): domain Bacteria; phylum Actinomycetota; class Thermoleophilia; order UBA2241; family UBA2241; genus CAIXSE01. The sequence goes on from JADGPQ010000248.1 coordinate 3,761, forward strand.
GAACATCGCGCCCATCAGCGTCCCGAAGACGATGATGCCGGCGACGGCGGCCACCCAGAACGGGCGCCGCCCGGCGATCTTGAGGTCGTACAG
>JADGPQ010000249.1 GCA_017882325.1 Thermoleophilia bacterium
GCCGATGGCCGGTTCGCCCGCCGCCGCCGCCGGCCCCACCTGCGGCGTACCCTCGATGCTCAGATGAGGCAGCCACTCGAGCCAGCTCGGCAGGTACCAGTTCCAGCGGCCGAGCAGCTTCATCGCGGCGGGCACCATGATCGTGCGGATGAGCGTCGCGTCCAACAGGACCGCGACAGCGAGGCCGAAGCCCATCTGCTGGAACATCACGAGGTCGCCGGCGGCGAAGCCGGCGAACACGGCGACCATGATCAGCGCCGCGCCGGTGATGATGCCGGCGGTCGCTCCCACACCCTCCATGACGGCTTTGGTGTTATCCCCCGTCCTGTCCCAGGCCTCCTTGATGCGGCTGAGCAGGAACACCTGGTAGTCCATGGAGAGTCCGAACAGCACCGCGAACAGGAACAGCGGCACCCATTGCTCCACCGTGGCGATCTGCTGGAAGCCGAGGATCCCGGCGCCGACGCCCTTCAGTGACACCAGCGTGATGAGGCCGTAGGCGGCGCCGACACTCAGGAGGTTCATGACGATCGCCTTGGCCGGGATGACGATGGAGCGGAAGGCGACCATCAGCAGGATGAAGCTCAGGCTGAGGACGAGAGCGAACACCCAGGGGAAGTAGCGGTTGACGATGTCGATGTAGTCGATGTTCCCGGCGGTCTGCCCAGTGACGTAGACCTTGGCCCCGCTGCCGCCAAAAGCCTGCGGGACGTAGGTGCTTCTCAACTCGCGGACCTTCGACAGGGCGAGGTTACCGACGGAATCGCCGCTCACGGGCACGGACAGCAGCGCAAGCGTGCCCGACTTCGCCGTTTGGGTCTGCAGTGGCCCGAAGGCGCTGTCGGCAGCGAGCTCGCTCTTGAGGCGTGAGATCCCCGACTGGACGGCCGGCGAACTCACGGGACCGTCCACGACGATCTGCACCGGGCTCACGCGCCCTGCCGAGAACTGCCGATCGAGGATCCCGAACGCTCGCTTGCTCTGGAAACTGTTCGGGAAGCTGCTCACGCCCGAGACGCCGGTCTTCATGAAGACGATCGGCGAGGCAGCCAGGAGCAGGATCGCGACGCCGATGCCCAGTGCCAGCCCGGGACGCCGCATGGCGCGCTGCGCGGTGCGCGCGATCCATGACGCGCGACCGCTTGCGCGGCCCTCGAGCAGCCTTCGCCCGAGGTAGGGGATCTTGAGGCTGTTCACGTGGTCGCCGAGCAGACTGAGTACGGCCGGCAGCAGCGTGAGGGCCGCCAGGACGGACATGCTCACCACGAGGATGGCGCCGATAGCGAGGCTCATGAAGATACTGGTCGGCACGATCAGCAGTCCGGCAAGGGCCAGCACCACCGTGAGTCCGCTGAACAGCACGGCGCGGCTGGCCGTGCCGCCGGTGACCGTGATGGCGTCGATCTTACTGCGCCCCAGGGCGCGCTCCTCGCGGAACCGCGAGATGATGAACAGAGAGTAGTCGATGCCGGTGGCCAGCCCCATCATGCTGATCATGTTGATGGCGAACACCGACACGCTAAAGGTCTGGCCGACAATGGCGGTGAGCGCCACGGCGGCGGTGATGGCGATGAGGCTGAGCAGGATGGGCAGGCCGGCGGCCACTACGGCGCCGAAGACGACGAGCAGGATGATGAGGGCGATCGGCACGCCGATGCCCTCACCGCGCTGGAGGTCGTGGTTGGCCGTCTGGCTGAAGTCGCTCTGGATGCTGGCCGTGCCCGTTATCAGGGTGGAGAACCCGCCTCTTCCGTCGGCGGCGTGCACGATGGCGTGCACCTTGTCGATGTTCTGCTCGGCGTGGGTCAGATCGCCGGCCATCACGATGGGAAGGATGGTGGTGTGCCGGTCGGCGGAGGCGAGCGCCGGCCCGCCGCCCGCGTAGTAGCTGGCCACGCTGTCGACCACGCGGGGGCCGAGGGCGGTCAGCTTGCGCTGCAGGGCCAGAACGTCCGCACGGAAGGCGGGGTCGCTCACCGCGGCCGTCTGCGAGCGTACGATGACGACCTCGTTGGCCTTCTGCGGCATGCCCATCTTCTGCGCCAGCAGGTTCTGGCCGGTCTTGGAATCAGGGTTGTTGATGAAGCTGTATTGGGCCGTGAGGCTACCTGGAAGCACGAGCGCAATGATGGCGCCGGCCGCGACGAGCGCGATGACCCACGCACCCACCGTCAACCAAGGCCGCTTCGCGGAGCCTCGCGCCAGTGTCGTCGTAGAGAGTCTCATGAGCACCCCTCGAAGAGACGGTCCCGCGCGACTACGCGAAACCGGAGTTTTCTAGTCCCGTTATGGAGGTGAGTGCCCGGGGAGCGTGACGCGGAAACGTCGCGCCCGCGCCCGCCATGTATGGCGGGCGCCCCAGTGCGGCGCGACCGGGAGCGGCAAACGGGCCGGGGAAGCGGCTGCGCCTCCCCGGCCCGTGGGCGGACCGTCTAGTTCTCGCCGGACGTCACGTCACCGGCGGAGGCGGCGGGGGAGTGGGGCCCTCCGGCGGCGCCGGCTCGGCCGGCGGCGTTGTGGGGGCTGTGGCCTCGGCAGGCGGGACCGTCAGAGGTGCAGCTTCGGCGGGAGGCGTCGATTCAGCTGGAGGCGGCGTAGGGGGTGCGGCCCGGGCCGGCGGTGGCGTCGGTGGTGCGGCCTGGGCCGGCGGTGGCGTCAGGGGCGACGGCCGGACCGGCTGCGCGAGCGGCGGAGGCGGGACCAGCGTGGGCGCGGCAGCGCCGAGAGTCGGAGGCACGTACTGTCCGGCCGGCGGGGGAGCCGGTGGTGGGTACTGCCCGCCCGCATAACCGGCGGGACCCGCCATCTCGGGGTGCGCGACCTGCCTGTACTCGTAGTTTCCGAAGCCGAGGACCAAGTACATGATCGCCGAGAAGAGCCAGAGCAGGACGCCGAAGCCTGTGCCCTGGCCGAAGTTCTTGGCGACGTCCAGAGCCAGGAACAGCGACATCACCCAGACGGCGATGATGAGGATCCAGCCGATGATGGGGATCCAGCCGAGCAGCGTACCGATCAGCATGACCACGAACCACCAGTTCGGACGCCCAGCAATATGCACCCAGATGTAGAGATTGTAGAACGGGATGATCGCCGCCCAGCCGGGGCGGCCGGCCTTGACAAAGGTCTTCCACAGTCCGATGACGACCAGGACGTAGAAGGCGATCAACAGGAGGGATAAGACGGCCGCCCCTGCTCCGCTTCCCGAGTAGTTGTAGCTGTAGTTCATGAAGTACGCCTCCTTGTGATGACACAGTCAGGTCGCTCGCGTGAGTCTTCAGCGTCACGAGTGGACATCCTGCACAGCGAACGGTGCGAGAGCGTCTCTTGATTGAACAGATGCTCCTGAACTTGTGCTTGCCGCCATCATGAAGGCCTGCCCTCTCGCTACGCCTGAACGCGGATGTCGGCGTGGTTCCTGACTTCGGCACGCCTCCATCACTCCGTTCCTATTGGGCTCGCGCAAGTCCATCGTGAGCGCGACCACGGGCCTGTTCTCCGGCCGGTGCTGATGCGCGTACTCCGGTCAAGGGAGCTCGCAAGATGAGCTGGCTCCGATCATTGCTGCTGCCGGCCCAGGGCTCCGCCTACGCGGGCGAAATCGACAACCTGTTCCTGTTCCTCGTCCTGTTGAGCGCGTTCTTTTTCCTGTTGATCGCCGGGCTGACCGGCTGGTTCGTGTGGCGCTACCGCCGTGCGCGCCAGCAGGCCGCGACGTCCATGGTGACGCACAGCCTGGCCCTGGAGCTGACCTGGACCCTGATCCCGCTGGCCATCGTCATCGGCATTTTCTTCTGGAGCTTTAGCCAGTACGTCGCCGCTTCGGTGGCGCCGGGCGACGCCATGGAGATCCAGG
>JADGPQ010000075.1 GCA_017882325.1 Thermoleophilia bacterium
GGCGCTCGACTCGTTCATGACAGACCCCCTGTCGTCTCACCAGTAGTCTTGGGGCACGGCTGCAGGACGCCGACGACGACGTCGGGTGCGTCCACCTTGCTGACGAACCCGTCGGCGCCGGCCGCCAGGGCGGCGGGGCGCATCTCCGGACGCAGCCCGATGACGACGATGCGCAGACCCGGCGAACAGGCGCGCAGTCCCGCGAGTACGGATGCGGACTGGGCCAGCAGGTCCCAGTCCACGATCGCGAGATCCGGGCGGTGCGCCTGCACCTGGCGCTGCAGCGTCTGGAGCGTCCTGGCTTCGCCGACCACCTGCATGCCGAGGCCCTGTGTCACCAGGTCGCGAAGAGCATCCCGGACCGTGGGCTGGCCCTCGGCCAGGACCGCTCGCATGCAGCCTTTTTGTTCTCCTGTGGCTCCCATTGCAGCCACAGCGTAGGCCTGGGACCCTCTCGCACGCGCCCCCCACCCGGTGAGACTTGCGCCTGACAGATCGGCGAGTCTTGAGCCTGGCCAGGCGGCCAGGTGGATCACCGGCGGCCGATATGCCGCGTGGCCTTTCCTGAGGCCGTAATTCCCGGTATCCTGTGTCATTGGAGTGAGGGGAGACACGATAGACGCCGACCGTGCCATCAAGGTCATGATCGTCGATGACCATGCAGTCGTGCGGAGCGGGCTCTCAGCCTTCCTGCTGGCGTTCGACGACCTCGAGCACGTGGGCGACGCCACCGGAGGCGCGGACGCTGTCGGCAAGTGCATCTCCCTGAGGCCAGACGTGGTGCTCATGGACCTCGTCATGCCGGAGGTGGACGGCGCCGAGGCAACCCGCCGCATCAAGGAGGCGTGCCCCGAGGTCCAGGTGATCGCCCTCACCAGCTACAAGGAGGACGACCTAGTCCAGGGCGCGCTCAAGGCGGGCGCCCTCAGCTACCTGCTGAAGAACGTGTCGGCCGACGAGCTCGCGGGCGCCATCCGGGCGGCCTATGCAGGCCGTCCCACCCTGGCGCCCGAGGCCGCCGAGGTGCTGATCAAGGCGGCGACGAAGTCGCCGGAGGAAGACGGGCTTACCAGGCGGGAGCTCGAGATCCTCGAGCTGATGGTGGCGGGGCAAAGCAACCCCGACATCGCCGAGAAGCTCTTCGTGAGCCGCTCCACGATCAAGTTCCACGTCAGCAACATCCTCATGAAGCTAGGAGCGGCCACGCGCACGGAGGCGGTCGCCATCGCACTGCAGCGGAAGCTGGTGCAATGAGCCTCGCGCGCCGACGCGTCCTCATGGCCCTGGCCGGCGCGCTGGCGTTGGGCGTCGCCGGGCTTCTTCTCACCGCCTGCGGCAGTTCGCCGGCCCTGGTCGAGACGTCCGCGCCCGCCAAGGTCACGCTGCAGCTCAACTGGTTTCACGAGGCCGAGTTCGCCGGGTACTACGTCGCCGCGGCCAGGGGCTTCTACAAGGCGAACGGCCTGAACGTCGACATCCGCGAAGGGGGTCCGGGCGATCCCGCGGTGGACCATGTGGTGGACAAGTCGGCAACGTTCGCCATCTCCTCCTTCGGGGAGCTGAAGGACCTCGTGGCCCAGCGCAAGCCGGTCACGGCAGTCATGGCCGCCTTCCAGATACCGCCGCTCGTCATCTTCTCGCTCGCAGAGTCGGGCATCGCGAAGCCTGCCGACCTGGTGGGGAAGCGGGTGGGCGTCACGACCGACTACTGGAAGGGCGTGCTCGACGAGACCCTCAAAGCGGCGGGCGTCGACCCGTCCACGGTCAAGACCGTCAAGGTCGACGCGGAAGATCTGCAGGCTCTCTACGACCACCGCGTCGACGCCTGGCTCGGCTATGCGCAGGACGAGCCGATCCAGGCGGAGATGGCCGGCCACCCGGTGCGCACCATCTTCCCCGCCGACTATGGCGTGGGCGGCTACGAGGGCCTTGTGCTCGTCAACGACAGCACCATCAAGGCCGACCCCCAGCTTGTGCGGCGGTTCGTGCGGGCCAGCCAGCAGGGGTGGCGCTACGCCGTGGAACACCCGGACGAGGCGGCGCAGATCCTCCTCAAGTGGGCGCCGCAGCCCGGCCTAGCCTTCCAGAAGCTGGCGGTACGTGCCGTGGGCCCGCTGGTGGACACACCCCAGGCCGCGATCGGCTGGATCGACGAGGTGCGGTGGCGCCAGCTCATGGGAGCTGGCTACGACCGCGCCCACCCGGGCTACACCATGACCTACGCCGCGCCGGAGCCCTGACCGGGCCCTCGGCCGCGCCCGCGCCCATGCGTCCGACCCTCGACTAGCGGAAGGCCTTGTCATGCGCTTCAGGCTCCCCGGGTCATGGACGATCAGGAACAGACTTCTCCTCTACTGCGTGTTCATCGTGGCGTTCACGGCGATCGCCATCAGCATCGTCACCGCGGTCCTCGTGTCCCGCGACGCGCACGACCGCGTGGTCGGCCAGCTGAAGTCGGTCGCGACGCTGAAGCAGCAGGAGGTCGATTCCTGGGTCGGAGGGTTGGGGCTGAACCTCGACATCGTGCTGTCCGCCGAGGAGATCTCCGCGGACCTGCACACGCTCACCCAGGCCGCTCCGACCTCAGCCGCCTACCAGGCGGCCCACGCTCGGGTCCTGCGCCGGTTCACCTGGGCCGCCAATCGCATGGGCCTCTTCGAGGAGCTCTTCTTCATGGGGCCGAAGGGCGAGGTCCTGCTGTCGACGGAGAGAGGCCACGAGCGGCAACAGCTCGGGCTGAACGACTACTTCACCGAGGGGATGCGCCACCAGTTCATCCAGGAGCCCTCCTATTCGCTCTCGCTCAACAAGATGACGGTCGTCGCCAGCCGTCCCGTCACCTATCACGGCGCCTCTATCGGCGTGCTGGCCGGGCGGGCGAATCTGGAGAGCCTCAACGCGCTCATGGTCGGCCGGGCTGGGCTGGGTCAGACCGGCGAGACGTACCTCATCGGCTCCAACCACCGTCTGCTGACCGACCTTCGCCGACCCGGCTACTCCATCCCCGATACGTACATCCGCACCGCGGGTTCCACCCAGGCGGTCGACGGGACCAGATCCGGTTTCGCCACGTATCAGAACTATGCCGGCGTCACGGTGATCGGAGTGTACAAGTGGATACCGGGATTGAAGGTGGGGCTGCTGGCGGAGCAGGGCGAGGCCGAAGCGCTGCACGCCACGCAGCTGGCCCTGTGGACCGCCGCGGGCGTGGCGCTGGTCGCCGCGCTCCTCGCCATCCTCGTCGGGATCGTCCTCATCCACAGCATCGTGCGTCCGCTGTCGGAACTAGGCGACACCGCGAGCCAAATCGCCGATGGAGATCTGGACCTCGACGCGCCGGTCAGGCGCAACGACGAGATCGGCAAGCTCGCCCACGCGTTCAACCGCATGACCCACCGGCTTCGCGACCTGGTGCGTAGCCTGGAGAAGCGCACGCATCACCTGCGCGCCATCAACGAAGCGGGACGGCAGATCAGCTCGATCCTCGACCTCGACGAGTTGCTGCCCTACGTCGCGAGCTCGCTCCTGCGGACGTTCGACTACGACAGCGTCCGCATCCTCCTTCTCACAGAGGAAGGGTCGGCGCAGCTGCTCTCGTGCAGCCGGGGTGCAACTGAGGAGCGGCGCGAGATGGAGGTCGCCGATCTCGGCCGGCTGCCGGCGGTGGCGTCGGTCGTGCGGACGGGCGAACCGCTCCTGGAGAACGAGCCGCCGCGCGAGGGCGGGCAGACCTCTCAAGAGGAGCCAGAGAAAGGGTCCCTCTCCGAGATCGCCGTGCCGATCCGCGTGGGCGCCAGCCTCGCCGGCGTGCTCGACATCACGTCGCGCGGCCCCCACCCCCTGGACGAGCAGGACCTGTTCGCGATCACGACGCTGGCCGACCAGCTGGCGATCGCCGTGGAGAACACGCGGCTGTACCAGAACGCGCACGAGCTGGCCGCCGCCAAGGAGCGGCAGCGGCTCGCGCGCGACCTGCACGACGCCGTCAGCCAGACCCTGTTCTCCGTGAGCTTGATGGCCGAGGTCCTGCCCCGCATCTACGAGCGCGACCCCGAACAGGGCAGGCAACGGCTGGAGGAGCTGCGGCAGCTAACACGAGGGGCCTTGGCCGAGATGCGCATGCTGCTGCTCGAGCTGCGGCCGGCGGCGCTCGCCGAGACGAGCCTTCCCGACCTGCTCCGCCAGCTGAGTGAGGCCGTGGTGGGGCAAGCGCGCATCCCCGTCGAGCTCGATGTCGACAGTATGCGGGGGCTGCCGCCCGATGTGGCCGTTGCCATGTACCGCATCGCCCAGGAAGCGCTCAACAACGTCGTCAAACACGCAAGGGCTGAACGGGTCCTCGTGAACTTGCGCGACGGCCATGACGATGGGGGCGCCCTGCTCGAGCTGGTCATCACCGACGACGGTTGTGGCTTCGATGTGGCGGCCGCGTCGTCCGGCCGCCTCGGGCTCGGCATCATGGCCGAGCGGGCCGAGTCGATCGAGGCGCGGCTCGAGCTGTCGTCGAGCGACGACGGTACCTGTGTCCGCGCCGTATGGCGCCCGTGGACGCCGCCCCTGCCCATCTGACCAGGGCAAAGACTCCCCGCATCAGCAGGTCAGGTTCTCCCCCGATGGCCGGCGCGCCCGCCCCTCCCCCAGGGCCACACTAGAGCCACGACCACATCGGTGATCCGAGGGAGCATCGGAGGGGTGGGAGCCATGAAGACCGGGGCAGTCAAGGGGAAGATGGAGACCACAGTCGATCGCACCCCGCGCCACATGGCGGCTACGGTCACGGCCACGAGGGGCAGCACCCCTGGTCTCGTGGCCGTCAGGGCTGCCTGCAGCGATACCAGCCGTTGGCGGCGGCAGCGCGCCGACGCGTTCCGGCGTTGGTTCGCGGCTCGGCCGTCATCGGCTGCTGTGCTGCGCGAGGCTCTCACGAGCTATCTGACCGCGAACGACATCGACGATGCAGCCACGCGACTGATCGTGCTCTGCGCCGACGAAGCGCTCATCAACGCGGTCGCGCACGCGGCAGGCAGCCCCGTGGGCGTCTTCGCCGACCTGCGCGACGACCGTCTCACGCTCGAAGTCAGCGACGGGGGACCCGGCTTCGACCCGTCGCAGATCGACAGTGACGCAGAGCCCGACCTGATGGGCGAGCACGGACGCGGGCTGTTCCTGATCCGCAACCTCATGGACGACCTGGAGATCCTCTCCGACGAACACGGCACGACGCTTCACATGGAACGGGACTTGCCTGGCGTCCGCCTCTAGTCTCGCCGTCGCCTTTGACGGACTCTGCCCCTTGGATTGCATGCACGTTCCGCGAAACAAGGCGGACTGCGATGTTCTGACTGATGAGCTCGTGAGCCAATGCATTCCCCGCAGACCCTCCTGCCCCAAGGATCGTATGTATCATGGGTCGCTCCTTGTCATCGCCAGGATGGCGTCGGCGGGCTTGCCAATGTGGCTGCTCGCGGCGCAATCCCACTCCCTGAACACATCTCAGGACTCCAAGTGAGGTGTCGAGACTGGGACGGAACAGAGCCTCCCAGTGCTGGATCTGGTGCCGGCCCTTCCTGCGACCGGAGCTCCGGAAGCGGCTCCCTTATGCGTCGGTGACGCGTGTGCCCCCCAGACGTTGCATCGCCTGGAAGAGCGCCTCCTCCGAAGGGGCGTCCGGCAATGGCTCCGCGTGGTCGGCAGCAAATGCCTGGATCATGTAGGCGACGAGGCGGCGCCAGGCATTGGGGGCCGCGTCTCCGGTGGCGACGACGACGCCGGCGTTGGCCATGAGGAGGAGCACGATGTCCTCCGCAGAGAAGTCTGGGCGCAGCCGTCCGACCGCCTTCGCCCGGTCGATGAGCTCGGTGAGACCGATGTACGACTGGTGCCGCTTCGCCTCGAGAGCCTCGGCGGTGGGGAAGGTCAGGGTGAGCACCTCGGTGAAGCCGCGGTCGTTCGCCTGCATCCCGCAGATGCGCTCGATGCAGGCGCAGAAGCCGTGCCAGGGGTCGGGGTCGGCGAGCGCGTTCTCGATGGCGGCCGCGTAAGCGTCCATCTTCTCGGCGAAGACGCTGGCGATCAGCGCCTCGCGAGTCGGGAAGCGCCGGTAGAGGGTGGCGATGCCTACGCCGGCGCGGCGGGCGACCTCGTTCATCGGTGCGTCGAGACCATCCTCCGCGAACACCCGCCGGGCCGCTTCGACGACGCGGAGGCGGTTGCGCTCGGCGTCGGCGCGCAGGGCAGAACAGCCCTCTGCGTTCTTGTCGATCTGCCTGGTCATGTTTCCGATGATACCATAAGTGGAATAGATACTCCACTTATCCTTCAGATGAAGTGAGGCCACCATGCGCGCCATCGCCGTCAGCGACTACGGGACGCCGCCGTCCCTGACCGAACTGCCCAAACCGGAGCCGGGTCCGGGTGAAGTACTGATCCACGTCCGCGCCTCCTCTATCAACGGCTTCGACGGGGCCGTGGCCGCCGGCATGCTCAAGGGCATGATGGAGCACCGCTTCCCTGTCGTCCTCGGCAAGGACTTCGCCGGCATCGTGGAGGCGCTCGGTGACGGGGCGTCGCGGTTCGTCGTCGGCGACGAGGTCTTCGGCGTGGTCATGAAGCCGTACCTCGGCGACGGCGGCCTCGGCGAATACCTGGTGGTCGGCGAGCAGTACGGCATCACTCGCGTGCCGAAGGGCCTCAACTTGCCGGACGCCGGAGCGCTCGGCCTTGCCGGGAGCGCCGCGCGCGACTCAGTCGATGCCGTCGCACCCGCAGCCGGCGAGCTCGTCCTGATCTCCGGCGCCACCGGCGGAGTTGGCGCGCTGACGCTGCAGTACGCGCTGGCGGCCGGCGCCGATGTGATCGCCACGGCGCGTCCCGGCGTCGACGAGGAGTTCGTACGCGACCTCGGCGCAACGCGCGTCGTGGACTACAGCGGCGATCTCGCCGCGCAAGTGCGCGCGATCGCGCCGGACGGCGTACCCGCCGTCGTGCACCTGGCCGGCGATGCCGCGCAGCTCGCCGGCCTGCTGGCGCCGGGCGGGCGGATCGTCTCGACGCTCGGCTTCGGCCCGGACCAGCATCCGGCCGCCATCGCCGTGATGGCCAGCCCGGAGGCGGCGACGCTCGACCGGATCGCCGCGGACGCCGCGAGCGGCGCGCTGCGGGTGCCGATCATGCGCACGTACCCGCTGGAGGCGACGCCGCAGGCGCTCGCCGACTTCGGAGCCGGCACGCTCGGGAAGCTTGCTGTCTCAGTCTGATGTGGCCGCCAAGGCAGTGCGCGTCGCCGTCTTCGGAGCCACGGACCGACAGCTCGATTGCTCGTCAGACAGGCGCTTGATGACGGCGGTCCCGAATGCCGTGTGCCCGAGCAGCATGAGCCGCACAAGCCGCGAAGGCTCATCGCTGTGGACCGCGCACGGGCCGAGACCCCAGGACGGATACATGACCAGCAAGGGCAAGAGAGCTGTTGCGGCCCCGAAGGCCGTCGCCGAGAGCACGCCAGGCTTCAGGCCGCCGCGACGCAGCAGCTCATAGTAGGCCTGCGCCAGCGTGATGCCCGTCAGGTAGTGGACCGCGAGTCCCAGGGCCGCTTCACCGCGCAGCGCCGGCTCAGCGGGCATGTCCGCGTGCCGGAAGCGCCCGCGGGCAAGGCCGCCGGCCCAACGGCCGACGAGGTCCAGCCCGATCTTGTCGGAGGTGAAGCTCGCGCCGCCGAGCTGACTGGCGGCAAGGAAGACGGCGTCCATCGAGAGCGTTGCGAGCACGCCTACGGTGACGCTCGCGGGGACTGCCGCGATCGGTCTCGCTACTTCAGGCATCGCCGCATTCTACGCATGGACTAACGGGGACGCTTGACAGCCCCGCTGCCACTGCTATACTTCGATGGTTATCGAACCCTCGAAGGAAGCGAAGGAGCAGTCGCATGGCCGACCTCGCGAAGATCTTCAAGGCCCTGGGCGATCCGACGCGCTTTGCCATCTTCGAGCTCGTGCGCGACTGCGGGAATCCGGACGGCTGCTCCGAGGAGGAGGCCAGCGACAGCCTCTCCCAGATCGCCGGGCGCTTCCACCTGTCGCTCTCGACGGTGTCGCATCACGTCAAGGAACTCAGGAACTCCGGGATCATCACCTGCGAGAAGCACGGCCAGCGCCTCTACTGCTGGGTCGACCCGGAGGTGCTGCGCGAGCTCGAGCAATTTGCGAGACCGACCGCCGCGGGGCGCTGACGCCCCCCTTTTCGCGTCGTAGTTCGATAGTTTTCGAAAGTTCGAAGGGAGAACGAAGATGAAGCCAGGTACCATCTGGATCGCGATCGTGCTGCTCGCCCTCGGCGTCTGCGGCATCCTCGACGCCGCAGGGGTGGTCGACTCGAGCCAGACCATCGCTCAGTGGTGGCCCCTCGCCGTCATCGGCTGGGCGATCGCCGAGATGCTGGCCGCGCGCCGCGTGACCCTGGGCGGGGTCGTCTGCGCCGCCATCGGCCTCACGCTCCTGGCCGACGCCCAGGCGTGGGCCAGCGGCGCGCTCCTGTGGTCGTCACTGGCGATCGCGCTCGGGCTCGCGATCCTGGTCAGCGCGGGCCTCCGGTGCGGCGAAGCTCACAACGGTGATGCCCCGACCGCATTGGGTAAAGACGCCTCATGAGCGGAAGCCTGCCTCAGCTCGGACGCCGCGGCGAAGGCTGGGTCGTGCTGCAGTTGGTGCTCCTCGCTGCCATCCTGGCGGCGGGGACGCGCGGCTCGCGCTGGCCCTCAGCGGCGCGTAGCGCGCGGACGCTCGCCGCCGCAGTGAGCGCGCTCGGAGGCCTCTCCCTGTTCGCCGGTGCTGCCGGCGGCCTCGGCAGGCAGATCACGCCGTTCCCGAAGCCGGTCGAACACGGCAGCGTCAGGCGCAGCGGCGCCTACGGCCTCGTCCGCCACCCGATGTACGGCGGCGTCCTGCTGCTGGCGCTCGCATGGTCGCTCGTCTCGTCACCGGCGGCCCTTGCGCCGTGGACCGTCGCGGCGGTCTTCCTCGACGCCAAGCGTCGGCGTGAGGAGGCCTGGCTGGTTGAGGTGCACCCCGACTACGAGGAGTACCGGGCGAGCGTGCACCACAGCTTCGTGCCGTTCGTGTGGTGAGCGGAGGCCGGCTGCGACGCTCGCGAAATGGGCTGTCCGCCATCGACTGAAGACCTGGACGCATCCTTGCTGACCGCCGACGGTTCGCGCACCTGCGAGCCGCCGGCGGTCTCCGTTGCTCGCCGCAGTCAGGCCCGAGCAGCGTTGCGCCGGCCGGCCGGCTGTCGACAATCGTGGACGGTCTCGGCGGACATCGTTGCCTTGGCCCGGTGCCTGAGAGCGCGTCGGCACCGCGTCGGCGGCTGGGGAGGAGGGCCTGCACACGGCTCACTTCTCCCGGCGCGACACGTCTTCCTAACCTCCAGCAGCTCCACGCGGGCCGCGGTCGCCGGTCTTCCGCTTCGCAGATTCGAGTCCTGCTTGGTCCCGGTTTCTGGTGTCCGGTCGCTCTGCCGCCAAAGTCCAGCAACGTCAATACGACTTGGGCCGCTGGGACCGTGCCGATCAACTCGGCGGGGCCGACTGAGGAGCCGGGGATGCACCACTGGTCGACGTTCTCGTTTGTCGGCTGTGACCGTCATCGTTCAGAACCTGACCGCAACCTGGACCGACTTCAGGGGTCGATTCCAAGCGCTGACGGCGGTGGCGCCGGCGGTGAAGTGTGGCTTGAGCGAGCCGTACGCCGAGAACCGCTTGTCGCCCTTGATCGGCTTTAGCGGCCCAGTGCGCATGGGGGCGGACATCGCCGCTGCATTCGCGCCCACCTCAGGGCACATGCGCGCGACCCGCATGGGAACCTGTGACGTCCACAAAGTGTCCCATCGAAAGCCAGGCTCGCGCCACCGTTCATGGCTGCCCGTCGAGCAAAAACGGTCCTTTTTGTCTCGATAGTCCTTCTGTTGGGTACGTATCGGACACCGGCCGGTTCTGGCCGGGTGTCCAGGGGCGATGTTGTTCCGTGGCCCTTGGCGAACGTTTCACGAGGAGGTACCAGAATGTCACGCATGGCTTTGACCTTCCCGGTCTTGCCGGGGAAGGACGCGAGGGATATCGCCAACGAGCTGAAGTCCCGTCCGCGCGAGTACGAGGAGTCTCGGAGGAGGATCGGGATCACCATGGAGAGGGCGTACCTGCAACACACGCCCATGGGTGACTACGTCACCGCCTATCTCGAGGCCGAAGGCGACGTGTTGGAGGCGTTCGGCAAGCTGGCGTCGTCGGATCTCGACATCGACCGCTACATGGCGAAGGCCGTCAAGGAGATCCACGGCGCCGACTTCACGCAGCCGCTGCCTGGCCCCGCGCCTGAGACGGTGGCCGCATGGACCGACCCGACGGCCAAGGGCCGGGGCCGGGGCATGGCCCTGTGTGCTCCGCTCGCCCCAGGCGCGACTGAGAGGGCGAGGGCCTTCGTCGCCGACGCCTACCACCGGGACGAGTTCACGGCGTCACGCCGGAGGCTCCACGTGTCCGAGGAACTGCTCACCCTTCAGTCGACACCGCAGGGGGACATCGTCGGCATCTATATCGAAGGCGATGATCCCGTGAAGGGCAACGCCGGCTTCGCCGCATCCAAGGACCCCTTCGACCTGTGGTTCAAGGAACAACTGACGACGATCTTTCCCCCGGCGGTCGACTTCTCCAAGCCCGTCGAGGGCGTTGAGGAGATCTTCGACTCGACCAGGATCGCCGATCTGAGCTTGGGCAAAGCGGCCTGAGGCAGCCTCACGCAGACGACTGAGGAGCCCCAGGCTGCGAGCCGGGCGATGCGACGAGCCCGGGAACTCCCGGGTGCTCAGAAGCCTCAAGTGCAGTCGAAGAGAGCGTAGTCGGCGGCGCCGGCGGCGGCTTGGCCGCCGCCGGCGCCGCTCGCGTCCAAGGAACACGCGGCCGGTCCGCGTCTCGGTCGCACCTCGCTCGGCAGCACCCTGGACACACACATCCACGTGATGCAGGACGTGCAGGAGGAGGTCGGCGAGAGGATCGACGCGAGACCAAAGAGGGGATTCGCGGGATGGCGACCTTGGAAGACCTCTCCGCTGAGCCTCGTCGAGGGCGATAGCGTCGGGGCGAGGACCGGGCTGCAGCCGGGCAACGTGGGAAGGCATGGGGCGGGGCGCCGTGGCGCCCCGCCCCCTCCTCGCGTCAGTCGAAGCGCATCTTGTCGAACTTCACCGTCACGACGCCGTAGTCGATCGCGACGCGCATCGGCGAAGGCACGGCGGCACTCCTGGAGACCGTCGACGGGCTGGAGCTGGTGGCCTCTGTCGGGGATGCCGAGCAGTTGCTGGCTGCCGTCGTGGACTTCGTGGAGACCTCCAGCGCGTTCGTACTGCCCGGTGACTCTGGATCCCTCGTGGTGACTGACGACGTCAATGCCAACCCCGTTGGCCTGCTCTTTGCCGGCAACGCCGACGGCACCATGGCCATCGTGAATCCGATAGAGAGCGTTCTGCAGTACTTCCACGTCACCATCGACGGCAAGGTGACACAATAGACAGTAAGGCGGCTCCCAGAGACTGATATGTCTCTACAAGACACCCAGCCGTGCGCTCACCTAGCATCGTAGCTTCGATCGAGGGCAAGACGATTGGCGAGTCCGCGAATGCCGAACGAGACGATACGGAGAGTCCTGGAAAGGAACGCGCAAAGGATAGTCTCTCTGCCGGGCGTCGTCGGCGTGGCCGAGGGGGAGACCGATGGCAGGCCGTGCATCACGGTGTACGTGGCTGACAAGACGGCCGGGGCGGTAGGTCAGATCCCCGCTGACCTGGAGGGATGGCCTGTCGTCGTCCGGGAGAGTGGAGAGTTCAGGGCACTCACCGACTAGCAGGAATCCGGCTCCGCGCTTTCATCGATCGTCACTGATCAGGTCGGCTGCTGCTGTTTGGCTCCTTTGTCGTGCTCGATCGCGTCGAAGGCGCCGGGGGCAAGATCCTTATGGCGAAGACCGCCATCGGCATGGACCCCGGCTAGTTCGCCAGTGATACCCACGACGCACCGTTGCCTACGCGTCGGTCAGCTTCGTGCAAAGGTAACCGGCACGTTGTCCGGTGTGCCGTCTCGCTGTAGGAGGCGGTCTCCGTGGAGGTTCGGCGAAGCACCGCTGGCAACGTGACGTCTACGCCTTGGCGAACACCAGCCCCGCGATCAGCGCCTCCTCCTCCTCCTCCTGCATCGCCGGGATGGCGTGCGAGTAGGTGTCGAGCGTGATCGGGATGGTGGCGTTGCACCATCGCTTCGGGACATCCTCGTCCA
>JADGPQ010000250.1 GCA_017882325.1 Thermoleophilia bacterium
GGCGCACGAGACCAAAGCGACCAAAGCGACCGAAGCGACCGTCTCGGCGCTTTCGTCAATTCGGTCGCCGCGAAGAAGATCGACGCGGGACCGCGTGCAGCACTGGCAGGGTAGTCGACAGTCCACCCTACCGGCCGAGGCGTTCTGCGATCGCTAATGGACTGACGGCTGCGCCGCACGCCGGAACCTGGGAGCGACCTGCGCCCGTCTGCCCGCTGCAAATCCGACGGGGCAACGCTCCGTTGTGAAAGACTAGGCGCCCCATGTCCTGCCTCCATCGGATCGCCAGCCGCCCACGTCAGGCCCTCACGTGCTGATCTCCATCGCCGCCTGGCTGGTGTGCTTCGCCATCGGGGTCGCGCTACAGCGCCGCCTGCGCGACCCCCAGCGCGCCTCGCACCTGATCTTCATGATCGTGCTCTGGGTGCTTTCGCCACTCGTCGTGGTCTACGCCTACACCACGGTCGTGCTTCGCCCCGAGCTCCTGGCGGCGTTTGCCTGCGTGATAGTGGCCACATGGACCACCCTCCTGGCCGGCATGCTCTGGGGACGGTTCGGCGGTCGCGAGCGGCGTGAGTCAGGCGTCATGGTCTTCGCGACCGGCATGGGCAACAGCGCCACGCTCGGATTTCCCCTCACCACCCTCACCTTCGGCGGCCCCGGGCTGGCGCTGGCGGTCATCTACGCGGAGTTCCAGTACCTGCTACCCACTGACGGAGTGGTGCTGGGTCTTGGCAGACACTACGCAGGACCACACTCCCGCGGGCTGTGGGCGCCCGGCCTGCGGCAGCTCCTGCGCAGCTGGCTCGTCAACCCGCCGGTGATCGCAGGCGTGGCCGCCGTGACACTGCGGCTGCTCGGCGTGGACATCTCCGCGGTCGTCGCGCCCGTTGGACCTGCCATCGGGCTGTTGTTCGGGCTTATTGGCTTCCTGCAGATCGGCCTCGCGATCTCGCTCGAGCCCCTCGCCCACGACCGCGGCGACGTGTGGCGGGCCGCGCTCACCATCGCCCTGCGGTGCGGTCTGATGGCCCTCAGCCTGCTCGCTCTGGGGTGGCTCTTCGGCATCAGGATCCCCGGCGTGTTCCTGCTGCTGGCCGCGATGCCGGTCGCGTTCAACACCCTGGTCGTCTCGGCCGTCTTTGACCTGGACCGCGAACTGGCACGGCTGCTCGTCGCGGTCTCCACACCCTTGGTCATCGGCGGGGTCCTCATCTGGCAGCTGGCGGCCGGTTGACGGTTCGCATCCTTCGCGAACGCCTGTGACCGGTCCTCACCAGGAGCCTTGCGGCCGACCGGCACATCCGAGGGGTGAGAGGGGGCTCCTGGATGCGACTGGTGGGCGCACAGGGATACGAACCACGAATGATCCGCACGCGGCCGTCTGCTGTCGCACTAGCCCTGACGCTGAGCGTCGGCTGTTCTTCGAGCTCGATCTAGTCGCCTATGCCGCGTACCTCGAGCTCCGCGCCAAGCCACTCGGGGTTCTGCGCGGTGCCGTCAAAGAGAGACGTCGTCTTGAACGGCTCGAACTCGCCGGCTGACGCCAAGGGCGCCGTCCTCGAAAGCAGCTCCTCCACTTCCTCGCCGCTGAATCGACGGAAGGTGCGGACCGCTTCGAGAGCCTGATCGAGAACCTGCAGATCGTCGATGCCGATGATGACGACCGACGTGGGTAGGTTCAGTGCGTAGTGCAGACATTCGATCGGCGTCACGGTCTTCGTCTCGAGGATGAGTCCTTCGGCCATGCTCTTCATGCCGAGAACCCCGATGCCCTCCTCGACCAGGCGCGGCAGCACCTGCCGTTCAAAGCTCCGATAGTGCGCATCCATCACGTTCAGCGGCATCTGCACAGCATCGAACCTGAAGCCGTGGTCGGCGGCGACGTCCAGCATGTGGAGGTGGATGTGGGGGTCCTTGTGGCCCGTGAAGCCGATGTAGCGCACCTTGCCGGCGTCGCGAGCCTCGATCAGCGCCGCATTCGCGCCTTCCTCGGCGAAGATGCGGTGCGGATCTTCATAGCGGATGACTTCGTGGTGCTGCACGAGATCGATGTGATCCACCTGGAGCCGGCGAAGCGACTCCTCCAGCTGCCTCGCCGCCTCCTTCCTGGAGCGTCCGTCGATCTTCGTCATCAGGAAGGCCTTGTCGCGGTAGCCGTTGCGGAGGGCCTTGCCCATGCGCAACTCGCTGGCGCCCTCGTTGTAGTCCCAGCAGTTGTCCATGAAGGTGATGCCGCGGTCGATGGCCGTGCGCACGATCCGCACGGCGAGCCTCTCGTCCACCCGCTCTGAAGCCAGGTGGAAGCCGCCCACGCCGACGGCCGAAACCTTCTCGCCTGTACTGCCAAGCGACCGATAGAGCATCTGCGGGCGTTCGTCCAAGGCCATTCCCCTCGCCCTCCCTGTGCCGGCGGCGACAAGGAGACTACTCCCAAGCGAACAGAGATGTTCGGGCCAGTCCGTTTGGGTCGAGGCCTTGATACGCGCCCGGGCAGGCCGGGCCGGTCCGTCTTCTCAACGGCCGGTCGTGTGGCGGCGGACGCTGCGACCCATCTCACCGATTACAGCCGAGACCCCCGGCAGAAGACCCGGGTCACGCTCAGCGTGCCGAGACTCTTGATAGTACGCGGACGCGATTGCATGAGCGGCGAGACGAGAGGGTCGGTCGCTCTCGTCGCTTGGGTCGCCGCACAGAAGCTCGACGAGAGACTGCGGAAGGCGCTGGCGAGCGGACGCGGGGACGCACCGCATCGTATGTTTCGATAGACGATCGGGAAGAAACACCCATGGCCCCTGACACCGTGCGCCAAGCAGGAGACCAGCGATACCGGGGTCAGGGTAGAGGTCGGTGAGACCATCTGGTGCCGGTCGAGCGAGTGCTGCATGATCGGCCGCCGGAGGACCGCTCGACTGTGTGCTGTGCGGCTGAGACCCACTGGAGGATGTCATGTTCATTGAGACCATCTCGGAAGCGAAGGCTGAGGGCAAGGTCCGTGCTGTCTACGAGAGCGACCAAAGCAGCCTGGGCTACGTGCCCAACCACGCCAAGGTCTTCAGTCTGCGCCCCGACGTGCTGGAAGCGTGGCGTAGCCTTCAGGGAAGTATTCGCAAGAACCTGCGGCTGCGACGCTACGAAATGGTCACGCTGGCGGCAGCAAAGGCTTTGAATTGCCGGTACTGTCTGCTCGCGCACGGCTCGATCTTGAACAAGAACGGCGTCAGTGTGGATCAGTTGCGCGCTATCTTGACCGATTTCCATGACGCAGGGCTGGAACCCGCGGAAGTCGCCATCATGGACTTCGCCGAGAAGATCGCTCGGAGCGCCAACGAAGTCACTCAGGCGGACGTCGACGCGCTGCGTGCCCTGGGTCTCGAAGACGTTGAGATCCTCGACATCACGCTGACGGCCACGATGCGCTGCTTTGCCAGCAAGACGTTCAACGCGTTGGGAGCCGGGTCGGACGCCGTCTACGACGACCTCGAAGACCAGCTCTCTGACCTGCTTCCAGCGTAAGAACGCCACGCACAGGACCAGCGAATACACCGTCGGCACCGGAAGGCAGGGGCGACGTCCGTCGACGCCTACGTGCAAACCCAGTTCGCCCGACCGGCATCCCGCGAGGTAGCGCCAAGCCCGGGGTCAGGATGCGCCCGCCTCCGCCGGCGACGCCAGAAGTAGCCAGTGGTCGAGGCCCCCGGGAGACGGCCCGGACCACGCTCAGGGTGCCACGGCACTTAAGTAGTACACGCGGATCCTTACATGAGCCACGCGGCCCGAACGCGCGACCTCCAGCGTGACAGTTCGCGTCTGCGCCTATCAGTTGTTGCGTTCAGTTG
>JADGPQ010000076.1 GCA_017882325.1 Thermoleophilia bacterium
CTGGACGGCCAGGACCTGTGATTGCGAGGGCGCGAAGCGCTGGCGGAACTGCGCGGGCGTGAGGTAGTGGCCGTACGATGGGCTGGCCGGGTCCGAGACCGCCTTGGCCAGCGCTGTCGCGGCGGCCGCGCCCCGCCAATTCAAGTACACACGGAAGCCGACGTACGCACTCGAACTCGCGCTCGACTTGAAGTTTGCGGACGTGGCCCACGACGGGACGCTGCCCGCCAGCTTGGCCTTCGGTGACGACGCGGCCCCCGCCCCACCGACGAGTGCGAAGGCCGTGACAGCGACGAGCAGCATCACGACCGTCAGGAGAGCCTTGCGGTTCATCGGTACCCCCTTGCATCGATTACACATATCGCTCCGCACAGTACGAGTCTGAGCCGCCGTGTTCAACCGTTGCGCAGGACGGATGCTCTTCCCGTAGCCAGCCTGGACAACAGGAACGAGTATGGATGGTCCGCAGACCGGCCCGAACGGCCGTTCGTGTCCGACACCCCCGGATCGTACTGTCGGCTGGTCATGGCGGGCGACGGCGCATGAGCATCTCGGGGCACGGCGACGGTACCGCCGGTCCGGCGCTGCACGCCTACGTGCTCGCCGGACTGGCGATCATCTGGTGGATCCGTGGGGAGGCTCGCGAAGCCCTTGAGGCGGCGCGGTCGGGTCGTCGCAGCGAGGACGATTGACCTCACTGAGAGCAACTGGCTGTCACGCGCTTCGCGTGACAGCCAGTCCGGACAAACCCCAGCGGCTCCCATCCAAGCGCACGGATTTGGGTATCAAGGCGGCTGTAAACGGGCTTTCGGAAGGTCTCGCGAGCGCCTCGCAGAACACGATTGCCCTGCAAATCGCCGGTGGACCGCAGAGGAGTCCAACCCCAGACCTCCGCCGTGTAAAGGCCCTGGGGCTAGCCCCAAACGGTCACAGGCAGTCCCAAGATTTACTCGACGTCCGGGGAAACCGTGACCCTGGTGTCCCAGACGTTCTCAGCACGCCCCGGCAAACACCACGTAGTTGGGCGGCAGAATGCATGAAGCGGACGATGGGCTCTGGCGGGCGTGTGGCGCCACCCCAGCGCCGGTGTCGATGCTTGCGCCGCTTCAATTCAGGGGCTAGGGTCGCCACATGAGCGGCGTCCAGCATACGGTCCTCACGGCCATCGGCCCGGATCATCCGGGTCTTGTCGACGAGGTGACCCGCTTCGTGGCGGAGTGCGGCGGCAACCTCGAGGACAGTCGCATGGTCAACCTGCGCGGCCAGTTCGCGATGATGATGCTCGTGGCGGGGTCCGCGGAGGTAGCCCAGCGGCTGCAAGATGGACTAGGAGAACTGCAGGCGGTGGCTGTCGTTCACGCGGAGGTGCAACCCGCGGCCGCGGGCCGGCCATCGTCAGCGGCGGCGCTCCCCTACAAGCTCTCCACCTGGGCCATGGACCATCCCGGCCTGATGCAGTCGGTGGCGCACCTGCTCGGCGAGCTGGGCGTCAACATCGAGAGCGCCGAGACATCGCTACGGCCGGCTCCGTACACCAGCGCGCCACTCTTCGAGATGGAGCTCGTGCTGGCGGTGCCGCAGAGTACGCACGTGGCCGACCTGCGCAAGGCGCTCGGGCGGCTCTGCGACGAGTTCAATATCGACTGGCATCTCACCGCGCTCTAAGGCGCGAGCGGCCGGCCGTGAGGGCCGCCATCACACGATCCCCCTAGGACCCGGCCCCCTCAGTGAACAGCCGCGCCGCGCGTGGCGTGGCGCGAGGGCGCCGCCGTGCCTGTGGCCAAAGTGGTCGCCTCGGTCAGCCGGCGCGAAGCGCGGACCGAGACGGGCGCCTGAGCTTCAAGCGCGAAGGGAAGGGGCCGAATGTTAACCCTGCGCAGACAGGTTTATCCCGGGCCTGTCGGGGCATCACGACACTATGGTGGAAGGGGGGGCGGGCTCGCCCGTCGGCTTATGAGGGCGTCTTGACTGCCGCGACGGCAGCACTGGCGTCCAGAGGTGGAAGCATGAAGACCACAGTACAGAAACGGCTCGCGCGTCTTGCGGGTCTGTTCCTTCTGTCGTTGCTCGTGGTCGCGACAGGCGCGCAGGCCGCGCTGGCTGCAAGGCTGGAGGGGACGGGGGCGGCGGGCTCGGGCAGCGTGTCCCAAGCCGCCTCATCCGGTTCGTCTTCGTCGACGGTCTGGATCGTCGCGGTGGCGGTCGCCGCCGCCGTGTTGATCGCCGGCATCGTGATCTGGACATTGGTTCGCCGCCCGCGGAGGGCTGGCGAGGCCGTATCCTTCGGGAGCACCGGTCAATTGGCCGAGGCTTCATCCGCGCAGCAGCAGGAGAGTTGGGAAGACTCGCAGTGGGACGACTCGCAGCGCAAAGCTGCCTGAGCGTCATCAGAGATGGCCACCGGACACAGCCGGTGACGAGGACGGGGCGGTGTCGCCGCAGGGCGGCCCCGCCCCTACCGCGGTGCCCGATGCGGTGGGACCAGGCAAGGGCTGTCGACGCGGCAGTCGCCGAGGACGGATCCGCTTCACAAGAATGAGCGCGGCGGGCGTCGCGCACTTCTGACGGAACCGCAGACCGTGCACGGGAGATCGGCGCGGTGGTTGCGCCGTTCCAAGGAACCCCCACGAAGCCGCGTTCCTGCAATCCCGGCGCACGCACCTGGATCCCTTCAGATCACTAGTGGACGGCAGGGAAGTCGAACCCCCGAGGCTCGATTGCGTCAGTGTCCCTCAGTCTGCGTGGCGCACGTACCGCTCGGAAGGCGCTCTCGTCGTCCTCGCATTCCACTTCGGGAAGGAGCGCGAAGCTGCGCTCTGAGGCGCCTTGGCTGAGCTCCCTGCCGCCATGGGGGCCGCCGCGACCGCGTTCAGCTAGCACGTCACGTGGACGACCGCGTAGACATCCTTCGCCTTGACGTCGCGAAGCAGGCGCAGCGCTTCCTCGGTGGGCACAGCGACGATCTCGACCCGGCGCTGCTCCGCTTCCGCCCACACAGCAGGCATGATCGGTAGCATGCCGGATTCGCCGGTCCCGATGATCAGTCGGCTGCCACCCCAGGGGATGTTCTCCCTTGCTGAAAGTGGGGTGTGGCCGAACTGGCCACGGTCGGCTTTGGAGGGCTTCTTGCTGCGCTTCTCCACTCTGCCAGCTTCGATCACGATGTCGTGGGTGTAGCGCCGGCCTTCCAACTCGATCTCACCGAATGCTATCCATCGTGCTTTCATCATCGTCCTCGTCCCGGTCAGCGCCGGGCACAAGAAGAACAAAGCCCCCACGCGCGTAGCTGGAGCGGTCCATCACGGGACCTCACTGCCTCCCGTGCGCAGCGCTTCACATCGCAGGAAAGCGGTTCACGGGCCTAGAGCGCGCGAGGACTATTCGGGTTGAAACAGAGCCAGCGTATTGCCGTCTGGGTCCTTGAACCACGCCGACTTGCCAATACCTGGACTTGTCAGGACGTGATCGACGGTCTTCATCGCACCGATCTCGAGCTCATCGAAGACGACCCCTCGATCCGCCAATTCCTGAACGTCGGCCGCAATCTCGGTCGACCAGAAGCGGACTTGGGTGTGGTCGGCTTTGTTAGGTGCAGCACGCCCATAGAGGAGCAACGTCGTTCCGTCACCGCACTCAAACACCAGGTGATTCTTTATGGTCGCGGTCGAAAGTCTCAGTCCGACCTTGTTCTCGTAGAAGTCCTGGCTTCTCTCAAGATCGGTCGAGCATAGAACCGCCGATACTCTGTTGTTCGGTACCACGACTGCCTCCTCGGGCGGGGAATCGCTGTGTAACGGTGCTGGCTGGCGTCAACTATCAGTCGTCGGCCTCAGGTTTCATCGACTTGCGCACTTCCTCACGCAACTCCGGAGTGTCGGCGTGCCGATGGTGAGTGATCATGTGGACGGCTGCGGCCTCCACTAGATGCTCTTCGCTGCCGCAGATCTTGACGTCGCAGTCGTTGTCGCCCGGCAGCTCGCGACAATCGACGGAGTAACGGGTCAGCGCTGGGCCTCCATTCTGGTTGATACTGTGGTGTCGCCCACCGCGCACTTGCGGCAAACCGTTGTCCTCGTGCAGCGGTGAGCGAAAGCATCCCGGGCAGCGCGGCTCAGAGCCGGGGCGGACGACTGGGCTGCGCCCGTCCCTTCCAGTCCCAAGGCATCCCAGTCAGTTCCCCCCGCGCCGCCGCTACGGCAACCAGGTCGGAAGGCTACCCGCCCCCAGGACCTGCGCCGCGGCGGGAGTGGCGGGATCGACGATCCAGAGCCGCCCCCGGTCGAGGGCGTTGCCGTATGCGCTCAGGGTGTAGGCGAGACGGCTGCCGTCGGGCGCCCACGAGAGGCCGGTGGCGCCGCGGTCCGCGTAGCGTCCCACCGCGGTGAGCTTGTGCGCGGCAAGGTTGTAGACGTAGATGCGCGTGGCCTGCGGGGCGCTCAGTGCTATGCCCCAGAAGGCGACCCTGGCACTCTGCGCGTCCCATGCGGTCGCGTCGCGACCGGCGAGCTGCGTGTTCCTGCTGAAGACGAGCTTGCCGGTGGCCACTGTGCGAACTGCGTAGGTCGCCGCCACGTCGGAACCCGTGGTTGAGCTGATCACCAGGCGGCCGTCGGGCGAGACGCGCGGGTCGCGGAAGGCGCGGATGTCGAGGCCGGCGGAATAGCGGTCGCGGGCGATCACCCTGGGCACGGAGCCGCTGACCCGCCTGAGCGACATCAGCTTCTCGCTGACGCGGCGGGTGCCGGGCCGGTTCGGGTCGGGGCCGGCGTCAGTCAGGCGCACGTAGACAAGCCTGGGCGCCCGCCCTGCCACCGTGGGTTCGCTGCCGTGCAGGCTGCGGAAGGAGGCCGAAGTGCCGGTGGTGACGTTCAGCGCGTAGAGCCGGTCGCTCAGCGCATAACTTCCTGTGGCCGCGCGCGACCCTGAGACGAGCAGCCGACGGTTCGAGAGCCAGGTGATCGCATCGACCTGCCTGACGCCGCGCGGCGCCAGCGACAGGGTCTTGAGTGTGCCGGCGCCAATGTCGTAGACGAAGACGCGCGGCCCCCCAGCGGAGCGCAGCATGGCCAGCTTGGCGCCGTCGGACGAGGCTTCGATGCGCACCGGCCGGAACGACAGGTCGACGAGTCTGGTTGCGCCGCCGGCGGGTACGACGCTCCACAGAGCGTCGCGTCCGGCCTCCCGGCGCACGACGGCTATCGACGAAGGCTGTGGCGTGGGTACCGCGTGCGGCGCCGGCGCGGCGGCCGTAGGGGTGTGCGAGAATGCTGTGCTCGCACGCGCGCTCCCGCCGAGCATCTGGGACCCGCCGATCAGAGCGACGGCGATTGCGAGCGCGCCGATGACCACGATCGTCAGGCCCGACGCTGTTCTCGGCTGGCGCATGACTACCCCCTAGATTCCGCTTTGCGATCACGTGCACTACGCGGTGCACGAGAGCCGAGCGTGGATAGGTCTCTTTCCCACCGTTGTCTCACGGCCAAACTCGCAAAGGTGGTCGTACAGCGCAGCCGGCGACTTCCACCATCCCCGCCCTTGCGGCCTGGAGCGCCCCCGCTGCCACAGGCCGGCCTCCGTGCGGCGCGCTCGACTGCGGGCGTCGGCGAGAAGAACACTGGGCAGCACGCAGCGACGGGGCTGGCAAAGCGAGGCGAATCGTCAGTTCTGGCGATTCTGTCGTAGCAGTCCTGCCCGGGAGGCAGTGCAGCGCCCGTCGGACCGCAGCGGCGAAGCTTAGCTGCGACCGACGGTGACCGGCACTTTCTGTATCAGGTTGTTGCCCATGCCCTGATAGTTCCAAGGCTGCTCGACTGGCTGGACGTAGCCCGCCGCATCGGTCGCGCGACACGAAAGGATGTGTTCACCGGGCGCGGCATCCCACCGCAACGTCCACTCGCGCCAGGCGAACGGCCCGACCGGCTCCTGCAAGTCGGCGTCGGTCCACGTTTCGTCCACTCCAAACTCCACCCGTACCACATCGCCGTTGCCGCTCCAGGCGCGTCCGCGCACCGTGACGATCCCTGGCTCGACAAGGCGTCGGCGGCTCAGAA
Source organism: Thermoleophilia bacterium (assembly GCA_017882325.1). Lineage (GTDB taxonomy): Bacteria > Actinomycetota > Thermoleophilia > UBA2241 > UBA2241 > CAIXSE01. The sequence continues at coordinate 6,051 of JADGPQ010000076.1, forward strand.
AGTCGGGGTAGCCGGGAGGGATCATCAGAGCGCGCACGCGCATGCGGCTCACGCCTTCACCCGGGTCCGCCTCATCCTTCTGGTAGCGGTAGGCGATCGCCTGCTCGTAGCCCTCGAACCGTTCGCTCACGAGCGTGACGCGCGTCAGCCATTTCACACTCGTCATCCCGTACCACCCCGGCACCAGTAGCCGCAGGGGCGCCCCGTGCTGTGGCTCCAGCGGCCGACCGTTCATCTCGTAGGCAAGCAGGACTTCGGGTCGCATGGCCGCGTCAAGAGGCAGACTCCGCTCGTAATCGTGCTCGACGTCGCCCTGCACGCCGTGATCGGCGCCGGTGAAGACCATCTCCACGGAGTTCGAACCGACGCCCGCTTCACGGAGCACATCTCGCAGCGGGATGCCGGTCCATTCGGCCGTGCCGACCGCCTCCACGAGCCATGGCTGACTGATGGGCCGCGGCCGCAGCCGGGCTCGGCCGTTGCCGGCGCACTCCATTGTGACAGGCAGCGTGCGCGAAAGGCGCGTCCGCAGTTGCTCGAGCGTCAACGACTGCGGGTGCTCAACGTTGCCCGCGATGTCCAGACGCCACGACGACTCGTCGATCTCGGGAATGTCGAAGTGGACGAGCAGGTAGTGGAGGCCGGAGGGCGTGATGTCGTAGCGCAGAGCCTCGAGCGGCATGCCGTGATTGCGCGCCGCGAGCTGGAGCTCCTCGTCTGTGAGTGGTCCCTCGGTGGGTCCCTGAGCGCCCATGACTACAGTATGGGCGGCAGACTCTGGCGCGAAACTGAGACAGGTCGAGGCCGACGAGGCGCCTCTGAGCGCCGGGCGGCCGTCAGCCGCAGCATGGGCTGCCCGACGTCTTGGCTGTCACTGGGCGGTTGGGCGGCGGCTGGCGCCCGGCACAGCCACATTCTTGCGCGCCGGCGCCGCCCATGCGACCTCAGGGCCGAATGTTCTGGTTGAGGTGGAAAAGGTTGCCGGGATCGTACTTCCTCTTCACGTCGACCAGCCGGTCGTAGTTGCCGCGGTAGTTCGCCTTGATCCGCTCTTGGTCGTCTCCCGACATGAAGTTGATGTAGCCGCCCTCCTCCGACTCCGGCGCCGTCGCGTCGTAGTAGGAGCGCACCCAGGCGATGTTGGCTTCGTTGTCGGCCGGGTCGGGCCACATCCCCGCGATCACCGTCGCGAAGTTGGCCTCGCGGTAGGCGAACGCCGTCGCGTCCGGCGCCACGTCGTGACTGGCGCCGTCTATGGGATAGATGTGCACCGTCGAATTGACCGCGGGGACCTTGGGCCCGTGCTCGACGTGCGCCTCGATGGCCTTGTCGGTGAGCTCGGTCACGAAGTTCGCCTTCCAGTAGTGCTGGAGTCCGGGTGGGACCAAGGCGTCGAACAGGCTGTTGATGGCCGCGTAAGGCATCGTGTCCGCGAACTCGGCCACGATGGGCGCGACCTCACGGATCGGCGCGAGCGCGCGCTCACCCTTCTCAGGCGCCCCCGACCAGCAGGCCACCATGGCGATCAGCGTGTCGCCGTGACGCTCCTCCGGGATGAACGGCAGCGGCGGCGCGATCTGGAAAGCCGGGAACGCGCCCAGCTCAGGCGGTGCGCCGGCGATGAACTCGCGGTAGAAGCGCAGGACGTTGGCGACCTGGTCCAGCTCGAAGAACCTGACCCCGCCGTAGATCGTGGGCACGGGGTGGAGGCGAAACTCGAACGACGTCACGACCCCAAAGTTGCCGCCGCCGCCACGGATGGCCCAGAAAAGGTCCTGGTTGTCCGCTTCGCTGGCCCTCACCATGCGCCCGTCCGCGGTGACCACGTCCGCCGAGAGGAGGTTGTCACACGAAAGTCCGTGACCGCGGGTGAGGTAGCCGATCCCACCGCCGAGCGTGAGCCCGCCGACGCCGGTGGTGGAGATGATGCCGCCGGTCGTCGCCAGACCGAAGGCGCCGGTCGCATGGTTGAAGTCGCCCCACGTGGCGCCGCCCTCGGCGCGCGCCGTGCGCGCCGCAGGGTCCACGCGCACGCCGCGCATACCCGAGAGGTCGGCGACCACGCCATCGTCGACGGTGCCGAATCCGGGCACGCTGTGCCCGCCGCCGCGAACGGCAAGGTCGAGACCGTTCTCGCGGGCAAAGTCGACCGCCGCCATGACGTCGCCCGCGTCGTCGCACTGGACTACCACGCGGGGCCGCCGGTCGATCATCGCGTTGTAGACCGTGCGCGCCTCGTCGTACCCGTCGTCTCCCGGTTCGATCACCGCTCCATGTGCGCGTTCGCGAAGTCGTTCTATGGTCATGCCGCTCATGCCCGCTCCTTTAGTCCGCCAGCCTCGTGAAGTGGAGACTGGATCATCAACGCTCTTGCCGAGGGCCGCTCTCAAGCAGAGCGGCCGTCGGCCTCGATGGCCGAGTATTCCCGGTCCTCGGGTCCGGCGCACCGCCGCGCCGTTGCCACGCCATCGGATCGCCCGCGAGTTCGGTCGCGCCCGTCACATCCAGTATCGACCCAGCCCAGCAGCTCACCCAAAGACGGCCCAGGAAGACCGAGCATAGCCCGCCGTCTACCCCCTATCGCGCTCCGCGAGCCAACGACCGCATCGCTGCGCAAGCATGAGTGTGGTCAGATTGGTGTTGACGGAGGGCACTGAAGGCATGATCGAGGCATCGACCACGAAGAGGCCCTCGAGGCCGAGCACGGCCCCCGTCGCATCGACGACTGCGCCAGGGTCGCCCGGGATTCCCATGCGGCAGGTGCCGACCGGGTGATGGTAGGTAGCGACCTCGGCGAGGATCGCGCGCTCCAGCTCGTCGTCGGTCAGCGAAGGCTGCGCCGCCGCTGAGAGCTTCCGGGACGTGAACGAGGAGAGCGGGGCGGTGCCCGCGAGCGTGTGCGCGAGCCGTGTGCCATGCATCATCCGCGGCATGTCGGCGGAGTCTGTGAAGTAGCCCAGGTCAATGAGCGGCGCGTCCTCGGGCTCCGGCGAGCGAAGACTGACCCTCCCCCGCGAGAGCGGACGCATCAGAGCGACGAAGACGGTGAAGACTCCGCCGGAGGGGCTCACCGCGTCGGCGTAGGGGGTCCACGGGAAAACTTGCAGGTCCAGCTCCTCTTCGGCCTCCGAACTCGCTGCCGTCAACACTATCTGGGCTCCAGGCAGTCCGTCCGCTGGCGCCGGTCCGTCGTAGCGCAGTCCGAGCAGGGGGTGATCCGCGAGGTCTCCACCCACGCCCGGCAGGTCCTCCACCACACCCACTCCGAGCGAGCGGAGATGATCGGCAGGGCCGACCCCCGAGCGCATGAGGATGGCAGGGCTGGCATAGGCTCCCGCGGCGAGGATGACCGCGTCGCCCTCGACGGTCTCCGCCGAGCCGGCCAAGGCAACGGCCACCGCGCGCCTGCCCGCGAACAGGATGCGGTCGACCAGCGTATCGGGCCTGATGGTCAGGTTGCTTCGCTGGCGGGCGGGCGCCAGATGCGTGAGGGCAGCGCTCTGCCGAACTCCGTCGACGACGTTGAGCGGCAGAGCGCCGACGCCCGCGGCGTGAGGATCGTTGTGGTCGGCAACGGCCGCAAAACCGCGGCGCACGGCTGCGTCGTAGAAAGCTCTGTGTTCAGGGAGGAACTCCTCCAGTGCGAAACGCCGGATGGGGACAGGGCCGGAGCGACCATGCCAGTCGTCGTCGAAGTCAGCATCGGCCTCGAGTTCACGGTACTCGCGCTGCACCTCCTCGAACGACCATCGCGCTCGCTCCGACGAGACCCAGTGGGCGAAATCCGCGGGTCGGGCTTTCAGGGCGAGAGCCGCGTTGGTGGCGGAGCAGCCGCCGACAAGCCGGGCTCTCGGCAGGGGCACCGAGCGGCCCAGGCGGCCAGCCTCACTGCCATAGCCCCAATCATGACTGAAGGCGGGGCCAAGGCCGCTGCGAATCTCAGGCGGAAGTGCGCTCACTGAACTGTAGTCGGGGCCGCCCTCAAGCAGGACGACGGACGAATCCGCCCGCTCGCTTAGGCGAGCGGCAAGCACGCTTCCAGCAGACCCTGCACCGACGATGATCCAGTTCCAGCGCATTTTCCACCTGAGGAAAGACGTATTACCAGGAACACGACCGAGCTATACCTTCGCGCTCCGGCCTCGAAACGCCGCGGCGTTCGCGCACAGCGCGGCCAGATCAGGGAGACGCGACGACTACCCACCTCTCTGATGCACGGCGCCAACAGCGGCTGGGGGGTGCCAAACGAGCGGGACACAGACCGGCCCGCGCGGTCGTCCCGTCGGACCCCGGCAAAGCCCAGCCAGTCCCATCTGAACGCACGGATCTGGGTCGCAAGGGGGCTGCAAAGGGAGCTTTCGGGAGATCTCGCGGAGGGCTCGGAACGCACAGCATCCCTGCAAATAGATGATGGACCGCCGGGGAGTCGAACCCCGACCTCCGATGTGCAGTTCTGGAACGACCGACGCAGAGGTCACACGAGATGCAGCCGACGCGCGACCCAAACCGCCAGGGAGCCCGACATCGGTTCTATGGGTTCTGTCGCTACCGGCGCCGGGCAGCGCTGTCGAGTGGTGACACCTGAGTCAGTCCGCCAGAACCTCGGCGCGCATGACGGAAACGGCGCGCGCGAACTCGACCCTGTCGATGAGACCGGCGGCCGATGGAGTCGCGAAGATGCGGTCCGGGTATGCCACTGCGGCCGGGTCGAAACCCTCGCGCAGTTTGAAGTCGTACTTGGCGCGATAGACACGGCGGCCGAGAGCGTCGAGGTCGGCGGGAGCGACATCGAAGCCCGCCGAAGCGAGTGCCGCACACGTCGGCTCGGGCTTGAAGATGCCACGGGCGAAGAAGCACACGACGAGAGAAGAAAGCACCTGGCGCCAGCGCTCCTCCGCGACCAATGACCTGGCCACCTCCTCGAGGGGAGCGGTCGCGCCCGACTTGAGCGCAGTCTGATCGAGGGAGTACCCGGCGTTGTCGAGATGGCTGTGCCGCGCCCCGAGGAGGAACCCGAGGTGAGCAGCCGGGCCGGTGTGATAGCCGGCCATCTCATGACCCGCAAACGATAGGGCGAAGTCCTCGCCACCATACTGCTGCGCCGCGAAGGCGACTCCCCGTCGCAGCGCCAGGTAGAAGTCGTTCTGGCCGTCGACGATGCCGCGGACCATGGCCCGGTACGGGGCGTCCTCACCCCACGCCAGCTGGACGCCGTCGGTGTCGTTCTCGGAGATGAGCCCGCGCTCCATGGCCTCGGTGGCCCAGGCGAGCACGACTCCTGCACTCATGCAGTCGAGGCCCAGGGCTTCGACGGTCTCCATGAGACGCAGGTAGGCCTCGGGATCGTTGATGCCGAGGAGCGTGCCCAGCGAGAAGATAGGCTCGTAGTCGTAGCTGATCATGCGCGTCTTGTAGAAGTAGGGGTCGTCGGAATAGGGCTCGCGCAGGGCGGCGATGTGGATGCAGCCCACGGGGCAGTGGGCGCAGGCCAAGCGGCGGCCAAGGTAGTTCGCTGCCAGACCCTCGCCGCTGATCCGCTCCGTGTCTGGCATGCGCCCGCTGAGCAGGTTGCGCGTGGGCAGGCCGCCCATCGCGTTGAGCGGAGTGATGTTCTCGGCGGTGCCGAGGTCGTGGTACTTGCGCATGACGTCGCTCTGCGTGGCGGCGAAGAGTTCCTTGTAGGTACGCTTGTAGGCCTTCCCGTCGGCTATCGGGATGACCCCGGCGCCGGAGACGACCAGCGCCTTGAGCTTCTTCGAGCCGAACACGGCGCCGAGGCCGAGGCGGCCGAAGTGTCGATACGTCTCGGTGGTGACGCAGGCATAGGGGATCATCTCCTCGCCGGCGCGGCCGATGCGCATGATGGAACGTACTCCGGCGCCGGGCTCGTTGTCGCGGATGACACGACCCACCGTGAAGAGGCTCGACATGCCCCACACGGTGGCGGCGTCGCGGAAGAAGACGTCGTGGCCGTGAACCGCGATCCATACCGGGCTCGAGCTGGCACCAGTGATGACGATGGCCCCGAGCCCCGCGGAGCGGATGGCGACGGCGCTCCGCCCCCCGCCGTGGCTCTCGCCGAGGTCCCCGGTGTGCGGACTCTTGAACATCGCCACGGTCTTGGAGGCCAGCGGGAAGAGCCCGGTCAGCGCCCCCACGGTGAGGACGATGGGATTGTCGGGGCCGAGCGGGTCGGCGCCCGTGGGGCAGTTCTCG
>JADGPQ010000077.1 GCA_017882325.1 Thermoleophilia bacterium
AGGGCGTCTATGACTTCCTGCCCGCGCGACGGCTCGTGCAACGTGACGACGATCAGGGGCTGCAGGCCGGGCCTTCCGGAGCCGATGAGGCACATGCCGGTCGGTGCAGTCGCGCCCGTCTTGACGCCGTCGACCCAGGCGTAGGTGAGGAGCCGGTTGTGACTCGCGACGGGGACGGCGTGACCGGGCCAGCGGATGGTCGCCGTCTTGCGTCGGCAGAGATCGCGGAACTCGGCGTTGCGCATCACGTAGCGCCCCAGCTTCGCGAGGTCGCGGGCCGAGGAGTAGTGGCCCGGGACGGGCTTGCCGCGGGCGTTGACGAAGTGCGTGTTCGTGAGCCCCAGTGCGCGGGCCTTGGCGTTCATCAGCTTCGCGAAGGCCGGCTCGCTGCCGGCGGCGCGGTAGGCGAGGGTCACGGCCGCGTCGTTGGCGCTCTTGACGATGAGAGCGCGGAGGGCCTGACGGACGCTGATGCGCTCGCCGACGTGGAGGCCGACGACATTGCCGAGTTCCTCCTTACCGACCATCCTGGGCACCCTGCAGTACGAGTCGAGGTCGTGTATTCGCTGCAGTATGAGGATCGCCGTCATGACCTTGGTGAGCGAGGCCGGGCCGAGACGCCGGTCGGGACTCTTGGACCACAGCACGCGGCCTGTGACCCGGTCGATGAGGATTCCCGTCCGTGCCTGGACCGTGGGCGCCGGGGCAGACTGGGCGGCCGCGGCGCGATGACCGGGCGCCTGGATGCCGAAGACCGCGGCGAGGATGACCACCGCGAAGAGCACGAGGTTGCGGAATAGCGCCCGACGCGGATGGCGTAGGAGCGATAGCGGTGAGGACTTCATCACCGGAGTATAGCGGGCGCGGTGGCGCCTCGAAACGCGCCTGCGATACAGTTGCGCGCGGAGGTCTGCTCAACAGCGGTCGACGCGCTTCGCGCACTCGTGGGAACTCTCGGACCTCCCAACGCCGGCACGCGGCGAGCAGTCGATCCGAATCATGCACGGAGGTGACGCCGTTGGAACCTAGGATCCCAACCCGCATGGGTGACGGGTCTCTCGTCGAGATGACCCGCTCCGAGATCAAGGCCGATCTCGAAGCAGGCACCCAGCTCGCGGCCAGGAAGGCCAAGGTGCCGGAACTCGTGCAGGACGAGCTCGACCACCTGCTCGACATCTACGCCTCCGCGGCGCGCTTCACCGCCGTCGACATCGGTGACGAGGTCATCCTGTCCAACGACGGGACCGGCACCAAGCACATCGGCAACCGCGTACAGGACTTGCAGAGCTACGAGGCGCTGCTCGGCGTCGACATGGTCGAGCTCTGGCAGATCGACTACTCGTACAAGGCGATCAAGACCAACGTGGCCCACGAGGGCCAGAGCATGAAGATCGCCCAGAACCTGCTCACCAACCCGGTGCAGTACGGCGCCATGCCCGATCTGGGCCGGTATTCGAAGCCGGACGGCCCCATCCCGAACTGGTCCGAACTGCTGCCGATGGGCAAGATCGACGAAGCTCGGCGGGCTCAGGAAGAGGCCTGCGAGATGCTCGTCGAGGACATCGACTTCGTGGCCGATGCGATGGTCGCGGCCGGCACCGACGGCATCGACTTCGACACCACCGGCGCGGCCGGCGACGCCGACTTTCTCGCCGGCCTGCGGGCTTGTCGTGTGCTGCGCGAAAAGTACCCGTGGCTGGGCATCGAGATCGGCATGGCGTCGGAGTTCGTGCTCGGCATGCACGGCCAGCTCGAGTTCGACGGCGAGCGGCTGGCCGGCATGTGGCCCAAGGACCAGCTGCGCATGGTGCAGCAGGCCGGCGCCAGCATCTACGGGCCGGCGGTCAACATCAACACCGGCAAGTCCACCGCCTGGAACATCGCCCGGGCGATCACTTTCATCAAGCCCGCGATGGCGATCGCCGAGATCCCCGTGCACGTCAACGTGGGCATGGGCGTCGGCGCGGTGCCCACGTGCGTGTATCCGCCGGCCGACGCGACGTCACGCGCCTCCAAGGCCTTCGTCGAGATCCTCAAGATCGACGGGTACTAGGTGGGCACCGGCGATCCCCTCGGCATGGAGGGGGCCCACACGCAAGCCTCGGGCATGGGCGGGATGCGAGCGGCCGGAGATCTGGTCGCCCGAATGCAGATGACCCGAAGGATGCGGATCAAGGAAGCCAAGCAGTACGTCGCCGGCAAGCTCGGCTGCACGCCGCGCGACCTTAGCGACCCCGTCGCGATGGAACAGATCCGTCTCGACAAGGGCCTGGGCACGCTCGCCGCTACCTCCTCCACCCACCCGGACGAACCGGGCATGATGGAGGCCAAGTTCAACATCAGCAAGGCGCTCGACATCCCCATCAACTGCGTCGAGCGCTTCAAGGAGCGGGCGCGCCTGTAGCAGGTCGAGGCGTCGACGCTCGGCGATGCATCTCGGCAGAATACTGTGTGCTCACGACCCCGCCGGCGGATTCCGCGGGCCGTATTCTCGGCGCGTAGTCATTGAATAAAGATGAGACCGGGGCTTGTGTGTTGTGCGCGGCCCGCACTAGAATGGCGCATTCGTCGGTGGTCGAAAGGAGAACGATGCCTCGCGCATTCAAGGTAGTCCTGCTCGTCTCGCTGCTTGCCCTGGTAGCTCTCGCCGGCGTTGTCGCCGGCTGCGGCAGCAGCTCCAGCAGCTCCGGCTCCAGCAGCAGTCCGAGCGCCGGCGCCACGTCAAAGGCGTACAAGATCGGCATCACGCAGATCGTCACGCATCCGGCTCTCGACGCCGCGGTGCAGGGCTTCAAGGACGCGCTCGCCGAGAAAGGCTTCACCAATGTCACCTACGACGCGCAGAACGCGCAGGGCGACATGGCGACGGCGTCGAGCATCGCGCAAAAGTTCGCCAGCGAGCCGCTCGACCTGATCCTCGGCGTGGCTACGCCGACCTCGCAGGCCGTGGTCAAGGCCGTCACCACGACACCGATCGTCTTCACGGCCGTCACCGACCCCGTCGGCGCCGGCCTCGTGACGGACCCCAAAGCGCCGACCGCCAACGTCACCGGCGTCAGTGACCTGCAGCCAGTCACGCCCATTCTGCAGCTCGTCAAGCAGCTCAAGCCGAACGCGCAGACCGTCGGCATCGTGTACAACGCCGGCGAGTCGAACTCTGTGTTCATCGTGAAGCAGGTAGAGGTTGCCGCGGCCCCGCTGGGCCTCAAAGTCGTCAAGGCGACGGCCAGCACCTCCTCTGAGGTGCAGGCGGCGGCGCAGTCCCTGGTCGGGCGCGTCGACGCGGTCACCGTGATCGGCGACAATACCGCCGTGACGGCGCTCGAGTCCATCGTCAAGGTCTGTGATCAGAACAAGATCCCGCTGGTCGTCGGCGACACCGACAGCGTCAAGCGCGGCGCGGCTGCGGGCTACGGCTTCAATTACACGGACCTCGGCAAGCAGGCCGGCTATCAGGCGGCTCTCATTCTCAGCGGGACGCCCATCAAGGACATCCCTGTGGAGTACGCCAAGAACCTGCAACTCTCCATCAACGAGACGGCCGCGCAGGCTCAAGGCGTCACTATCCCCGCCGACCTCTCGAGCCAGGCGGTCAACAAGTTCTGACGCGCAACCTGCCCGCGGCAGGTGCGGGCGCGATAGACTAGCCGGGGCCGGGGCCGTTCACGCGGCCCCGGCCCCGGCTGCGGGAGAGACGCAACGTGCAAGTGATCATTGCCAACGCGCTCGAGCAGGGGCTCATCTACTGCTTCATGGTGCTCGGCGTGTTCCTGACGTTCCGCGTGCTCGACTTCCCGGACCTCACCGTCGACGGCAGCCTGCCGCTCGGCGCCGCCGTCACTGGCGCTCTGATCGTCGGCGGCCATTCGCCGTTCCTGGCCACTGCGGCCGGCGTGGGCGCGGGTCTGTGCGCCGGCCTGGTCACCGGGTTCCTGCATCTCCTGCTCAAGTCGGGGGAGAGCGACTCCACCAACTACGGCCCCAAGCTGCTCGCGGGCATCCTCACCATGACGGCCCTCTACACCGTCAACCTGCGCATCATGGGGCGCAGCAACATCCCGCTGCTCGGCGTGCAGGTGATCTTCGACAAGGTCGGCTCGTTCCTGTCTCTGACCATGATCGGCTGGAACCTCGTCCTCGTGCTGGCGGCCCTGGCCATCGTCGTCAAGTACGTGCTCGATTGGCTGCTGCATACCGAATTCGGACTCACCCTCCTGGCAACGGGCGACAATGAGCAGATGATCCGCGCCATGGGCACCAACACGAATTTCACGCGCATCGTCGGTCTCGCCATCGCCAACGGGCTCGTGGCGCTCACCGGCTCGCTCGTGGCACAGCAGCAGGGCTTCGCCGACGTCGGGATGGGCATCGGTACCATCGTCGCCGGTCTGGCCGGCGTCATCATGGGCGAGGTGATCTTCGGCGTGCGCAGCATCAGCTGGGTGCTGTTCAGCGTGATCGGTGGGTCGATCGTGTACAGGTTTCTCATCGCGATCAGCCTTCGTCTGGGCATCCAGCCCACCGACCTCAAGCTGCTGACCGCCACGCTGGTCGTCGTGGCGCTCTCCATCCCCACCGTGCGTCGCAAGGTGGTACGGCTGTGAGCGCCCCGGCTACTCTCGAGGTACGCGGGCTGCGTAAGGTCTTCTTTCCCGGCACCGCCAACGAGGTCACGGCCCTCAACGGCATCGACCTCGAGGTACCGGCCGGACAGTTCGTGAGCATCATCGGCTCCAACGGCTCCGGCAAGTCGACCTTGCTGAATTCAGTGGCCGGCACGTTTTCCCTCAGCGGCGGCAGGATCGTGCTCGGCGGTCGCGACGTGACCAAGCAGGCCGAGCACGTGCGCAGCCGCATGATCGGCCGGGTCTTCCAGGATCCGCGCGCCGGCACGGCCCCCTCGATGACCATCGAGGAGAACCTCGCCATCTCCTTGCTGCGTTCGCGCCGCAGCGGTTTGCGCCGCGGCGTCACGAACCCCCGCCGCGAGGTCATGCGCGTGCAGCTCTCGCGGCTCGGCATGGGCCTCGAAGGTCGCCTCAGGGCAGGCGTCAACAAGCTATCCGGGGGGCAGCGCCAGGCGATGTCGCTGCTCATGGCCACCATCGCCGAACCGAGCCTGCTGCTGCTCGACGAGCACACGGCTGCACTCGACCCCAAGGTCGCGGCGACGATCATGGAGCTCACGGCGGCGATCGTCGCCGAGCGCGGCCTCACTACGCTCATGGTCACGCACAACATGGAGCTGGCCCTGCGCTACGGCGACCGCCTGATCATGATGCATGCCGGTCGCGTCGTCCTCGATCTCGACGAGCGGCAGAAGGCCACTCTCGAAGTGGGCGACCTCATCGTGAAGTTCCACGAGGTCGCCGGCGAGGCGTTCGCCGTCGACCGGATGCTGCTGGAGTAAGCGGGATGCGCACTCGTCTTCTCCTGTCCTGCGGGCTTGCGCTTCTCAGCGCCGCTGCCACGGCGCCGGGAGCGGCCATCGCCGCGCCGTTGCCACCCCCCATCGTCGCCGCACCCTCGGCGATCGTCATCGACCGCGTGACCGGACACGTGCTCTACGCCAAGGACGTCCATCACGAGCGGCCCATGGCCTCGTGCACCAAGATCATGACCGCGCTCGTGGTGGTCGAGCGCTGCCCGGACCTCCATCGGTACCTGGTGTGTCCGGCCGGCACCGGGACCAGCAGCGGCGTCGGCCTGAGGCCCGGCGATCGCATCACCATCAGACAGGCACTGCTGGCTCTCATAGTGAGGAGCGCCAACGACGCGGCCTACGTGCTGGCCCGCGCTGTGGGCGGCAGCCAGCCGGGGTTCGTGAACCTCATGAACCGACGCGCGGCGCGGCTCGGCCTGAGCGACACGCACTTCGGCAACCCCACAGGGGCCATACGCGATCCGGGGCATCACTCGTCGGTCTACGACCTGGCGCGGCTCGGCCGGTATGCGATGCGGAATCCGGCGTTCCGCGACCTGGTCGACCGGAGCCGCGCCGTGATCCGCTGGCCACCCGATCACGAGGTGATCGTGACCAGCGGCAACCGCCTCCTCTCTCTGGATTGGGTCGACGGGATCAAATGCGGCAACACGCCGGCGGCGGGGTTTTGCCTCGTCGGCTCCGGCCGGCCCGGGCTGCGGTGGCTGGTCACGGCAACGCTTGACGCGCCGGCGCGTGACGTGGACGCCGGCGACCACGTCGCGCTGTTCGAGTGGGCCTCGACCCTGTATGAGCGCAAGGCCGTGGTGACGAAGGGCCAGATCGTGCGGCGCGTGCCTTTGAGCGACGGCACGGCGCTGGACGCCGTCGCCCAGACGACGTTGACACGGGTCGTGCGCAGCGCGGCGAAGATCGTCAGAAGCGTGACGCTACCACCCAGTCTGCGCACCCCCCCTCCTCCGGGGACGGTGCTCGGCAGCGCGAGGTATTCGGCTGACGGCGTCGTGCTCGGCACGGTGAAGCTGGTCGTGGCGGCACCCTCGCCCACCCCCAGCCCGACACCCACTCCTGCCGCGACGGCGCCGCCGGGTCCCGCCTAGCCCGTCCTAACCGCGCAGTGCTCTGTCCTCGTCGCCGACGATGCGCCGTGGTTCGCTCTGCATGTCGTCGGGGAGCGGCGCGGGCTGAGGTCGCCTCGCCGCCGATCCGGCGCCCAAACAGGGGGTCGCCCTCCGTCGTCGAAACAAGTCGGGGCGGCGGGCGCGGATCAAGTTGCCGCGCCGGGGGGTGGCGTCTATCGCGATCATCGGGTACCTGAATTTCGCCGGGGCGCTGCTGGCGTTCTTCATCGCCGCGCGCGTGATCACGCTGGACCGCCGCGCCCTGCACTCGAGGCACGGCTCGTGGGCACTACTGATGACTTCGACGGCTCTGCTCGCGGCGCTGCTCGGCGTGCAGCTGTTCCTCGACCAGGACGCCGCCCACACGGCTCTTGCCTGGGTGGCGACCTTGCTCGAGTCGGCGCTCGTCATCTCCCTCGTCCTCGGCTGCTTCTTCCTCTACGTGCGGGAGCACCAGCGGGTCGCCGAGCTGTACGACACCGCGGAGACGCACTCACGGCGGTCTCGCCGTCTGGAGGCGATCCTGCGGCTCAGCGACGAGTTGCGTACGGCGCGAAGCGTCCAGGCGGCCGTTGACCTCGCCGCCGGCGCCGTCAAGGACACCCTCTCCTTCAAGGAGTGCGCTCTCTACCTCCTCGACGAAGCGGACGACGTCTACCACACACGAGCGGCCCTTGGCGGCGATCCGGACTACAACCAGGTGCTCTTCGAGCGACCGATCCCCGGCCAGATCGTGCGCGACGTGCTGCGCGACGAGTTCCGGCAGGGCAACGTGTACCTCGTCGATCACACGCGCTATTCCTGGACGGAGGAGGAGTTGTTCTTCTTCCCGCCCGGCGATCTGCCCGACCTGGGGCCGGGCCATTTCCACGCCGACGATGCGCTGTTCGTGCCGCTCCGCGATCACGACGAGCAGCTCATCGGCCTGTTCGACCTCTACGACCCGGAGGATGGGCTGCTCCCGACACCAGAGGCCTGTCAGGCGCTCGAGATCTTCGCCAACGTGACGGCGAGCGCCATCGAGAACGCGCGCTACCAGGCCGGGCTTGAGCAGCGCGCCGTCACCGACGGTCTGACAGGGCTCTTCAATCACCGGCACTTCCAGGAGACTCTGCTTGGGGAGGTCGAGCGCGCCGCACGCTACGACCTCGTCTTCTCGCTGCTCATGATGGACCTCGACCTGTTCAAGACCGTGAACGACCGTCTCGGGCACCCGCGCGGCGACGAGGCGCTGAAAGCCGTCGCCGAAGTGATGCGCGCCAACGCTCGCACCTCGGACTTCGTGGCACGGTACGGCGGTGAGGAGTACGTCATGATCTTGCCGGGCACCACGGCGGGGCAGGCCGGCGTCCTCGCGGAACGGATCGCCCAGGGCGTGCGCGAGGTCCAGCTCGCCGTGCCCCACCCGCCGCCGCTGTCGATCAGCATCGGCGTCGCCGACTACCCGGCCTGCGGCCGCGACCGCGAGAGCCTCATCTCGGCCGCCGACACCGCTTTGCTGTTCGCCAAGCGCTCTGGGCGCGACATGGTCGCGGATTTTTCGCAGATCTCCCTGGTCGAACTCGACCAGACCGATCTCGAAGGTCTCGCCATCCGTCTCGAGAAGGCGGACATCGAGACGCTCGAGACCCTGGCCGCCGCGATCGACATGCGCGACGCATTCTCAGGCGGGCGAGCCATGGGAGTCGCCCGCGTGGTAGGGCTGGTGGCGGACGAGCTCGGGCTGGACGAGACGCAGCGTGACGTGCTGCGCGTGGCCGCCCTGGTCTACGACATCGGCAAGGTCGGCATTCCCGTGGAGCTACTCAACAGGCGCGGCGAGTTGACGGCTGGAGAGAAGTCGACCATCCGCCGGCACCCGGAGATCGGGATGCGTCTGCTCGAGAGCACGATGCGCCTCCACGCGCTGGCCCCGGTGATCCTGCACCACCACGAGCGCTGGGACGGGGAGGGCTACCCCGACGGACTGAAGGGAGAAGCGATCCCGTTCGCGGCGCGGGTGATCGCCATCTGCGACGCCTGGCAGGCCATGGTGAGCGACCGTCCGTACCGGCAGGCGCGCACGCCTGAGCGGGCGATAGCGGAGCTGCGCGCCGGCGCCGGCTCCCAGTTCGATCCGCAGCTCGTCGAGGCGTTCGTCGACGGACTGCAGAGAGCGGATGGGGCGGGCGGCTGACGCCGCCCGCCCCATCCGCTCTCAGTCCTTCGCGCCTCACGGCGCGGACGTCACTTCGGCCAGGTGCTCTTGTGGATGTCCATGACCTTGTGCAGCAGCTCGACGGCGTCGTCGTGAGGCCGCTGGAAGGAGTTGCGCCCCATGATCGTGCCGAAGCCGCCGCCCAGGGCGGTCTGCTTGTTCTCTTCGAGCACTTCTTCGGCGCCCTTGGCCTCGCCGCCCGAGAAGATCACGATGCGTCGGCCGTTGAAGGCGCCCTGGATCACGTGGGCGACGCGCTCGGCGAGCGTGTCGGTCTTGACGCCGGCCTTCTCCATCGCCTTGCGTGCCGCGTCGAGCTCGACGTGTGCGCTCGGCGCCTTGATCTTGATGATGTGGGCGCCGAGCTGGGCGGCGATCTGGGCCGCGTAGGCGCACACGTCGATGGCGGACTCGCCCTGCTTGCTGAGCCCCGAGCCGCGCGGGTAGCTCCACACGACGACCACGAGGCCGGCGGCCTTGGCCTCGAGCGCGAGCTCGCGCAGCTCCTCGTACATCTCGTTGCGGTGCGCGGAACCCGGATAGATGGTGAAGCCGATGGCTCCGCATCCGAGCCGCAGGGCGTCCTCGACGCTGGCGGTCACGGCCGGGATGGGGTCGGGCCCGCTGTAAAGCGAATCCGAGTTGTTGGCCTTGAGGATGAGCGGAATCTGGCCGGCGAACTCGGCCGCTCCGGCCTCGATGAAGCCGAGCGGCGCCGCGTAGGCGTTGCAGCCGGCGTCCATGGCCAGCTGGAAGTGGTAGCGCGGGTCGTAGCCCGCGGGGTTCGGCGCGAAGCTGCGCGCCGGACCGTGCTCAAAGCCCTGGTCCACCGGCAGCATGACCATCTTGCCGGTGCCGGCGAGTCGCCCGTGATTGAGCATCCGGTAGAGGTTGGCGCGCGTGCCGGGGTTGTCCGACGCGTACCAGGAAAGGATCTCGCGGACTCTGTCTGTCATGGATGGCCTCCAAAGATGATTGAACGCACGGGCGACGATACGCCTTCCGTGCGGTGGCTACAGACCCTACGAGTACATCCTACGCCCTGCGGCGAGTCAAGGTGGAGGGCGCGGCGGCGCTCCCCGCGCTATGGTGCACATATGAGCACGGAAACGGCGGCCGCTACGATGGCGGCGACCTTTGTGGGCCACTCCACCGTCCTCATCGAGGTGGACGGCGCGCGCATCCTCAGCGACCCGCTGCTGCGGCTGCGCGTGGGCGCGCTCATCCGGCACAGCCCGCCGCCGCCGGCGAACGTCTATCGCGACCTCGACGCGGTCGTCATCTCGCACGCGCACCTCGACCACCTCGACGTGCCATCTCTGCGCCTCATCGACAAGGACACGCCGGTGCTCGCGCCGCGGGCGACGAAGCGATTGATCAAGCGTCTGGGCTTCGCCGACGTGACCGAGATGGAAGCGGGGGAGAGTCGCGATATCGGCCGCGTACGACTGACCGCTACTCCAGCCGTTCACGGCATCACGCGTCACCCGATGGCCACGCCGGGCAACTCCCTCGGGTACCTGGTGCAGGGCCGGCTGACGGCGTATTTCGCCGGAGACACCGGCCTGTTCGACGAGATGGCGGGCCTGTCCGCCGACCTCGACCTGGCGCTGCTCCCGGTCGGGGGGTGGGGGCCGCGCTTGCCCGAGGACCACCTCAACCCACTGACGGCCGCCAAGGCGCTGCGCCTGCTGCGGCCCGCCGTCGCGGTGCCGATCCACTGGGGCACGCTCTACCCGCCGTGGTTGCCGCCGGCGTTCAACGCCCGCTTCGGTCGCTGGCCGGTCGCCTTCACGCGGTACGCCGCTCACCTGGCGCCGGGTGTCGAGGTGCGCGTTCTGGCGCCCGGCGAGACCACGCGCATCGACGCCGCCAGGGCACAAGAAGCCGTCACGTGAGTGAGCTGCGCATCGCCCTGCTGCAGATCGCGGCGGCCGGCTACGACCAGGCGGCCAACCTTGAGACCGGCCTGGCCGCCTGTCGCCGCGCCGCCGAGCTTGGCTCCGATATCGCGCTGTTCCCGGAGATGTGGAACATCGGCTATGCGTTCGAGCGTGACGACCTCGAGCACTGGCGGGCGCAGGCCGTGTCGCGCGAGGGAGCGTTTGTGGGTCGCTTCGCCGGGCTCGCCGAGGAGCTCGGTCTGGCGATCGCCATCACGTTCCTCGAGCGCGGGCCCGGGCGGCCGCGGAACACGCTCACGCTGTTCGACCGTCGCGGCCGCGAGGCGCTCACCTACGCCAAAGTGCACACCTGCGCCTTCGACCGCCCGGAGGCGGCGCTCACGCCGGGCGACGCGTTCGCGGTCGCGGACCTCGACACCGCCGCCGGCCCCGTGCGCATCGGCGCGATGATCTGCTTCGACCGGGAGTTCCCCGAGGCGGCGCGGGTCCTGGCCGTGGAAGGCGCCGAGATCATCCTCGTGCCCAACGCCTGCGAGATGGAGGCGAACAGGCTCGGCCAGCTGCGCG
Source organism: Thermoleophilia bacterium (assembly GCA_017882325.1). Classification (GTDB taxonomy): domain Bacteria; phylum Actinomycetota; class Thermoleophilia; order UBA2241; family UBA2241; genus CAIXSE01. Next base: position 11,233 of record JADGPQ010000077.1, read on the forward strand.
CACGAGCCTTCGAGAACATGTGCGCGGTGGCGCTGGCCAACTACCCGGCGCCACAGCAGAACGGGCACTCGGTCGTGTTCGACCCGATCGCTTTCGGCGCCGCAGGCGCGAGCCGCGAGACGCGCGTCTTCGAGGCCGGCGTGCACGAGGGCGTCTACGTGGCGCGGCTCGACCTCGATGCTTTGCGCGCGTGGCGCCGCCGTGAGGTATGGGGCGGCGCCTATCGCCGGCCCGCATGTTACGGCCCGCTCACGGTCGAGGGCCCAGCCCCGCAGAAGAGTATGCTTGAGCAGTAAGGTCGACGCGGCTTCTCATCACGGCACGCTGGCTTCCAGCAACCGACAGGAGAGCCGCCATGGAATGGCGTTGGGCCAACGACCCGTTGGGCGAACCCGACGATGACCACGCCAGGTGCATCGCCGCCCCCGGCACACGGATCCTCGAGTACTGCAGTCACACGTTCGTGCTGACCACCCATGCCTGCGCACCCGGCACCGTGCTGGAGGACGGCCGTACGCCGATCTCGTGCTGGAGGCTGCACCTCGATTGCACGGAGCTCGGTTGCGCCTGGTCGAGCGGCGCCACGTCGCTGTCCTGGCGCAGCGTGCCTTTCATCTCCGCGTCTGTTTCCAGCGCGACGGCGCGCGAGGCCGGCCACCGGTTGCTGGAGGCTGCGGAGGTCGACCTGGCTGAGGCAGGACTCTGTCTGAGTGCGACGTCAACGTAGGGTCCGAAAACTGTGTGTCCGGTTGCACAAATGTCCAAGACGCGCCAGACTGGCACGCGAAGACTGGCCGTGAAAGCGAACTTGGGAGGATCCAGGATAGGAGATTCACAGTCAGGGGAAGCGAGATGCCGCCCTCCCAGCTTGGGAGAGGCGGCAAGGGGAGGCAGAGAATGAGAATGAGGAAACACTACCCGGTCGCCGCGCTGTTGATCTTGCTGGTGGCCATTGCTCTCAGTGCAGCGCTCATGACCGCTAACGCCAATGCCCTGCCGAC
>JADGPQ010000251.1 GCA_017882325.1 Thermoleophilia bacterium
CCACATCGTTCGCGTAGAGGACGGGAAACTCGCCGAGCACTGGTCCGTCCAAGACCAGCTGGGCATGCTCCAGCAGCTTGGGCTGGCCCCCGCTCCTCCTGGCGCCAAGGCGGCCTGATCAGGCGAATCCTGTTCCAGGGGTGATGAGGACGGAGGCTTAGCGAGGCAGCTGGCTACCCGGCGTTCATGAGGTCTGACGCGAGCCAACCGGGTGCCAACCGTCCTTGGTTCGCGTCGTCAGGGTGCCGTGCCGACCTTGGACGGCTGCGTCTCGCGCGCGTGCTGCGGCTGGACGACACCGTCTCCTTCTGCGTCGAGGGGATCGTGTGCAAGGCCGGTCCTGCTTTGTCCTTCTCCCGCCGGCGGATATCCTGCGCCCATGCCCGTCGCGTTTGCCAAGTACCACGCCGTCGGCAACGACTACCTCGTGGTCGACCCGAGAGACCTGCCGGCGCCCCTGACGGCCGATCAAGTCAGGCTGGTCTGTGACCGCCACTTCGGCATCGGCTCGGACGGCATCCTGCTGGGACCGCTGCCGGCAGAGCGGGCGCGATTCGCTCTGCGCATCTTCAACCCCGACGGCAGTGAGGCCGAGAAGAGCGGCAATGGCCTGCGCATCTTCGCGCGTCACCTCTGGGAGCGAGGGCTGGTCGCCGGCGAGGAATTCGCCATCGAGACTCTCGGCGGCCTGGTGAGCGCCAAGGTCTCGGACGGCGGGCGCTCCGTTCGCGTCGAGATGGGCCGCGTGAGCTTCTGGAGCGACGAGATCCCCGTCGCCGGCCCGCGTCGCGAAGTCATCAACGAAGAGATCGTCGCCGACGGCCGCACCTTCACCTTCTGCGCCGCGTCGATCGGCAATCCGCACTGCGTCGTGCCGCTCTCCGAGATCAGCCCCAAGCTTGCGCGGCACTTCGGCCCCCTACTCGAGACTCACCCCAGCTTCCCCGAGCGGACCAACGTGCAGTTCCTCAAGGTGCTAGGTCGCGACGACCTTGCCATCGAGATCTGGGAGCGGGGCGCGGGCTACACGCTCGCCTCGGGCAGCAGCAGCTGTGCTGCGGCGGCGGTGGCCTACAGGCTCGGGCTCTGTGCCCGCTCAATCTCGGTGCACATGCCCGGCGGCGTCATTGCCATCGAGGTCGGGGAGCAATTCGCGATGCGCATGACGGGAGCGGTAGTGAAGGTGGGTGAGGGTGTGCTCTCGGAGGAGCTGCTGACCGTACCCACGTGAAGAGTCGAGAGCCGGTTCTCGCATGCGTGCCGGTCGGAGCGGGGGCGGCGATAGCGGTCTTCGCGGCGGGGGCGCACAGCTGCCGCGCACGAGAGAGTAGCATCCACCGCAAGATGCAGGCCGCGTCGTCAGCCCACCAGTGCTTTCCTCAGTCCTGCGTCAATACTCTCCGCGGCCTTCTCCTGCATGCCCGGCATCACGTGGGAGTAGGTGTCGAGCGTGATCCCGAGTGAGGCGTGACCGAGCTGCTCCGAGGCGACCTTGGGGTGCACGCCGGCCTTCAGCAGCGCGGCCGCGTGCGTGTGGCGCAGGTCGTGGAAACGGATCTCGAGCCCCCTCCTGCTAGACTCCGAGACGAACCTTACGGCACTCCAGGGAGGGCTCGGACATGGGCGACACAGCTGATCGCGCGGCCTACACGGCGGCGCACATCGACGACATCCCGTTCGAACCGGGCGAATCGCCGGACACCGAGTGGAAGCCGCTCCGGCGCTTCTTCGGCATCGGCTCGTTTGGCACCAACCTCGCCCGCGCCACGAAGGCGGGCGACATGTTGACGCACGATCACGACGAGGCGGAGGCGCGCCACGAGGAGCTCTTTCTCATCGTCTCGGGCCACGCGACCTACCGCGTGAACGGCGAGGAGATCGACGCGCCAGCGGGCACGTTCCTGTACGTGCCCGACCCGGCTGTCGTGCGCGGCGCGGTCGCACGCGAGGCCGGCACCACCATGCTCGTCGTCGGCGCCGAGCCCGGCTGCGTGTTCACGCCGTCCGACTGGGACACAGAGCCGCTGCCCGACTGAGGCGGCGCAGTCGCGTCCAGAGACTCGATTGTGCGGGGGCTTGTCCCTGCGGATTGTCGCATCCGCCCTATCCCGCCAGTGCTGCCCTGAGTCCCGCGGCGATCTTCTCCGCCGCCTTTGCCTGCATCCCCGGCATCACATGGCTGCATGTGTCCAAGGTGATTCCGATGCTCGCGTGACCGAGGCGCTCGGAGACGACCTTGGGATGCACGCCGGCCTTCGGGAGCTGGGTCGCGTGCGTGTGGCGCAGGTCGTGGAAACGGATCTCAAAGCCCGGTTTGGTCTTGCCGGCCGGGATCGTGGCCCGTGCGGAAAGACGTCAGCGGCCGAACCAGCGGACGCGGCGGCTCGAGCCGAAGTGCTCCTTCTCGGCGACGAGCGCGGCCGACGGCTCTTCGAAAGTGCCGGTCGGCTTTGGCCCGGAGAGGAAATCCACGTGGACGCGGCCGACGCGGCCGACGCCGAACTCGACGAAGCAGGAGCCGCGCCCGTCATAGGTCGCTGGCGACTCGCCGCCCTTCAGTTGCGCGATGAGCGACGCGGCCACTATCCGGGCTTGTCCCTCGGCGAACACCCCCGCCTTGGGCACGCCGACGGTGGCGACGTCGCCGAGCGCGTACACGCCGGGGAACCGCGTCTCGAGCGTCCCCGACTTCACGGGCACGTATCCGTCTTCGGCCATGCCGCTGGCCAGGACCACGTCGGGGGCGCGGTGCTTGGGGACGCCGAGGAACAGGTCGTACGGCATCTCGCTGCCGTCGTCGAGCACGGCGACGCGGCGCGCCGTGTCCAGCGAGCTGACGCGCCGGCCCGGGACGAAGCTGATGTCGCGCTCGGCGAATGCGGCGACAAGCGCCCGGGACGTGTCGGGCGAGGGAGGGACCGGGCTCCCGAACGGGATCACGATGGAGATCTCACAGTCGCCGCGCACGCCCCGCGTCGTGAGGTAGTCGTGGAGCAGCAGGGCGGCCTCGCTCGGCGCCGGCGGGCACTTGAACGGCGCCCCGCAGACGCCGACTATCGCACGTCCCTTGTTGAAGCTGGGCAGCAGCTCGCGTATCCGCTCGGCGCCGGCCACGGAGTAGAAGTCGTTGTCGCCGTCGGCGAGCCCCGGCGTGGCTTCCATGTCGTAGTCGGCGCCGAGCGCTACCACGAGCACGTCGGTTTCGTAGACCCCGTGGTCGGTGGACACGCGCAGGGCTGCGGGGTCGATCGCCGTGACCGTCTCCTGCAGGAAGCGCACCCCGGGCTTCGCAACGTCGCGATACGAGAGGCGCACCGCGTCCGGGGTCGCCCGGCCGAACAGGATGTCCAGCTTCGAGAAGCCGAAGACGAAATGGTCGGCCTTGTCGATGAGGGTGACGTCGACGGCACCGCCGAGAGTCTCCGACAGCATCGTAGTGAGCTCGAGGCCTCCGAAGCCCGCCCCCAGCACGATGATGTGCGTCTTCTTCATGAGGCCGTCTATACCCGACCTGCGGGCATCCACACCCGACCTGCGGGTTCTCTGCCGACGCGGCCACTGGCGTCGAACGACGTGACCGCGTGCCTCACCCCATGGTCACGATCGTCGCCTGCTCCTGCCCCGTCAGTGCGGCTCGCAGCCCCGCGTCGATCTTCTCCGCGGCCTCCTCCCGCATGCCGGGCATCACGCATCGATTGGGAAGAATCTCGTGGTTCGAATCCACGTGCGTCCACCGGCCATTTGCACGGATATCTCCCTCTGACCCCTCCGCTCAGACCGACGTCTGCAATCCTTTTGCGGCCCACAT